>NZ_CP022521.1:3623333-3925277 GCF_002234535.1 Actinoalloteichus hoggarensis
TGGCCAGCACCATCTTCATCACCCCGGCGACACCCGCCGCCGCCTGCGTATGACCCAGATTCGACTTCACCGAACCCAACAACAACGGCCGGGACCGGTGCTGCCCGTAGGTGCCGAGCAGGGCCTGCGCCTCGATCGGGTCGCCGAGGCGGGTTCCGGTGCCGTGGGCCTCGACGACGTCGACGTCCGATGTGGACAGCTCGGCGGCGGCCAGCGCCTGTCGGATGACGCGCTGCTGCGCGGGTCCGCTCGGCGCCGTCAACCCGTTGGAGGCCCCGTCCTGGTTGACGGCCGACCCCCGTACCACGGCCCACACCGGATGCCCCAGCCTGCGGGCGTCCGACAGCCGTTCCACCAGCAGCAGCCCGACGCCTTCGGACCAGCCGGTGCCGTCGGCCGAGGCCGCGAAGGCCTTACACCGGCCGTCCGGGGCGAGCCCGCCCTGCCGAGAGAACTCCACGAAGGCCCCCGGAGTGGACATCACCGTCGCGCCGCCCGCCAGAGCGAGATCGCATTCCCCGGAGCGCAGGGCCTGGATCGCCCAGTGCAGGGCCACCAGCGACGAGGAGCAGGCGGTGTCGACCGTGACCGCGGGCCCCTCCAGGCCCAGGGTGTAGGCGATGCGGCCGGACACGACGCTCGCGGCGTTGCCGATCAGCAGATGGTCGGCGGCGACCTCCGGCACCTGCCGCAGGCCGCTGACGTAGTCCTGACCGTTGGTGCCCACGAAGACGCCCGTGTTGCCGCCCCGCAGCGACGCCGGGTCGATACCCGCCCGCTCGATCGCCTCCCACGACGTCTCCAGCAGCAGCCGCTGTTGGGGGTCCATCGCCGTCGCCTCGCGGGGCGAGATCCCGAAGAACTCCGCGTCGAAGTCGGCGACGGCGTCGACGAAGCCGCCCCGGTGCGTGGCGCTGGAGCCCGGGGTGCCCGTCGCATGCAGACGATCGAGGTCCCAGCCCCGGTCGACCGGGAATCCACCCAGGACGTCGCGGCCGTCCGCCAGCACTCGCCACAGGTCCTCGGGCGAGGCGATGCCGCCGGGAAACCGGCACGACATGCCGACGATCGCGATCGGCTCGCGACTCGCCTGTTCGGCCTGCCGCAGGCGCTCGCGCGTGTCGTGCAGCTGCGCGGTGACCCGCTTGAGGAAGTACCGGAGGTCGTCAGCACCGGTCATCGTGTGAACCCCCTGGGAGGAAGAAGATCAGGAAATGCCGAACTCTTTGCCGAGGAGCTCGAAGACGGCCTCGTCGGAGGCGTCCTCGAGTCGGTCCGCGATGCCGACGCCGTCGGCGGCGGCGCATCTGTCGAGCAGCCGTCGGAGTCGGGCGGCGACGGCGGTCCGACGTCCGTCGTCCAGCTCCGCCTCGGCGAACGCCGACTCGAGGCGGTCGAGTTCGTCGAGGACGGGCTCCGTGTGGCCGACGAGTTCGGCGTGCAGGTGCGCCGCGAGCGCGGCCGACGTCGGATGGTCGAACACGGCCGTCACGGGGAGGGCGAGCCCGGTCGCCGCCCCCAGTCGGTTGCGTAGTTCCAAGGCGGTCAACGAGTCGAATCCGAGGTCTCGAAACGCCCGGTCCGGTGCGATGTCCGCCGGGGAGGAGTGGCCGAGCACCTCGGCGGTGTGCCGGAGCACGAGGTCCCGTAGTGCGGCCGCGCTCTCGCCCGGGGGGAGCGCGGCGTAGTCCAGGGCGGCCGCCGTGTCGTCGGGCCGTACCAGCCGGTCGAGCAGTCGGCTGCCGCGCACCACCGTGAACGCGGGGCCGAAGCGTGCCCAGTCCACCTCGGCCACGACGACACTCGTCTCGCCGAGGTCCAGCACCCGTTGCAGGGCCTCGATCGCCCGTTCCGGTGCCATGCCCAGCAGTCCGAGCCGGTCCAGCTGGTCCTGCTCGATGCCGCCCGCCATGCCGTCGCCCGCCCACGGCCCCCACGCGACGGCGGTGGCGGGCAGCCCGGCGGCCCGCCTGCGTTCGGCCAGCGCGTGCAGGTAGGCGTTCGCCGCCGCGTAGGCGGACTGACCGGCGCTGCCCCACACCGCGGCGCCGGAGGAGAACAGGACGAAGGCCGACAGGTCTCGCCCGCGGGTCAGCTCGTCGAGGTGTGCCGCGGCCTCGGCCTTGGCGGCGAACACCGTGTCGAGCCGCCCGGGAGTCAGCGCGTCGATCACGCCGTCGTCGAGCACCCCCGCGGTGTGGAAGACGGCGTCGACGGGGTGGGCGTCGAGCAGCGCGGCCAGCGCGTCGCGATCCGAGACGTCGCAGGCGGCGAGGGTCACCCTGGTGCCCGCGCCGACCAGTTCCTCCCGTAGCGCGGCGGCACCGGGCGCCTGATCGCCTCGGCGGGCGGCCAGCACGAGATGATCGGCGCCCCCGGCGCTCAGCCAGCGCGCGACCTGGGCGCCGAGCGCGCCCGTTCCGCCGGTGACGAGCACGGTGCCCGAGGGCCGCCAGGGCTCGGCGGGCGGGGCGGCCGTACCGGCGTGGTCGAGGCGGCGGACGAGGATTCCGCCCGCGCGGATGGCGACCTGGTCTTCGTCTCCTGCGGCGAGGACGTCCGCCACCCGTCCGACGAGGTGGTCGCCCGCGCCGACGGGCAGGTCCACCAGACCGCCCCACCGGTCGGGGTGTTCGAGTGCGGCGACGCGGCCGAAGCCCCACACCGCCGCCTGTGCCGGATCGGGCGCCTCGCCCGGTTCCGTCGCGACGGCGTTCGTCGTCACGCACCAGAGCGGCGCGGACACGCCCACGTCCCCCAACGCCTGGACGAGCGCGATGGTCCCGGGCAGGTCGAGCGTCGAGACCAGCGCGGACACGGCGCTCTCGGCGAGCGTCGCACGGATCTGGTCGGCGAGTGCCGCACGGTCGACGGCGGCGACCTCGATCGTGCGCACGCCGGCACCGTCGCGACCGAGAGCCGCGCCGAGGGACGTCGAGTCCTGCCGGGAGGCCGTGACGATCAGCCGGTCGCCGGGAGTCGCGGTCGACGCCGGGAGGTGCCACGGCGTCCAGCCGACCTGGTGACGCAGGTCGTCGGCGGCGTGTCGAGTTCGTGCGCGCGGGTCGGCGTCGAGCCAGTAGCGCCGTCGTTGAAAGGGATAGGTGGGGAGATCGACGCGTCGTCCGCCGGAATACAGTCGGGTGAGGTCGACGGGAACACCCGCGACGTGAAGCCGCGCCAACGCCGACACGAACGACTCCACCTCCGACCGACCCCGCCGCAACAACGGAACCCCACCATCCACCAGACCAGACAACACCGCACCCGGCCCCACCTCAACAAAAACACACCCCTCCCCCAACCCACTCACATAATCATGAAAACGCACCGTCTCACGAACATGACGAACCCAGAAATCCACCGAACCACCATCACCACCCCCCACCCAACGAACCCGCGGCTCCGAAAAAGACAACCCCCCGATCGCCTCCCGAAAACCCTCCAACATCGGATCCATCAACGAAGAATGAAAAGCATGCGACACCCGCAACCGCGACCACCGCCGACCCCCCAACCGCGACACCACCCCCACAACCTCAGACTCCACCCCCGACAACACCACCGACGACACACCATTCACCGCAGCCACCGACACCCCCGCCGACAACAACGGCACCACCTCAGACTCCGACGCCTCCACCGCAACCATCACCCCACCCCCCGGCAACGCCTGCATCAACCGCGCCCGCTCCGACACCAACACACACGCATCCCCCAACGACAACACACCCGCCACATACGCCGCCGCCACCTCACCCA
Source organism: Actinoalloteichus hoggarensis (assembly GCF_002234535.1). Lineage (NCBI taxonomy): Bacteria > Bacillati > Actinomycetota > Actinomycetes > Pseudonocardiales > Pseudonocardiaceae > Actinoalloteichus > Actinoalloteichus hoggarensis. The sequence goes on from NZ_CP022521.1 coordinate 3,627,096, forward strand.
CCGAATGCCCCACCACCACACCCGGCGACACACCACACCACTCCAACAAACGACACAACGCAACCTCCACCGCAAACACCGCAGGCTGCGCCCACCCCGTCAAACCCAAAACCTCACCATCACCCCCCCACATCACCTCACGCACACCCGAACCCAACAAACCCAACACCTCATCCAACGCCGCAGCAAAAACCGGAAAACACCCATACAACTCCCGACCCATACCCACAACCTGCGAACCCTGACCCGAAAACAACAACACCACATCAAGATCACCCGCCACACCACGAGCAACCTCCACCCCATCCACCAGAACAGCACGGTGATCGAGAGTGGCGCGGGTGGTCGCGAGGGAGTGGGCGACGTCGGTGGGGTCGGCGGTGAGGGCGGCGAGCTGTTCGATCTGGGCGGTCAGGGCCTCCGGGGATCGGGCGGACACCTGCCACGGGGGCCCGATGGTCAGTGCGGGTCGGTCCGGAGTCGACGCGGGTGGTGACGTCGGCTCCGGGGTGGGGGCGGCCTCGAGGATCACGTGGGCGTTGGTGCCGCTGGCGCCGAAGGACGACACCCCGGCTCGACGTGGTCGGTCGGTGTCCGGCCAGGCCGCCGACTCCGTCGCCAGTTCCACGGCACCGGCCGACCAGTCCACCTCGCGCGTCGGCTCGTCCGCATGCAGGGTGGGCGGCACGATGCCGTGCCGCATGGCCAGCACCATCTTCATCACCCCGGCGACACCCGCCGCCGCCTGCGTATGACCCAGATTCGACTTCACCGAACCCAACAACAACGGCCGCTCACGACCCTGCCCGTAGGTCGCCAACACCGCCTGCGCCTCGATCGGATCACCCAACCGAGTACCCGTCCCATGCGCCTCCACCACATCAACCTCAGACGGACCCACCCCCGCCGAAGCCAACGCCTGCCGAATCACCCGCTGCTGCGACGGACCATTCGGCGCCGTCAACCCATTCGACGCACCATCCTGATTCACCGCCGAACCCGCCACCACCGCCAACACCCGGTGCCCCAGCCTCCGCGCATCCGACAACCGCTCCACCAACAACAGACCCACACCCTCGGCGAAACCCGTGCCGTCGGCGGCGGCGGCGAAGGGCTTGCACCGGCCGTCGCCCGCCAGGCCCTGTTGCCGGGCGAACTCGACGAAGACCCCCGGGGTGAACATCACCGTGGCGCCGCCCGCGATGGCCAGGTCGGCGTCACCGGCGCGCAGGGCCTGGATCGCCCAGTGCAGGGCCACCAGCGACGAGGAGCAGGCGGTGTCGACCGTGACCGCGGGCCCCTCCAGGCCCAGGGAGTAGGCCACCCGCCCGCTGGCCACACTCGCCGCGCTGCCGTTGCCGACGAAGCCCGCGAGCTCCGGGGGCACCGAGGGCAGTCGGGAGGAGTAGTCGCTGTACATGAGGCCGGTGAAGACGCCGGTCCGACTCCCCCGCAACGACACCGGATCCACCCCCGCCCGCTCGATCACCTCCCACGACGCCTCCAACAACAACCGCTGCTGCGGATCCATCGCCAACGCCTCCCGAGGCGAGATCCCGAAGAACTCCGCATCGAAATCCGCCACATCCGCCAGAAACCCGCCCGCACGCACTCCGGAGCCGTCGATCTCGTCGTAGACGTGGTCCAGGTCCCAGCCTCGGTCGGTCGGGAAGCCCCCGAGCACGTCGCCGCCGTCCCGAACCAGCCGCCAGAGGTCGTCCGGCGTCCGCACACCGCCGGGGAAGCGGCAGGCCATACCGACGATGGCGATCGGCTCCGTGGCGGCGGCGACCAGCGCCCTCTTCTGTTCGCGAAGGCGTTCGATCTCCTTCAACGAGGAGCGCAGTGCTTCGACGAGCTTTCCGTTGGTGTCGGTCATGCGTCACCGCCGAACTGCGCCATCTTCAGCAACTCCTCCGTGTCGAGTTCGTCGATGGAACCGAGGGGCTCGACGGCCCTGTCCTCGCCTGCGGCGAGCTGCCGCAGGACGTCGAGCAGGCCTGCCTGTCGCAGTCGGGCAGGCGGGATGGCCGCCAGGATCGTCGTGATCTCGTCCTCCTCCGGGTCCGGCCGCGCCCCGACATCGTCGGGTCGCAGCAGGTCCCGCAGGTGCGCGGCGAGTGCCGCCGGGGTCGGATGGTCGAAGACCAGCGTCGCGGGAAGCCGCAGGCCCGTCTCCCGATTCATCCGATTGCGCAGCTCCACGGCGGTCAGCGAGTCGAAGCCCAGGTCCTTGAACGCCGTGTCCGCCGGGACCGTCTCGGTGGACCGGTGCCCGAGGACGGCGGCGGCGGTGGTCCGCACCAGCCTGATCAGCGTCTGTGCCCGCTCCTCCGGTGTCAGTCCGGCGAGCCGCTGTCCGATCGGTACTCCGTTCGCCGCGCCACGACCGGCGGCCGTCCGTCGCCGCACGGCGGGGACGAGTTCGCGGACCAGCGACGGGGCAGGCTCCGACATGGCGTGCGTGTCGAGCCGCGCCGTCACCAACGTCGGGCGGCCGACGCCGATCGCCGCGTCCAGCAGTGCGAGTCCCTCTCGGACGGACATCGGCAGCACCCCGCCTCGGGCCAGCCGCGACCGGTCGGCGTCGGACAGGCCGCCGGTGAGCTCGCTCGGCGGCGCCCAGTGTCCCCAGGCCAGGGACTGCGCGGGTAGTCCGCGAGCCCGGCGGTGCTGTGCCAGGGCGTCCAGGAAGGTGTTCGCCGCCGCGTAGTTGGCCTGGCCCGCCGCGCCGAACACGCCGGAGGCCGAGGAGAAGGAGACGAAGGCGGACACCTCGCCCACCAGTTCATGCAGATGCCAGGCGGCGTCGACCTTCGGGGCGAAGACGGTGTGCACCCGGTCGGGGGTGAGGGCGGCGAGCACGCCGTCGTCGAGCACGCCCGCGGCGTGGACGACGGCGGCCACGGGGTGTTCGGCCAGCAACGCCGCGAGCTCCGCACGGTCGGCGACGTCACACGCCGCCACCTCGACGGAGGCGCCCAGCCCGGTCAGCTCGTCGGACAGTGCCGCCGCGCCGGGTGCGGCGGACCCGCGTCGGCTGGTCAGCAGGAGACTGCGGACGCCGTGTTCGACGACGAGGTGGCGTGCCACGGCGGCGCCGAGGGTGCCCGTCCCCCCGGTGATCAGCGTCGTGCCGTCGGTGTCCCACGGCGTCGATTCGGCGATGTCGGGGGCGGCCGGGCCGGTGCGGTCCGGGGGCTCGGCGATGAGTCGGGCGGCCAGCACCCGACCCGCCCGCACGTTCAGCTGGGGTTCGTCGGAGGTGAGGGCGGCGGGCAGCAGGGCGGCGGCCTCGGCGTCGTCGTCGAGGTCGACGAGCACGATGCGGTCCGGGTGCTCGGTCTGCGCCGATCGCACGAGCCCCCAGACGGCGGCTCCGGCGAGGTCCGCACCGTGCTCGACGGCGCCCCGGGTGACCACGACGAGGCGGGTGTCGGCCCATCGTTCGTCGGCCGACCACTCCTGGAGGACGGCGAGCACACGCAGCACCGCCGCCCGCGCCGCGACGGGCGGCGGGGGCGAGTCGGCGGATTCCGCGGGCAGGCAGGACAGCACGATCGTGTCGGGCGTGGGCTCCGACGCGGGGACCGAGCCCCGCCAGGCCGCGAGGTCGACATGTGCGGTGACGCCCGCGAGAGCGGCCAAGGGCTTGGCCTCCGCGCCGCCGAGGACCGCCCATCGGTCGCAGCGTGCGTCGTCGTCGATCGGCACGGGCCGCCAGTCGAGCCGGAACAGCCCGTCGTGCCGTGTCGTCTCGGCGAGTCGGCCGACATCGACGGTCCGCAGTCGCACCGACGCCACGGCCGCGACGGGGGTGCCGGTCGGGTCCGCGACGTCGAGGGACAGCTCGTTCTCGCCGGTCGCCCGCAGTCGTACGCGCAGGGCAGAGGCGCCGCCCGCGAACAGGGTCACGCCGCTCCAGGTGAACGGCAGCAGGATCTCGGTGGTCGCCCGCGGGCGCAGACCCGCGACATGCAGGGCCGCGTCGAGCAGCGCCGGGTGCACGCCGAACCGGCGCGCCGGGCCGTCCGCGCCGCTCGGCAGCTCCACCTCGGCGAAGAGTTCGTCGTCGTGACGCCAGGCGCGCCGCAGGCCTCGGAACATCGGGCCGTACTCGTAGCCGGTGGCGGCCAGGCCGTCGTAGAACTCGGACACGTCGACGTGCTCCGCGTCGGCGGGCGGCCACTGGCGCAGGTCCGGCCCGGTCTCGGCGGACATCGGCCGAAGGTGTCCCGTCGCGTGGCACACCCAGTCGCGTGCGCCTGCGGCACGGGAGTGCACGGCGACCGCGCGGATCGCGGCGGCGTCGGGTTCGCCGACGGTGACCTGGAGCCGCACCCCGCCCCGGTCGGGCAGTGTCAACGGCGCGTGCAGCGTCAGTTCGTCGACGACTCCGGCACCGACCTCGTCGCCTGCGCGGACGGCGAGTTCGACGAAGGCGGTGCCGGGCAGCAGCACGGTGCCCGCGACGGCGTGATCGCCCAGCCAGGGCTGTTCCTCGACGGAGATCTGTCCGGTGAGCACGATGCCGTCCGAGTCGGCGAGCGGGACGACGGCGTGCAGCAGGGGATGTCGCGAGGCGTCCAGACCGGCCGAGGTCACATCGGGCGCCTCGGCCCGGGTGTCGAGCCAGTAGCGTTCGTGTTGGAAGGCGTACGTCGGCAGTTCGACGAGTCGGCCGCCCGTCAGGAACGGTGTGAGGTCGAGGTCGATGCCGTGGGCGAACAGCTCCCCCGCCGAGGCCAGGAACCGATCCAACCCGCCGTCGTCCCGACGTAAGGTCCCGACGACCAGGACGTTCTCGGCCCCGTGTTCCTCGACGACCTCCCCGATCCCATAGGTCAACACCGGATGCGCACTGGACTCCACGAACACGCCGAGACCATCCGACAACAACGACTCGACCGCCCGATCGAACCGCACCGTCTCCCGCAGATTGTCGAACCAGTACCGCGCGTCCAACGAGGCCGTGTCCTTCGCGGCACCGGTCACCGACGAATAGAACGGCACCGTCGACGATCGAGGTTCGATCCCGGCGAGGACGTCGAGCAGTTCGTCGCGCAACGCGTCCATCAACACCGAATGCGAGGCGTAATCCACCGGAATCCACCGCGCCCGCACGTTCCGCGACTCACAGTCGGCCACCAGCTCGGCCAGCGACTGTTCGGAACCGGACACCACCACCGAGGCGGGACCGTTCACGGCCGCCAACGACACCCCGGCGGGCAGCAGATCCACCACCTCGGCGGCGGGCAGGCCCACCGACACCATGCCCCCACCACCACCCAGACCCGCGATCAACCGACTCCGCGACACCACGATCCGCGCGCCGTCCCGCAGACTCAAACCCCCCGACACCACCGCCGCCGCGATCTCACCCTGCGAATGCCCCACCACCGCAGCAGGAACCACCCCCACCGAACGCCACAATTCGGCCAGAGACACCATCACCGCGAACAACACCGGCTGCACCACATCAACCCGCGACAACGCAGCCTCATCCGACAACACATCAGGCAACGACCAGTCCACGAACTCCGACAAAGCCTCCCCACACTCACCCAGCCGAGCGGCGAAGACAGGCGACACCGCCGCCAACCCCACCGCCATCCCCACCCACTGCGAACCCTGACCCGGAAACACCAACACCACACCCGAATCGGCCGGGCGGCCTCCCACAGGCAGCACGCCCGAGACGACGTCGGCGAGTCCCGGCAGGAAGTCGTCCAGACGGGAACCGGAGATCAGGACGCGGTGGTCGAGCAGGGCGCGGCTCGCCAGCGACGCGCCGACGTCCACCGGGCGCAGTGCGGGCCGGTCCCGGACGAAGTCGGCCAGTCGGACGGCCTGCGCGCGCAACGCGGGCGCCGACCGCGCCGACAGCACCCACGGGACGGCCGTGCCGGACGTGGATTCGACCGGATCCTCCGACCGTTCCGCGACGGGGGCCGCCTCCAGGACCACGTGCGCGTTCGTCCCGCTCACTCCGAAGGACGACACGCCCGCCCGGCGAGGTCTGCCCGAGTCGGGCCACCGCACCGCCTCGGTGGCCAGCTCGACGGCGCCCGACGACCAGTCCACGTGCGGGGTCGGTTCCTCCACGTGCAGGGTCTTGGGCACGATGCCGTGCCGCATCGCCAACACCATCTTGATCACGCTCGCCACCCCGCCCGGAGCCTGGGTGTGGCCGAGGTTGGACTTCACCGAGCCCAGCAGCAGCGGTCTGGGCCGGTCCTGTCCGTAGGCGGCCAGCAGGGCGGACGCCTCGATGGGGTCGCCGAGGCGGGTGCCGGTGCCGTGCGCCTCCACGACGTCGACGTCGGCGGCGGACAGCCCCGCGTCGGCCAGCGCGCGGCGGATCACCCGTTGCTGCGCGGGGCCGCTCGGCGCGGACAGCCCGTTGGACGCGCCGTCCTGGTTGAGGGCCGAGCCGCGCACCACGGCGAGCACCGTGTGCCCGCGGCGCCGCGCGTCGGACAGTCGTTCCAACAGCAGCAGGGCGGTGCCCTCCGACCAGACGGTGCCGTCCGCGTCGGCCGCGAAGGACTTGCAGCGACCGTCCGGCGCCAGGCCGCCCTGCTTGGAGAACTCGACGAACGCCCGAGGGGTGAACATCGCCGTCACGCCGCCGGTGATCGCCAGGGAGCAGTCGCCCGACCGCAACGCGCGGATCGCATGGTGCATCGCCACGAGCGAGGAGGAACAGGCCGTGTCGACGGTGATCGCGGGCCCCTCCAGGCCGAAGGCGTAGGCCACCCGGCCCGAGACGACGCTGCCCGCGTTGCCGATCAGCAGGTGCCCTGCGACCTCCTCGGGGATGTCGCGGATTCCGACGGTGTAGTCCTGACCGTTGTTGCCGATGAACACGCCGGTGTCCGAACCGCGCAGCGTGGCGGGGTCGAGGCCCGCACGTTCGAACAGCTCCCACGAGGTTTCCAGCAGCTGGCGCTGCTGTGGGTCCATTCCGGTCGCCTCGCGCGGCGAGATCCCGAAGAACGCGGCGTCGAAGTGCGCCACGTCGCGGAGGAAGCCGCCTCGACGGGTGACCGTCGTGCCGGGACGATCGGGGTCCGGGTCGTGCAGGCGCGCCAGGTCCCAGCCTCGGTCGGTGGGGAACTCCGACATCACGTCGGCCTCGGCGAGCAGGAGTCGCCACAGGTCGTCCGGGGAGTCGACATCGCCGGGGAATCGACAGGTCATGCCGACGATCACGACCGGGTCGTCGGCCGCAGCGGCCGTGGTCTCGACAGGCCGCTCCGGCTCCGCCCCGCCGAACAGCACGGTCACGACGTGATCGGCCAGCGCGGTGGCGTTCGGGTGGTCGAACACCACGGTCGTCGGCAGTGACACGCCGATCGCCGAGGTCAGCTGATTACGCAGCTCGACCGCCGTGAGCGAGTCGAAGCCGAGCTCCTTGAACGCGCGGGACGGCGAGACGGCGTCGGCGGAGCGGTGGCCGAGGACGGCGGCGGTCTGCGCGAGGACGAGGTCCCGCACCGCCGCGCGTCGTTCGGCCGTTCCCAGCGCGGCCAGCGTCGCCGCGAGGCCGGACGGCGCGGCGTCGGCGCGGGTCTCGGCGGCGCGCGGTTCGGGCAGGTCGGCCAGCAGCGGGCTCGGCCGCGCGACCGTGAACTGGGGGGCGAACCGCGCCCAGTCGATGTCGGCGACGGTCACCGTGGTCTCGTCGCCGTCGAGCGCCGCGTGCAGGGCCGCCACGGCGAGTTCCGGCGCGAGGGGCCGCAGTCCCCATCTGCTGAGCAGGTCGCCTGCCTCGCCGCCTGCCATGCCCGCGCCGCCGCCCCAGAATCCCCAGGCCACCGACGTCGTCGGGCGTCCCTGGGCACGTCGGCACTCGGCGAGCCCGTCGAGCTGGGCGTTGGCCGCCGCGTAGGCACCTTGGCCGCTGCCGCCCCAGATCCCCGCTCCGGAGGAGAACAGCACGAAGGCCGAGAGCTCGCGGTTCCGGGTCAGCTCGTCGAGGTTCCGCGCGCCGGTGACCTTGGCACGCAGCAGCTCCGCCAGGTGGTCGGGGGTGATGTCGTCGATCGACGCCGTGTCTCCGACGCCCGCGGTGTGGAAGACGGCGGACACCGGGTGCTCCGCGAGCAGCGCCGCCACCTTGTCGCGGTCGGCGACGTCGCAGGCGGCGATGGTGATCCGACCGCCGATCCCCTCCAGCTCGGCTCGGAGGTCCGACGCGCCCGGCGCCTGGTCGCCCCGTCGGCTGGTCAGCACGACGTGCTCCGCTCCGGCACCGATCAGCCACCGTGCCACGTGGGCGCCGACTCCGCCCGTGCCCCCGGTGACCAGGACGGTGCCGTCGGGCCGCCAGGCCCGGCGCGACGCCGGACGCCCCGCGTGGCGGAGCCTGCGGGCGAACACCCCGGCGGCACGCACCGCCAGCTGATCCTCGCCGTCGGCGCGGGTGAGCGACTGGATCAGCCGCGTGATCCCCCGGTCGTCGACCTGCGGGGGGAGGTCGATCAGCCCGCCCCAGCGTCGGGGATGCTCCAGCGCCACGACACGGCCGAGTCCCCAGGCCCCGGCCTGGGTCGGCGACGACGGCGACCCGTCGGCGGCGACGTCGACGGCGACGGCGCCGCCGGTGACCCACCACAGTGGAGCGTCGGTCGCCAGGTCGCCGAGCGCCTGGACCAGGGCGACGGAGGCGGCGAGACCGCGAGAGACGTCGGCCAGGACGGGGTGAGGTCCATCGTCCTGGGCCAGCAGGGACACGATCCCCGTCAGGTCCGGGCCCGCCGCCGCACGCAGCTGCTCCACCAGGGCGACGCGATCCGCGGCGGCGACGTCGACACGGAGCACCGTCACGTCGGCGCCCCGCTCGGCCAGGGCCGCCGCGGTCGGCTCCCCCGCGGGCCCCGTGAGCAGCAGCCACCGGCCGTCGAGCGTCTCGGAGCCGTTCGCGGCCACCGGCGACCAGCCGACGTCGTAGCGCCACTCGTGCGCGGCGCGGCGGTCCTGATCTCGGCGCCGCCAGGCCGCCAGCGCGGGCACGATGTCGGAGAGCCCGCCCTCGGCGACGTCCAACGCCGCCGACAGCGCCGGCAGATCCCCGGCCTCCACCGCGGCCCAGAACTCCGAGTCGACGGCCTCGCCCCCGGTCGCGGGCTCACTGGTCACGTCGAGCCAGAAGCGTTCGCGGGCGAAGGCGTAGGTCGGCAGCTCCACCTTCCGCGCGCCGTCCCGCACCGGCCAGTCGACGGGCACGCCCCGCACGTGTGCCTCGGCCAATGAGACGAGGAGACGGGACTCGCCGCCGTCGTCGCGGCGCAGGGTCCCCACGGTGACCACGGGCGTGTCGGCGCCCTGGGCCGTCTCCTGCACGCCCGCGACGAGCACGGGATGCGCGCTGGCCTCGATGAACGTCTGATGTCCCGTGGCGAACAGCGCACGCAGCGCGCCGACGAAGTCGATGGGCAGTCGGGCGTTCCGATACCAGTACTCGGGGGTCAGCTCCGCGGTGTCGAGCTCGCCGCCGGTCACCGTCGAGTAGAAGGGGATGTCGCCGGAGCGTGGCGTGATCCCGTCGAGAAGCTCCAGCAGCGTGTCACGCAGCGGGTCCACCTGGGCGCAGTGCGACGCCACGGTGGCGGGCACGATCCTCGCCCGTACCCCCTCGGCCACCAGTTCGGCGACCAGTTCCTCCAGTGCGTCGACCGCGCCCGCGACGGCGGAGGAACGGGGGCCGTTCATGCCGGACACCTCCAGGCGTCCGTCCCACCGCGCGAGCCGTCGCCGCAGGTCGGCCTCGGACATCGCCACCGAGGCCACCGCGCCGTTGCCGACGAGCCGTCGGGCGAAGAGCCTGCTCCGCAGCACGACGACCTTCATCGCGTCGTCCAGGGAGAGCGCGCCCGCCACGTACGCCGCGGCGATCTCGCCCTGGCTGTGGCCGACCACGGCCGCCGGGTGCACTCCGCGGTCCCGCCACAGGCGGGCGAGGGAGATCATCACGGCGAACAGCGCGGGCTGGACGACGTCGATCCGCTCGTACCCGGGGGCGCCGGGAGCACCGCGCAGCACATCGGTGAGCGACCAGTCCACGAGCGGGGCCAGTGCCCGCTCGCACTCGGCGATCGCGGCACGGAACACGGGTGCGGTGTCGAGCAGCGCCACGCCCATGCCCGGCCACTGCGCGCCCTGACCGGGGAAGACGAAGACCGTTCTGCCCTCGACGTCGGCGACGCCTGCGATCACGCCCGGTGCGGGGCTGCCCTGCCGGAGGGCGTCGAGGCCCGCGAGCAGCTCCGCCCGGTCCCGACCGACCGCCACCGCTCGGTGCTCGAACGTCGACCGCGTCGTCGCCAGGGAGTACGCGACGTCGGCGGCCCGCAGGTCGGGTCGGGCGGTGACGTGGGCCGACAGTCTGCCTGCCTGGGCCCGGAGCGCGGCGGCCGACTTCGCCGAGATCAGCCACGAGATCGCCTTGTCAGAGGACGGCGTCTCCGCCGGCCCGCCCGTCGCGTTCTCCGGATCGGCCGGGGACGACGCTTCCGCGTCGGCCGCCGGGTCGGCCGGCGCGGGCGCCTCCTCCAGGATCACGTGGGCGTTGGTTCCCGAGATCCCGAAGGACGAGACGCCCGCCCGCCGCGCACCCGAGGACTCCCACGTGACGGCCTCGGATGCCAGCTCCACCGTGCCCGCCGACCAGTCCACGTGCGGGGTCGGCACGTCGACGTGCAGGGTCCGCGGGACGGTCCCGTGTCGCATGCCGAGCACCATCTTGAGGACGCCCGCGATCCCGGCCGCGGCCTGGGTGTGCCCGAGGTTCGACTTCACCGAGCCGAGCAGCAGCGGCCGCGGCCGGTCCTGGCCGTAGGTCGCGATGATCGCCTGTGCCTCGATCGGGTCGCCCAGCCGGGTGCCGGTGCCGTGCGCCTCCACCACGTCGACCTCGGCGGCCGTCACCCCGGCCGAGGTCAACGCCTGCCGGATCACTCGCTGCTGCGCGGGCCCGTTCGGCGCGGTGAGTCCGTTGGAGGCCCCGTCCTGGTTGATCGCGGAGCCCCGCACCACCGCCAGCACCGAGTGCCCGCGCCTGCGAGCGTCCGACAGGCGTTCCACCAGGACGAGGCCGACGCCCTCGGAGAAGCCCGCCCCGTCGGACCGGCCCGCGAAGGGCTTGCAGCGGCCGTCGGGCGCAAGTCCGCCCTGGCGGGAGAACTCGGCGAAGACGTCGGGGGTGGACATCACGGAGACGCCGCCCGCGATCGCCATCGAGCATTCGCCCGCCCGCACGGCCTGCGTCGCCAGGTGCAACGCCACCAGCGAGGACGAACAAGCCGTGTCCACGGTCACCGCCGGGCCCTCCAGGCCCAACGTGTAGGCGACCCGCCCGGAGGCCACGCTGCCCGCGTTGCCGTTGCCGACGTAGCCCTCCAGGTCCTCGGGCAGTCCGTTCAGCCGCGCCGCGTAGTCGTGGTGCATCAACCCCACGAAGACCCCGGTCGCGCTGCCGCGCAGTGACTCCGCGTCGATGCCCGCGCGTTCGACGACCTCCCACGACGCCTCCAGCAGCAGTCGCTGCTGCGGGTCCATCGCCAGCGCCTCCCGCGGCGAGATCCCGAAGAACTCGGCGTCGAAGTCGGCCACGTCGTACAGGAAGCCGCCCTCACGGGCGTGGACGGTCCCCGATCGGTCGGAGCCGGGCGCGTACCGGCTCTCGACGTCCCAGCCTCGGTCGGCGGGGAAACCGGAGATCACGTCGCCGCCCGCCGCGAGCACGTCCCACAGGTCCTCGGGGGACTCGATGCCGCCGGGGAACCGACAGGCCATGCCGACGATCGCGATCGGCTCCCCCGCCGCCTCCTCCAGCTGGTACAGGCGCTCGCTCGTGTCGTGCAGCTCGGCCGTCACGCGCTTGAGGTATTCGCGCAGTTTCGCTTCGTTCGACATCTAGGAGAAACCCCCAGGGCATGTGGTCAGGGTCGGCCGAGCCTGTTGTCGATCAGGCTGAAGATCTCGTCGTCGGACGCCGTGTCGAGCCGGTCGACGAACGAGCCGTCCGCGGCGTCGCCCGCCCACCTGGCGATCACGGCTTTCAGCCTGCTGGTGATCGTCGACCGCGTCTCCTCGTCGAGGTCGTCGGTCAGGCCGGCTTCGAGCCGGTCGAGATCGGCGAGCACGGGGGACTGGGCGGGTGCGGTGCCGAACAACTCGTCGGTGAGGAATCCGACGATCGCCTGCGGCGTCGGGTAGTCGAACACCAGCGTCGCGGGCAGGCGTCGGCCGGTCTCGCGGTGGAGCCGGTTGCGCAGTTCCACGGCGGTGAGCGAGTCGAAGCCGAGGTCCTTGAACGCGCGGGCGGGGCGGACCTCCCCGAGGGTGGGGTGGCCGAGCACCGCCGCCGCCGTCGTGCGCACCAGATTCAGCAGGGCCGCGTCTCGGTCGGATCGATCGAGCCTGGCGAGACGGTCGAGCAGCGTCGCCTCGCCCGCCGCGGGTGCCGCGGCGGTGCGGCGCGCGGCGCGACGCAACCCTCGGCATACCGCGGGCAGTGTGGCGGTCAGGTCGAGCCGCACCGGCAGCACCACGGGTCGCGTCCCGGCGACGGCGGCGTCGAACAGGGCCAGTCCCTCCTCGGTGGACAGCGGCACCACGCCACGCCGGGTCAGCCGGGTCCGGTCCGCGGTGCCGAGTCGGGCGGTCAGCTCGCTGGTGGCGGCCCACCAGCCCCAGGCGAGCGAATGCGCGGGCAGTCCCCGCGCCCGCCGGTGCTCGGCGAGCGCGTCGAGGAAGGTGTTGGCCGCCGCGTAGTTGCCCTGGCCCGCCGTCCCGAACACCCCCGACGCCGAGGAGAACAGCACGAAGGCCGACACCTCACCCGCGAGTTCATGCAGGTGCCATGCCGCGTCGACCTTCGGTCGGAACACCGCGTCCACCCGCTCCGGGGTCAGCGCGGACACCACCCCGTCGTCGAGCACGCCCGCGCTGTGCACGATCGCCGTGACCGGGTGTGCGGCGAGGAGCCGGGCCACGGCCGCACGGTCGGCCAGGTCGCAGGATTCGACGACGACGTCGGCACCGAGGCCGGTCAGCTCCTCGCGCAGCGCGGCGGCGCCCGGGGCGTCCGGGCCCCGGCGGCCCGCGAGCACCAGGCTGCGGACTCCGTGTCGCGACACCAGATGCCGGGCGACGGCGGCGCCGAGCGTGCCGGTGCCGCCGGTGATCAGGACGCGCCCCGCCGGTCCCCACGAGGGCGCCGCCGACTCGGCGGGCCCGCCGCGGACCAGCTGCGGCAGGTACAGCCGCCCGGCGCGGATCGCGGCCTGCTCCCCGCCTGTCATCGCCGCCGCCACGAGGACTCGGTCGTCGGCGGGCTCGTCGACGTCGAGCAGCACGATCCGGTCCGGGTTCTCGGTCTGCGCGGAGCGCACCAGCCCCCAGACCGCCGCCGCGGCGGGGTCGGGCACGTCGTCGTCGACGGCGCGCACGGCGGATCGGGTGACCACCGCCAGGCGGGTGTCGGCGAGGTCGTCGTCGGCGAGCCAGTCGCGGAGGACGTCCAGCACGGTGCCGACGGCCCGTCGGGCGCGTGCGGGCGTGTCGGCGGTGCCCGCGCGGGCGGCGTCCAGCAGCAGGACGTCCGGAGTGGACTCGCCGGGCGGCGCGGCCAGGTCGTCGGCTCCGCCGATCCAGCGACCGGTGGCGGCGCCGCTGGGGTTGATCTCCCGCGGTCCCGACCAGTCGAGCTGGTAGAGCGAGTCGGTCGAGGCGACGGCGAGCTGTTCGGGGGCGACCGGTCGCAGGGCGAGCGACTCCACCGAGACGACGGAGGCGCCGGTCTGGTCGGCGGCGTCGAGGGAGACCACGCCCTCGCCCCGCAGGGTGAGTCGGACGCGGAGCGATCGGGCGCCGACGGCGTGGACCGAGACGCCGGACCAGCTGAAGGGAAGCCGGACGTCGTCGGTGGCTGCGGCGGCGCCCGCGGGGTGCAGTGCGGCGTCGAGCAGCGCCGGATGCAGGTCGAACGCGGGCGAATCCGTGATCGCGTCGTCGGGCAGCGTGACCTCGGCGTAGACCTCCTTCTCGGTGCGCCACATCGCGCGGAGCCCCTGGAACGTCGGCCCGTACTCGTAGCCCCGGTCGTGCAGCCGCTCGTAGAGGCCGTCCAGCGGCACGACCGTCGCCGCGGCGGGGGGCCAGGCCGTCAGGTCGAGGTCTCGGCCGGGTACGTCGGCGCCGAGTTGCCCGACGGCGTGGCAGGTCCAGGCCGTGTCGTCGGCGGCGCGCCGCGAGTACACGCTCACCGGTCGAAGTCCGGCGTCGTCCTGGGCTCCGACGAGGACGTGGAGGGCGAGGGCGCCGTGACGTGGGAGGACGAGCGGTGCCTCCAGGGTCAGTTCCTCCACACGCCCGCAGCCCACCTGGTCGCCTGCGCGGACGGCGAGTTCGACGAAGGCGGTGCCGGGCAGCAGTACGGTGCCCGCGACGGCGTGGTCGGCCAGCCACGGGTGTGTCTCGATCGACACGTGTCCGGTGAGCACCACCCCGCCGGAGTCGGCCAGCGGGACGGCGGCCCCGAGCAGCGGATGGTCGGTGTCCCGCTGCCCGATCGAGGTCAGGTCGCCCGCGAAGCCCTTCGGCGTGTCGAGCCAGTAGCGTTGGCGTTGGAAGGGGTAGGTGGGCAGGTCGATGAGTCGGCCGCCCGTCAGGAACGGTGTGAGGTCGAGATCGACGCCGTGGGCGAACAGCTCCCCCGCCGAGGCCAGGAACCGATCCAACCCGCCGTCATCCCGACGTAAGGTCCCGACGACCAGGACGTTCTCGGCCCCGTGTTCCTCGACGACCTCCCCGATCCCATAGGTCAACACCGGATGCGCACTGGACTCCACGAACACGCCGAGACCATCCGACAACAACGACTCGACCGCCCGATCGAACCGCACCGTCTCCCGCAGATTGTCGAACCAGTACCGCGCGTCCAACGAGGCCGTGTCCTTCGCGGCACCGGTCACCGACGAATAGAACGGCACCGTCGACGATCGAGGTTCGATCCCGGCGAGGACGTCGAGCAGTTCGTCGCGCAACGCGTCCATCAACACCGAATGCGAGGCGTAATCCACCGGAATCCACCGCGCCCGCACGTTCCGCGACTCACAGTCGGCCACCAGCTCGGCCAGCGACTGTTCGGAACCGGACACCACCACCGACGTGGGACCGTTCACCGCCGCCAACGACACCCCGGCGGGCAGCAGATCCACCACCTCGGCGGCGGGAAGGCTCACCGACACCATGCCCCCACCACCACCCAGACCCGCGATCAACCGACTCCGCGACACCACGATCCGCGCGCCGTCCCGCAGACTCAAACCCCCCGACACCACCGCCGCCGCGATCTCACCCTGCGAATGCCCCACCACCGCAGCAGGAACCACCCCCACCGAACGCCACAATTCGGCCAGAGACACCATCACCGCGAACAACACCGGCTGCACCACATCAACCCGCGACAACGCAGCCTCATCACCCAACACATCAGGCAACGACCAGTCCACGAACTCCGACAAAGCCTCGGCACACTCACCCAGCCGAGCAGCGAACACCGACGACACCGCCGCCAACCCCACCGCCATCCCCACCCACTGCGAACCCTGACCCGGAAACACCAACACCACACCCGAGCCCGCTCGGCGTTCCTCGGACGGCACCGCGCCGGCGGCGATCTCCGCGAGCGCAGCTGCGAAGTCGTCCCGGTGGGAACCGGTGAGCAGGACCCGGTGGTCGAAGAGCGATCGCGATGTGGCCAGGGATGATCCGACGTCGATCGGGCGCAGGTCCGGCCGGTCCTGGAGGAGGCGCGCGAGCCGGTCGGCCTGGGCACGCAGGGCGGCGGGCGACCGGCCGGTGAGGACCCAGGGGACGAGCGGCGGCGCGGCGGGATCGCCGTGGGGTGCGGTGGGATCGCCGTCGCCGTCGGACGCGGCGGGATCGCCGTCGGACTCGGCAGCCGCCAGCGCGGGCGGCGCCTCCAGGATGACGTGGGCGTTGGTGCCGCTGACCCCGAAGGACGACACCCCCGCCCGACGCGGCCGACCGTCAATCGGCCACGGCCGCGCCTCGGTGACCAGTTCCACGGCACCGGCCGACCAGTCCACCTCGCGCGTCGGCTCGTCCACATGCAGGGTGGGCGGCACGATGCCGTGGTGCATGGCCAGCACCATCTTCATCACCCCGGCGACACCCGCCGCCGCCTGCGTATGACCCAGATTCGACTTCACCGAACCCAACAACAACGGCCGCTCACGACCCTGCCCGTAGGTCGCCAACACCGCCTGCGCCTCGATCGGATCACCCAACCGAGTACCCGTCCCATGCGCCTCCACCACATCAACCTCAGACGGACCCACCCCCGCCGAAGCCAACGCCTGCCGAATCACCCGCTGCTGCGACGGACCATTCGGCGCCGTCAACCCATTCGACGCACCATCCTGATTCACCGCCGAACCCGCCACCACCGCCAACACCCGGTGCCCCAGCCTCCGCGCATCCGACAACCGCTCCACCAACAACAGACCCACACCCTCGGACCAGCCGGTGCCGTCCGCCGCGTTCGCGAACGACTTGCACCGGCCGTCCGGTGACAGTCCACGCTGCCGGGAGAACTCCACGAACACGCCCGGCGTCGCGAGGGCGGTGACGCCGCCCGCGATCGCGAGGTCGCACTCGCCTGCCCGCAGCGCCTGCGCGGCCAGATGCAGCGCGACCAACGAGGACGAACAGGCCGTGTCGACGGTGACGGCGGCCCCCTCCAGGCCCAGGGCGTAGGCCACTCGGCCGGAGGCGACGCTGCCCGCGTTGCCGTTGCCCGCGTATCCCTCGACGTCGGCGGGTACTCGCGGCAGCCGGGACGCATAGTCGTGGTACATCAGCCCGGTGAAGACGCCGGTCCGACTCCCCCGCAACGACACCGGATCCACCCCCGCCCGCTCGATCACCTCCCACGACGCCTCCAACAACAACCGCTGCTGCGGATCCATCGCCAACGCCTCCCGAGGCGAGATCCCGAAGAACCCCGCATCGAAATCCGCCGCATCCGCCAGAAACCCGCCCGCACGGGTGTAGCTCCTGCCCGGGACGCCGGGCTCGGGGTCGTAGAGCTCGTCGAGGTCCCAGCCTCGGTCGGTCGGGAAGTCGCCGACGACCTCGCCGCCGTCGGCGAGCAGCCGCCACAGGCCGTCGGGGTCGGTCACGCCGCCGGGGAAACGGCAGGCCATGCCGACGATGACGATCGGGTCGTCCGAGAGCGGCGTCGTGGGCGCCTCGGGTGCGGGTGCGGCGGCGGTGCCGAGGAGCCGCTCGCGGAGGAAGTCGGCGAGGGTTGCCGGGGTCGGGTGGTCGAACACCATCGTCGCGGGCAGCCGCAGTCCGGTCTCGTCGTTGAGCCGGTTGCGGAGTTCGACTGCGGTGAGCGAGTCGAAGCCGAGCAGCTGGAACGGCTGCATGGTGTCGACGGCCTCGGGTGTGGCGTGCCCGAGCACCCGGGCCGCCTGGGCACGCACCAGGTCGACGAGCAGCGCGGTCGCTCGGGTGTCGTCCAGCCCCGCCAGGCGTTCGGACAGCGTCGTGGCGGTCGCCGGGGTCGCCCGCCTGCGGGCGGGCACGAGGTCGGTGAACAGGCGCGGCACCTCATGCCGGAAGGCCGTCAGGTCGAGCCGGAACGGCACGGGCGAGGCGTCGTCGACGCCGAGGGCGGCGTCGAACCGTGCCAGGCCGTCCTCGGTGGACATGGGGGCGATGCCTGCCCGTTGCAGGCGTGTCACGTCCGCGGCGTCCAGCGCGCCGGTCATCTCGCTGGTCTGCGACCACAGACCCCAGGCCAGGGACTGTCCGGGCAGCCCCTGCGCTCGTCGGTGTCGGGCCAGGGCGTCGAGGAAGGCGTTGGCCGCCGCGTAGTTGGCCTGACCCGCGCTGCCGATCACGCCCGCGGCCGAGGAGAAGGACACGAACGCCGACAGTTCGCCCGCGAGTTCGTGGAGGTGCCAGGCCGCGTCCGCCTTCGCGGCGAACACCGCGTCGACGCGCTCGGGGGTCAACGCGGACACCACGCCGTCGTCGAGGGTCCCCGCCGCGTGCACCACGGCGTCGACCGGGTGGTCGGCCAGCAGTCGAGCGACCTGGTCGCGCTCGGAGACGTCGCAGGCGACCACGGCGACGGCCGCGCCGAGTCCGACCAGTTCGTCACGCAGTCGCAGCGCCCCCGGTGCGGCGGGGCCCCGCCTGCTGACGAGCACGAGGTCGCGGACGCCGTGTCGGGCGACGAGATGTCGGGCGACGGCGGCGCCCAGCGTCCCGGTGCCGCCGGTGATCAGGGTCGGTCCCGCGGCGGTCCAGGCGGCGGCGCCCTCGGCGGACACCCGTCGCAGTCGCGCGACGAAGGGCTGCTCGCCGCGCACCGCCACCTGCGGCTCGTCGAGCGCGGCCGACAGCGCGGGGTCGGCGGTGCCGTCGGAGTCGAGTAGCACGATGCGGCCGGGATGCTCGGCCTGCGCCGATCGCACGAGCCCCCACACGGCCGCTCCCGCGAGGTCGGGAGTCTCTTCCGGGGTGACGGCGACGGCGCCTCGGGTCAGCACGACGAGTCGGTCGTCCGAGTCCTCGGCCAGCCGGGCCTGAAGGTCGGCCAACACGCGGTGGACGGCGGTGCGCGGGTCGCGCTCGTGACAGTCGATCACCGACACCGGGGTTCGTCGGGCGCCGCCCGTCGCGGGCAGCCACTCGACGCGGAACAGGGAGTCGCGGCGGGCCGTGCCGGGCCGAGCAGCCGTCGCGGGGCGCACGGTCAGCGATCGGGCCGACAGCACCGGGGCGCCGGCGGCGTCGGCGACCTGGATCGACATCGTGTCGTCGCCGAGTCGACGCACCCGCACCCGCAGTGCGGCACCTCCCGCGGCGAAGAACCGGACGTCGGACCAGGCGAACGGCAGGATCGGCTCCTGCGGGCCTATGCCTGCGAGCGCGAAGGTGTGCAGCGCCGCGTCCAGCAGCGCGGGATGCACGCCGAACCGGTGCGCGGTCGCGCCGTCCTCCTCGGTGAGGACCACTTCGGCGAAGATCTCGTCGGCACGGCGCCACGCGCGGCGGAGTCCTTGGAAGACGGGGCCGTAGTGCATGCCGATCTCGGCGAATCCGCCGTACACGTGCTCGACGTCGACCGGGTCGGCGCCGGTCGGCGGCCACTGCGTCAGCGCGAAGTCGGCCTGCGGCGGGGCAGGCAGCAGCAGCCCGGTGGCGTGGGTGGTCCAGTGGGCGGCGGCGTCGTCGGTGTCTCGGGTGTGCACGCCGACGGGTCGGGCGCCGTCGTCGTCCGACGGGCCGACGACGACCTGGAGGCGTAGCGCTCCGGAGTCGGGCACCACCATCGGCGTCTGCAACGTCAACTCGTGCAGCCGGGTGCAGCCGAGCGGCTCGCCGGCCCTGACGAGCAGTTCGACGAAGGCGGTGCCGGGGAGGATCACCGCGCCGTCGACGACGTGGTCGGCCAGCCAGGGCTGTTCCGCGACGGAGATCCGCCCGGTGTGGATCAGTCCGTCCGTTCCCGCGACGGGGACGGTCGCGCCGAGCAGGGGATGGTCGGCGGCGTCGAGGCCGACGGCGTCGACGTCGCCGGTGGTTGCGGGAGTGTCGAGCCAGTAGCGTCGGCGTTGGAAGGCGTACGTCGGCAGTTCGACGAGTCGGCCGCCCGTCAGGAACGGTGTGAGGTCGAGGTCGATGCCGTGGGCGAACAGCTCCCCCGCCGAGGCCAGGAACCGATCCAACCCGCCGTCATCCCGACGTAAGGTCCCGACGACCAGGGTGTTCTGGTCGTCGGCGCGACCGTCGGCGACCTCCTGCACCCCGTAGGTCAACACCGGATGCGCGCTGGACTCCACGAACACGCCGAGACCATCCGACAACAACGACTCGACCGCCCGATCGAACCGCACCGTCTCCCGCAGATTGTCGAACCAGTACCGCGCGTCCAGGGTCTCGGTGGCTCTCGGCGCGCCGGTCACCGAGGAGTAGAACGGCACCGTCGAGGGTTGCGGGTCGATCTCGGCGAGGACGGTGATCAGTTCGTCGCGGATCTCCTCGATCGCCGCCGAGTGGGAGGCGTAGTCCACCGGGATCCACCGCGCCCGCACGTTCCGCGACTCACAGTCGGCGACCAGCTCGGCCAGCGCCGCTCGCGGGCCCGACACCACCACCGACGACGGACCGTTCACCGCCGCCAACGACACCCCGGCGGGCAGCAGACCCACCACCTCGGCGGCGGGCAGGCTCACCGACACCATGCCCCCACCACCACCCAGACCCGCGATCAACCGACTCCGCGACACCACCACCCGTGCGCCGTCCCGCAGACTCAAACCCCCCGACACCACCGCCGCCGCGATCTCACCCTGCGAATGCCCCACCACCGCAGCAGGAACCACCCCCACCGAACGCCACAACTCCGCCAACGACACCATCACCGCGAACAACACCGGCTGCACCACATCAACCCGCGACAGAGCAACCTCATCACCCAACACATCAGGCAACGACCAGTCCACGAACTCCGACAAAGCCTCGGCACACTCACCCAGCCGAGCAGCGAACACCGACGACACCGCCGCCAACCCCACCGCCATCCCCACCCACTGCGAACCCTGACCCGGAAACACCAACACCACACCCGAGCCGACCGAGGGCTGTTCGAGGTTCGTTCGGCCCGCGGCCACCTCGGCCAGGGCTGCCAGCAGTGCGGTTCGGTCCGCCCCGGCGAGCAGCACCCGCCGCGCGAAGGGCGATCGCGCCGCCAATGCGGTCCCGACGTCCACCGGGGACAGCGCGGGGCGTTCACGCAGGAACTCCGCGAGCCGAGTGGCCTGGCCGCGCACGGCGGCCGCCGACGTGCCGGTGAGCACCCACGGGACCACCGCCGAGGCGGCGGGCTCCCCGGCCGCCTGCCGCCGAGGCACGGCGGCCGAGGACTCGGGCGGCGCCTCCAGGATGACGTGGGCGTTGGTGCCGCTGACCCCGAAGGACGACACCCCCGCACGACGCGGCCGGCCGTCGGTCTGCCAGGGCCGCGCCTCGGTGACCAACTCCACCGCACCGGCCGACCAGTCCACCTGCGACGTCGGCTCATCCACATGCAGGGTGGGCGGCACGATGCCGTGGCGCATGGCCAGCACCATCTTCATGACGCCCGCGACACCGGCCGCCGCCTGTGTGTGCCCGAGGTTCGACTTCACCGACCCCAGGGACAACGGCCGCTCCCGGTCCTGCCCGTAGGTGCGCAGCAGGGCGTGGGCCTCGATGGGGTCGCCGAGACGGGTTCCGGTGCCGTGGGCCTCCACGACGTCGACGTCGGCCGCGGACAGTCCCGCGTTCGCCAACGCCTGTCGGATCACCCGTTCCTGAGCCGGCCCGTTCGGCGCGGTGAGTCCGTTGGAGGCGCCGTCCTGATTCACCGCGGAACCGCGCACCACCGCGGCCACCCGGTGGCCGAGACGCCGCGCGTCGGACAGCCGCTCCACCAGCAGCAGGCCGACGCCCTCGGACCACCCGGTGCCGTCGGCCGCGGCGGCGAAGGACTTGCAGCGGCCGTCCGGGGCCAGCCCGCGCTGCCGGGAGAACTCCACGAACACGCCGGGCCGGGACATGACGGTGACGCCGCCGGCGATGGCGGCGGTGCACTCGCCGCCGCGCAGTGCCTGCACGGCCAGGTGCAGCGCCACCAACGACGACGAGCATGCCGTGTCGACGGTGACCGCGGGCCCCTCCAGGCCGAGCGTGTAGGCGATGCGGCCGGACACGACACTGGCGGTGTTGCCGGTCAGCGCGTGTCCTTCGACGTCGGGTGGGAGCTGCGCGAGGTCGGTGACGTAGTCCTGTCCGTTGGTGCCGACGAACACTCCGACCCGTTCGCCCCGCAGGGCGGCCGGGCGGATCCCCGCGTGCTCGAACAGCTCCCAGGACGTCTCCAGCAGCACACGCTGCTGCGGGTCCATCGCCAACGCCTCCCGAGGCGAGATGCCGAAGAAGGCGGCGTCGAAGTCGGCGGCGTCGGGCAGGAACCCGCCCGCGCGGGTGTAACTCGTCCCGGCGCGTTCGGCGGTCGGGTCGTAGAGGTCGTCGAGGTTCCAGCCGCGGTCCGCGGGGAACTCGCCGATCGCGTCCTCGCCGTGCGACAGCAGCCGCCACAGGTCCTCGGGAGAGCGCACGTCGCCGGGAAACCGGCAGGCCATGCCGACGATCACCACGGGGTCGTCCGCCTCCGCCACGGCGGGCGGGGCGTCGGCGTCCTCGGGGTGACGGCCGGTCATCTCCCGGTCGAGATGGGCGGCCAGCGCGGCGGGCGTCGGGTGGTCGAACACCACGGCCGCCGACAACGTCACGCCCGTCGCGGCGCTCATCCGGTTGCGCAGGGCGACGGCGGTCAGGGAGTCGAAGCCCAGGTCCTTGAACACGCGGTGCACGTCGATGTCGGCACCGGAGCGATGGCCGAGCACGGCGGCGCTCTCGGTGCGCACGAGGTCCAGCAGGGCACGACCGCGGTCGGCCGCGTCCAGGGCGGCGGGCCCGACCGAGGCGCCGCGGTCGTCGGCCGGTGCGGCGGCCTCGGGGAGGTCCGCCAGCAGCGGGCTCGGCCGGGTCGCGGTGAAGTGCGCGGCGAATCGCGCCCAGTCGACGTCGGCGACGGTGATCCCGGTCTCGTCGCGCTCCAGCACGTTCCGCAGCGCGGCAAGGGCCGCGGGCACCGACAGGGGACGCAGCCCGTCGCCTGCGAGCCGGGCGCCGACGGCACCCGCCGCCATGCCCTCCCCGGCCCACGGTCCCCAGGCGATCGCCGTCCCGGGCAGCCCTTCGGCGCGGCGGCGTTCGGCGAGCGCGTCGAGGAAGGCGTTGGCGGCCGCGTAGTTCGCCTGCCCCGCCGTGCCGAGGACGCCGGTCACCGAGGTGAACACCACGAAGGCCGACAGCTCTCGGTCTCGGGTCAGCTCGTCGAGATGGGCGGCGCCCCGAGCCTTGGCGGCCAGCGGTCGGTCCAGTCGTTCGGGGGTCATCGTGGCGAGCACGCCGTCGGCGATCTCGCCCGCGGCGTGGAACACCGCGTCGATCGGATGTGCGGCCAGCAGGTCGGCGACGGCGGCGCGGTCGGCGACGTCGCAGGCCACCACGTCGACGTCGACGTGCATCGCCCGCAGCTCGGCGGCGAGGTCGGGGGCGCCCGGAGCGTCGACACCCCGGCGGCTGGTCAGGACGAGCCGGTCGGCACCGTTTCGGGCGAGGAGGCGGGCGACGGCGGCGCCGAGCGCCCCGGTGCCGCCGGTGACGAGGACGGTGCCCGTGGGCAGTCCGCCGTCGCCCCTGGTCGACGGCGCCCGGTGCAGCCGCCGTACGAACGTGCCGGACGACCGCAGGGCGAGCTGGTCCTCTCCGGCGGGGTCGGCCAGCACGGCGGCGAGTCTGCGCAGCGTCGCCTCGTCGGGGCGGGCTGGAAGGTCGATCAACCCGGCCCACAGCCGAGGGTGTTCCAGCGCGGCCACCCGCCCGAGTCCCCACACCGCCGCCTGCCACGGTTCCACGGGCCCGTCGGAGCCGGGGGCCGCCACGCCGTCGCGTGTCAGGCACCACAGCGGCGTCGTGCGGTCGCCGAGTTCCTGGACGACCGCCAGGGTGTCCCGCAGGCCGACGGTGCTCACCACACCGGCGCAGTCGGCGGGCATTCCCGTGCTCAGCTCGGTGGGGGCGAGCCGGACGACGTCGGCGCCCGCGGCTGCCAGCGCGGTGGCGACGTCCTCGTCGTCGCCACCGGAGACCAGTACCCAGCTGCCGGTGAGTCGAGCCGACGAGGCCTGCCGCGTCGGCCGCCACACCACCCGGTGGCGCAGACCGTCCACTCGGGATCGACGCCGGCCGCGCTCCCGCCAGGAGGACAGCCTCGGCAGCAGTTCCCGCAACGGTGCCCGCTCCTCCTCGCCGAGGTCGAGCGAGTCGGCGAGGGCGTCGAGGTCTTCTCGGTCGACGGCGTCCCAGAACTCGCCGTCGGCGCCGGCCGCGGCGGCGGTCCGGGGCTCCAGCCAGTACCGCGTGCGATCGAAGGCGTACGTCGGCAGCGTGATCCGCCTGCCCGCCGCGCCCAGCACGGCCCGGTCGATCGGAACGCCGAGGGCGAAGAGTCGCGCCGCCGCCATGCGCAGCGCGGACGCCTCGGGACGGTCGGGCAGCAGCGACGGCACGGCGACCGAGGCGGCCCGCAGCGACTCCGCCGCCATGGCCGACAGGACTCCGGCCGGCCCCAGCTCCAGCAGCACCGAGACGCCGGTGTCCTGGAGGGTGCGCACACCGTCGGCGAAACGGACCGGTTCGCGCACGTGCCGCACCCAGTACGCCGCGTCGCACACCACCTCGGGCTCCGCCAGACCGCCGGTGACGTCGGAGAGCACGGGAATCCGGGGCGCGTGGAACTCCAGTGTCCGCACGACCTCGGAGAACTCCGCCAGCATCGGCTCCATCAGCGGCGAGTGGAAGGCGTGACTGACCCGCAGTCGCCGGGACTTCTCGAAACGCGCGGCCAGCGCCGACACCTCGGCCTCGACGCCGGAGATCACCACCGAGCGCGGTCCGTTCACCGCGGCGATCGACACGCCCGCCGTCATCAGCGGGAGGACCTCCTCCTCGCTCGCACGCAGCGACGCCATCGCGCCGCCCGCGGGCAGCGACTGCATCAGCGCGCCTCGGGCGGCCACCAGCGTGCAGGCGTCCGCGAGCGTCAGCACGCCCGCGACGTGCGCCGCGACGACCTCTCCGATGGAATGGCCGCCGACCACGTCGGGACGCACCCCCCACGATTCGACGAGCCGGAACAGTGCGACCTCGACGGCGAACAACGCCGCCTGAGTCCAGGCGGTCTGGGCGAGCAGCTCGTGGTCGTCCGAGAAGACGACCTCGCGCAGCGGCAGGTCCAGCCTCGGGTCCAGTTCGGCGCAGACGGCGTCGAAGGCGGCGGCGAAGACCGGCTCGCTCGCGTACAGCTCCCGGCCCATGCCCGCTCGCTGGGCGCCCTGGCCGGTGAACAGCACGGCCGACTTCCCGAGCACCGGCGAGCCGG
Source organism: Actinoalloteichus hoggarensis (assembly GCF_002234535.1). NCBI lineage: Bacteria > Bacillati > Actinomycetota > Actinomycetes > Pseudonocardiales > Pseudonocardiaceae > Actinoalloteichus > Actinoalloteichus hoggarensis. Next base: position 3,652,201 of record NZ_CP022521.1, read on the forward strand.
TGACCGCGAACGCCGAGGATCGGGCGGCGGCGATCGCGGCGAGGCCCTCGGTCAGTTCGCCCCGGTCGCGGCCCACGACGACGGCGCGGTGGTCGAACACGGACCGCGTCGTCACCAGGGAGTGCGCGACGTCGGCGAGATCGCCGTCCGTCTCGCGCACGAAGCCCAGCAGCCGCTCCGCCTGGCCGCGCAGCGCCGACGCCGACTTCGCGGTGAGGACCCAGGAGAACACCTCGGCCGCGTCGCGGGAGGCGGGCTCGACACCGGCTTCGGCGATGTCCGCCTCGGGAGTCTCGCCTCGGGCCGCGTCCGGCCGGGCCGTCTCGGCCGTCGCCTGTTCGATTCCGGTCGGCTCCGATCGAGGAGGCTCGGTACTGGTCGGCTCGGCGCCGGGTTCGACGGCCGCCGGGGTGCCGACGGGTCGTCCGGTGTCGCGGTCCGGCTGGTGTGCCGCCGCGGACTCGTCCGGCTCGGACTCCGTCGTGGGCTCCGACACGGGTACCGGTCCGGGTGGTTCCGCCAGGATCACGTGGGCGTTCGTGCCGGAGATCCCGAACGAGGAGACCCCGGCCCGTCGCAGACCCGTCGACGGCCACTCGACTGCCTCGGGCACCAGCTCCACCGTGCCCGCGGACCAGTCGACCTGCGGGCTGGGCTCGTCGAGATGCAGGGTGGGCGGCACGATGCCGTGCCGCATGGCCAGCACCATCTTCATCACCCCGGCGACACCCGCCGCCGCCTGCGTATGACCCAGATTCGACTTCACCGAACCCAACAACAACGGCCGCTCACGACCCTGCCCGTAGGTCGCCAACACCGCCTGCGCCTCGATCGGATCACCCAACCGAGTACCCGTCCCATGCGCCTCCACCACATCAACCTCAGACGGACCCACCCCCGCCGAAGCCAACGCCTGCCGAATCACCCGCTGCTGCGACGGACCATTCGGCGCCGTCAACCCATTCGACGCACCATCCTGATTCACCGCCGAACCCGCCACCACCGCCAACACCCGGTGCCCCAGCCTCCGCGCATCCGACAACCGCTCCACCAACAACAGACCCACACCCTCGGCGAGGCCGAATCCGTCGGCGGTGCTGGAGAAGGGCTTGCAGCGCCCGTCCGGCGCGAGCCCGCCGTGTCGGGAGAACTCCACGAACATGCCGAGGCTCGGCATGACGGTCGCCCCGCCCGCCAACGCCGAGGTGCACTCGCCCGCCCGCACGGCCGCGACCGCCAGGTGCAGCGCCACCAGCGAGGACGAACACGCGGTGTCGACGGTCACCGCCGGGCCCTCCAGGCCGAGCGTGTAGGCGATGCGTCCGGAGAGGACACTGCCGGTGTTGCCCGTCAGGAGGTGGCCCTCGTGCCCGGAGGCGGCGTCCAGGCGAGGCCCGTAGTCCATCGTCATGGCGCCGATGAACACGCCGGTCCGGCTGCCGCGCAGCGAGGCCGGGTCGATGCCCGTCCGCTCCAACACCTCCCAGGAGGTCTCCAGCAGCAGGCGCTGCTGGGGGTCCATCGCCAGCGCCTCACGCGGGGAGATCCCGAAGAACTCCGCGTCGAAGAGGTCCGCGTCGTGCAGGAAGCCCGCCTCGCCCTGGTAGAACTGGCCGGGTCGCTCGATCGTCGGCGAATAGGCTCCTGCCACGTCCCAACCGCGGTCGGCGGGGAAGTCGGACACCACGTCGACGCCGTCGGCACACAGCCGCCACAGTTCCTCCGGCGTCGAGACGCCGCCGGGGAAGCGGCAGGCCATGCCGACGATGACCACCGGATCGTCGGCACCGGCCGACACCGCGGGCGGGACGTCGCCGACGTCGGCGACGCCGAAGAACTCGGCATGCAGGTGGTCGGCGACCGCGGCGGGGGTTGGGTGGTCGAAGGCGAGGGTGTACGGCAGGGTCAGTCCCGTCGCGACGCCGACGCGGTTGCGGATCTCGACCGCGGTGATCGAGTCGAAGCCGAGATCGCGGAACGGCGTGCTCGGATCGACGAGCCGCCCGTCGGCACGGCCCAGCGTCACCGCAACCTCGTGACGAACCAGGTCCAGCAACGCGGTCCGCCGCTGCCCGTCGGACAGCGACGCCAGCGCCTCGGCCGGTGACACGGTCTCGTCGGTCGCGGCGTCCTCGGCGACGGCAGGCAGGTCGAGCAGCGGGCCGTGGCCCGCGAACACGACCGAGGGATCGAACCCGACGCCGTCGACGTGCAGTTCGGCCAGCGAGTGCACCACTCGGCCGAGGTCGGCCTGATCACGCCGCAGCGCGCCCCGCACCGACGCGGTGACCTCGGCGGCCTCGACGATCTCCTGCATCGCGGCGGTGAGCACCGGATGCGGGCTCATCTCCAGCAGCACCCGGTGGCCGTCGGCGAGCATCGCCCTGGTCGCCTCGTCGAATCGCACGGTGCCGCGGAGGTTGCGGCACCAGTAGTCGGCGTCGAGCCGCTCGCCCTCGGGCAGCCGGGAGCCGTGCAGCGCCGAGTAGAACGGCAGTTCGGGCTCCCGCGGGCGCAACGCGGCCAGATCGTCACGCAGGCGCGGCAGGATGTCGTCGATGTGCGCGGAGTGCGCTGCCAGGCCGACGGCGACCGGGCGCGCGGTCATCCCGTCCGCGTGCAGGGCGGCCACGAACTCGGCGGCGGCGTCGGCGTCACCGGAGACGATCACGGCGGCGGGCCCGTTCACCGCGGCGACGCCGAGCGCGTCACCCCAGGGACGCAGCAGCTTGGTCACCTCGGCGCGGGAGGCGCGGACCGACACCATCTCGCCGCGCCCGGCCAACGTCACCTGCGCCTGGCTCCACAACGCCGCGACCCTGGCGGCGTCGTCGAGCGAGAGCGCGCCGGACGCCTCGGCCGCGAGGATCTCGCCGAGGCTGTGGCCCGCGACGGCCGCGGGCTCCACCCCGTAGGAACGCCACAGCGCCGTCAGGGCCGCGCCCACCGCGAACAGGGCGGGCTGCGCGACGTCGGCGCGATCCAGCGGAAGCTCCGGAGCCGCCCCGCGCAACAGGTCGAGCAGCGACCAGTCGAGGAACGGCTCCAACGCCTGGGCACAGTCCTCGATGCGCGCGCGGAACACCGAGGAGGACGCCGACAGCTCCCGCGCCATGCCGGGCCACTGCGAGCCCTGTCCGGAGTACACGAAGGCGACGGAGTCCCCGACCCGGGGCCCCTCCACCAGGCCGGGCGCGCTGTGCCCGGCGGCCAGTCCACGGAGTCCGGTGCGGAAGTCGGCGGCCTCCCCGGCGACGAGCGCGGCACGCCAGGGCCCGGCGGCGGGCCGCTGGGCGAGGGTGTGGCCGACGTCGACGGGACGCCAGTCCGGTGTCGCGTCCAGGTGTGCGAGCAGTAGTCCCGCCTGGCCGCGCACCGACTGAGCACCGCTGCCGGACAACGTCCACGGCAGCCGATCGACACCCGAACTACGCACCATCGTGTTCTGCGCTCCTTCTCCCCGCACCGGTCACCGCGAACAACGAGTGAGCCCATTCGACTGCGGACAGCACGAACGGCAATGGTCGCGCTCAGTCACGCCAGAGTTGCACAGAAGGACGGGACCGAGTACCCCTGTCCAGAACCCCTAGGCCTCTCACCAGGGCCTTCGCCGCCGCCGGGCTACGGTGGAAGATCAACGGAATACCGGTGCGTCACCCTGTCGGCGTGGTGTTTCGTCAGCCGGTCGCGGACCCTCGGTGACCGGTTCGGCCCCCTGCTCCGCAAGCCGAGGCCGTGCATCCCGGAACGGGGTGGCCACGGCGGGACGGCGCACCGCCGGAGGCCCCGCCACCAGACGCGCCGCCACCGGGCGGCCGCGCCGTCCGACTGCCGCGTCCCGAGTCCCGGTGCCCGCGATCGGGCGAACGGGCGCCGCCCGACCATCCGCCGGTGCACGGGAGGCACCGGCGAACAGGACATCGGGTCCGCCCGCTCATCGCTCCGCTCGTCGCGCCGAGCGACCGCCGGTCGACGGCCAGGCTGTCGAGTCCCGAGCATCCGGGCAGTGCCGCTCCCCGCCGGAAGGCGGCCTTCCTCACCGGACAGCCGAAACCGACGATCGAAGCCGCACCACACGGACGACGACGCGAGGAGAACTCTCGATGCGGACACCGGATCACTGCGGGCTCTGGGTGACCGAGGACGGGCGGGTGCGGCATCGGCTGCTGCCCGACGGACGCTACGACGAGGCCAGGGGCGAGGACGAGCACGCCTACCAGGGCCACTACACGCGGGACGGAGACCACATCGACTACCGGGACGACACCGGCTTCACCGCCGACGGCGACCTCGTCGACGGCGTCCTGCATCACGCCGGGATGATCCTGTATCGCAGGCCGGACTTCTCACCCGCCGCGGCGGAGGAGATCGAGGCGGCACGGCGGCGGGGACCGCACCGGCCGCTGTTGCTGACCGGAGCACGCATCCTGACCGGCGATCCGCTTCTCGGCGACATCGAGTCCGGCGACGTCCTCGTCGGCGAGCAGACGATCTACGGCATCGGCCCCGGCCTGCTCACCGCCGCCGCCGACGACGACGCCATCGTCGTCGACTGTCGCGACACCGTGATCACCCCGGCCGTCGTCGACCTCTTCGCCCGGCACGCGCCGCGACCGAGACGGGCCGACGCCCTCGGCACGCTCGTGCCCGGCGGCGAGGCGAACCTGCTCGTCCTGGCCGACGCCGGGACGGCGACGATCCCGGCGGCCGTCGTCCGTCTGGCGGCGGAGCCCGCCGTCCTCGGCGCCGCCCTCGACAGGGGCGAGATCGTGCACTGGGGCGGCAGGCCGCGCCGAGGCAGGGAGGCGTCCCCGCCGGCCGCGGTCTGGCAGGTCGATGAACGCCGGGTCGGCACCTGGATCGACGAGACCGGCTTCCTGCATCAGCACCTCGACGCCGACGGCAGATACGACGAGACGCGCGGCGGCCGGGAGCACGCCTTCCAGGGCCGGTACCGCATCGACGGCGACCGCATCGACTATCAGGACGACCTGGGCTTCTGGGCCTTCGGCACCTTCACCGGGGACGTGCTGCATCACGCCGGTTACACCCTGCGCCGCCGCCCCTGACACTCCGCGCCGAGAAGAGAGATCGACCCCATGCCGACACCACTGCCGCCGCTGAGCGGCGTCGACCCCACCACGTTCCTGTTCACCGGCGGCGCGATCGTCACCGGTTCCCCCGTGCTCGGCGATCTCGACTCCGGCGACGTGCTCGTTCACGACGGCGTGATCCTCGCCGTCGGACGGCACGTCCGCGACGCTCCCGAGTTCGCCGATCGTCTCGCCGATGCCGTCGTGGTCGACACCCGGGGCCGCATCGTCGCGCCCGGCTTCGTCGACACCCACCGCCATGCATGGCAGTCCCAGCTGCGCCGCAGCATCACCGACGTCGGCGACCTCGGCTCCTATCTGACCAGCACCCTCGGCCGCGCGGCCCCGGCGTACACCCCGGAGGACATGCTGATCGGCACCCGGTTGGCGGCGCTGGCGGCGCTCGACGCGGGGATCACCACCATGCTGGACTTCTCGCACAACGCCCGAAGCGCCGCGCACACCGACGCCGCCGTCGCGGGACTGGTCGACACGGGTATCCGAGGCGTGCACGCCTCGATGGCCCCGCATTTCGGCGACTGGGACGGGCAGTGGCCCGCCGACCTGGCCCGCGTCGTGTCGCGGTATCAGGGCGCGGCGCGGGGCAGGCTGACCGTCGGTCTGGCCGCGTTGGCCACCGAGGAGATCGCCGGTGATCGCCTGGCCTACGGGCCGCGGCTCGCCTCGGTCGCGGAGTCCCTGGACATCGGCGTCAGTGTCGACGCCGTCTTCGGCGCCACGTCCTCGCACGCCGTCCTCGACTGGTCGCGGCGCGGCATCCTGCACTCGAGGGTCATGCTCATCCACGCCACCGGCCTGACCGACGAGGCGTGGCGGGCGGCGGGCGACGCGGGGGCGACCGTGGCGCTGGCGCCGACCTCGGAACCGCTGATCGGGCTCGAGTCGGGGGTACCCGCGATCGACGAGGCCCTCGCCGTCGGGATTCGCCCCGGCCTGAGCGTCGACGTCGAGGTGGCGTTGGCGGGCGACATGTTCACACAGATGCGGACGCTGCTCGCCGTGCAGCGGATGCGGGCGGTGGAGCGTGCTCCCGACCGGACGGCACCGGCGGCACGGATCACCACCCGCGACGTCCTGGACTTCGCCACGCTGCACGGCGCCCACACGCTGGGGCTGGCCGATCGGACCGGGTCGATCGAACCGGGCAAGCGGGCGGACGTGATCCTGGTGAACGCGGAGTCGGTCGCGACGATGCCGCTCAACGACGCGGTCGGAACGCTGGTGCTCGGGGCGAGCCCGGCCGACGTCGAGGCCGTGCTGGTGGACGGCGTGCCGCGCAAGTGGGCGGGTTCGCTGGTCGGAGTCGACGTCGACGCGCTGCGGGTCGAGGTCACGGAGTCCCGGGACGCGATCCTGCGCAGGATCGGTCAGGGGGTCGATCAGCGACGACGCGCCGGCCGCTGATCGCCCTTCGCACCGGACCGACCTCGTCGACTCGCCGTCATCCGCCGCGGCCGGACGGACCCGTGCCCCCTCGGGCGGCGGTTCGCACCCGACCTCGGCACCGCCGGACGCGGTGGGCTCGGCGCGCATCCGCGCGGAACGGGCCGGGACCGGGGTCGACAGGCGAGCACCGGATCACATCGGCCTCGAATCGGGAATATCCGTCTTCGTCGTGGCGTCCTCTCCTGTCGTCCAGGGCAGCCCGACGTATTCGGTTGGAGAGCATCACGTGACCACCCCTCAAGAGCTCACGAAGATCAACGAGCACGTCATCAAGGAGTTCCGGGAGAACGGCGGACGGGTCGGCGGGATGTTCGAGGGCGCGCCGCTCGCACTCGTGCACCACGTCGGCGCGCGGTCCGGTACCGAGCGCATCGCGCCGCTGGTCTATCTCGAGGACGACGGCCGCCTCTTCATCTTCGCGAGCAACGGCGGCGACCCGAAGCATCCCGCCTGGTACCACAATCTCGTCGCCAAGCCGAGGACCACCGTGGAGATCGGCACCGAGACGTTCCCGGTGACCGCCACGGTCATCACCGGCGCGGAGCGCGACGCGATCTATGCGACGCAGAGCACCGTGGCCCCGCAGTTCGCGGAGTACCAGAGCAAGACCGCTCGGGTGATTCCCGTGGTGGAACTGGTCCGCGACCCGTCCTGATCTCCGGTCGTCGCCGTTCGGGTGGGGCCCTGCGCGGGCCGGGCCGGGGCGGCGCGGACTGCCGGTGTTCGACAGCGCGTGGGCGCGGCGGTCGACGACGGCGGTGTTCGGACCGAATTCCGCCGTCTTCGTCGGCGAGCCGAGTCGGGAACGCCGAAACGACAGTGCCGGCGCCGCCTCGCTCTCGGGCCTGTGGTCACCGGACGGGTCGCCCGTGGGGTGGCCCGGTCCGGCGCGGCGCGATCGGCGACGGAACCGGCTCGTCTCGGTATTCGAACTGTTCGTCGCCGGGGCGACGTCCCGCGCGTTCCTCGAAGGAGGACGATCGCGTCCGCGTCTGGCGCGTGATCGGGCGGGTCGCCGCGTGCCGGGGCGCGTTCGGTGACGCGGTCCTCGGTGTTCCGATCGGCGACCGCCGTGCTTCCAGCTTATTTTCGATGAGTACTGAAGGAATAGACGTCAAAGAATGATTTGATGGCGGCCTCCGGCGTCGCGCCCGCAGCCCCACGCCGCCGACTCTGGCCCGCCGAGACCCCCGGTGCGCCGTCGCCCCTCGCGACGCCGTCGGGCCTGCGACACGGTGATGCGCCGAACACGCGAGCGGACCGGACGCGCTCGGCCGCCTAAGATAACAGCACGGTCGTTCGTGCTAATTTATCGCCCGCAGTCGCCGCCGATCGAGGAGTACCGGCCATGGACGCCGTCAAGTCATTCGCCAGCGCCACGCTCAACAGCCTCTCCCGCGTCTCGGGATCGCTGGCCGGAAAGGGCGCCTTCCAACTGTTCGGCATGCCGATGGCCCGCAGCTCCCTGCGCCCGGCCGAGCGCGAGCGGCTCGGTACGGCACGCCGCGAGCAGCTGCGGATCAACCGCTCGGCGGTGTCGGTCTACCGCTGGGGCACCGGCGAACGGCCCGTGCTGCTCGTCCACGGCTGGCAGTCCCGAGGATCGCGCCTGACCGACCTCGTGCCCGGCCTCCTCGAACAGGGCCGCAGCGTCATCACCTTCGACGCGCCCGCCCACGGGGACTCCACCGGCCGCAGCGCCACCATCCACCACTACCGCGAGATCCTCTCCCGACTCCAGGAGCGCCACGGCGTCTTCGAGGCGATCGTCGCCCACTCGGTGGGCGTGCTCGGGGCCTTCTACTCGCTGGCGCACGGCGGCGTCGAGGCACGCAGGCTCGTGAGCATCAGCGGGGTCTGCGACTTCGCGCACCTGGTCGACGAGTTCTGCGCCATCCTGAAGATCCGCGACCCGCTGAAGGCGCAGCTGCTCCGCGAGATCGGCGCGCGCCTCTTCCCCGACCTGCCCGCCGACCGAATGCCGTTCTCGATCACCCACGCCGCCGAGGCGGTCGCGATACCCGCCCTGGTCGTCCACGACGAGCACGACGACCGGATCGAGGTGACACAGGGACGGCGGATCGCCGCCGCGTTGGGCCACCAGGCCCGGCTGGTCATCACGACCGGACTGGGCCACCGACGCATCCTCGGCGATGACGAGGTCATCCGCACCGTGCTGGACTTCGTGGCGGAGGACGCGACGCGGCGGGACGGACCCACCGCGCCCGTCGCCGCCCCGGTCTCGGCCGACTGAGCGGGCCGCCGGGCCGGCGCGCAGGCGACGCCGCCCGACCGCGTCGACGCCGATCGCCGGGCCGAACCGGGGCGGACCCGGCCATGAGCACCGCACGACCAGCCGCGTCTTCAGTACACTGCCGCGTTCAGGCACACGAGGTCTCGGCCCAGCAGACAGGCAGGCACGGGAATGGCAGCACGAGCGCACTCCGACGGCGACGGACGGGTCGAACGCGGCAATCAGACCCGCAGGCTGATCCTGCGGCGCAGTGTGGACACGGCGTCCGTCGAAGGGCTCGGCGGACTCTCACTCGGCCGTCTCGCCACCGAACTCCAGCTCAGCAAGAGCGGGGTGTTCGCCCTCTTCGGGTCCAAGGTAGACCTCCAGGTCGCCACGGTCCGGGCGGCGGTCGCGATCTACGTCGAGCACGTCGTCGCACCCGCGCTCCGCCTGCCGCCGGGGCTCGGCAGGCTCTGGACGGCGTGCACCTCGTGGCTGCGTTACTCCCGGGACCGCGTGTTCCCCGGCGGCTGCTTCTTCTACGCCGTCTCCGCCGAGTACGACACCCGCGAGGGGCCGGTGCACGATGCCGTCGCCACCGCCCGGTCCGACTGGACGCGCTTCCTCGAGGAGACGGCCCGTGAGGCCCAGCGGACCGGCGAGCTTCGCGAAGACGTCGACGTCGGCCAGCTCGTCTTCGAGATGATCGCCTTCATGGAGCTGGCCAACGCCGAGTCCGTGATGCACCGCGACGACACCTACTACGACCGCGCGGCCAAGGGCATCACCGCGCGAGTACGCGCCTCGGCGGTCGACCCCGCGCGGCTGCCGGAGCCCGCGCTGTCCTGACGACGTCCCCTGTGCGGCGGCTGCGTCCTGCCTGATCCGAGGCGACCGCCCGCTGCACGTTATGACGACGCGGTGACGGACGACGCGGTGACGGACGATCCCGACGACATCGGTCACCGTGCCGAGGCGCGGAGTCTCCTCGTCGACGTCGGGCCACCGCAGCGGGACCGGCGCACGTCCGCCGCCGCCTCGTAGGCCGAGACACGACGGCGGACGCGGATCGGCGGGGGAGCCCGTCGGCACGACGGCGATCAGACTCCCGCCGCGACGTCGAGTCGCCGACGGGCGGCGGTCGCGGTGTCCCGAGAGACGGTGCTGACGTGCCCGGACGGCCGGCGTTCGGCGCCACAGGTCGCACCGCCTCCGGAGCGGGACGGCCCGGCGTGCGGCGCAGGCGTCGACCCCGCCATCCCAGCGGGACGGACGGCTCCCTGGGACGCCTGCGGACCGCCGTGACACTCGCATCCTCGACGGTCGTCGGCGTCCGACGCCGGTGTGCCGCCCGGTCGTCGGCGTCCGACGACGTCGGGAGGCCGACGTCCCGCCCCGCCGCGTGCGGGGCAGGACCGGTGCGGTTCAGTCGGCGTCTTCCCCGGGGATCACCCGCTCCTGATCGGCGGTCGCCGAGGCGTCCTCGGAGCGATCCCGACTCGGCTCCGCCGGGCGCGGAGTCAGCCGCAGCACGCTGCCCTCGCCGTCGGCCGAGAGGTAGAGCGCCCCGGTCGAGTCCACCGCGAGTCCGGCGAACCGTCGAGGCAGCCCGGGCAGGCCGTGGCAGAACAGGGCGGGCTCGGCTCGGGTGACCCCCGACGGCAGGCCCACCGGCAGGTCTGCCACGTCGATCCGCCGCTGTCCCGTGGTCGGGTCCACCGCCCGCGGCAGCCGGGGCCCGGTCTCGACGACGAACAGCTCGCCGTCCCGGAACGCCCGCCCCTGCGGGGCGCCGAGTCCGTCGGCCACCGGCACCGCCTCGCCGCCGTCGACGCGGAGCACCGCGCCACGTCGTTCGTCGCTGACGTAGCACCGCTGTCGGTCGTCGAAGGCAACGTCGACGGGGTGGTCGAGGCCCGTCGACGAGCACCGTGACGACGTCGTCCTCGTCGATGGCGAGCACCCGACCCGCACCCGCCCCGGCGACGACGAGCACACCGTCGCCGCGCACGGCCAGGCCCGCGGGCCCGTCCAGTGCCTCGGCCCGCACTCGCACGGCCCGCGTCACCGGGTCGTACGTGCACACCCGGCCGTACTGCGAGGTCACGTGCAGCAGCCCGTCGTCGGCGGCGATGCCGTGAGCGAAGATCACCATCGCGCGGGTGGACACGTCGCTCGCAGGCGCGTCCGGCCCGTCCCGCGGCTCGGCTCGGGCAGGAGTGGCGGGCGACTCGGCGTCGGAACCGCGGCCCGCCTGGTCCGCGGGTCCCGCCGGGCGGCCCGTCGCCGTCAGGCCCGCCGATGCCGCCGGCTGCGCCGTCCCCGCCGCGCCGCCGGAGCTCGCCACCCCGGTAGGACTCGCCGGCCGGTAGTGGTCGGCCGCGTACACCTCCCCGTCCGCGGCCACCGCCACGCCGAACGGCCCGTCGACCCCGGCGGGACGACGTCGCGAGTCCGGCCGTCGGGATGCAGCTCGGCGATGCCGCCGCCGGCGTAGCTGGAGACGAACATGCGGTTCTCCCCGTCGAAGGCCGCGTTGTCCAGCCCGGTCACCCCGCTCGCCACGATCGTGCGCGAGCCCGTGCCGAAGAGGTCGATGACGGTGACATACCCCTCGGCCCCTCTAGACAGCACGATCAGCCTGCCGCCCTCGTCGAAGCGCACCGCCACCGGCTCGTGCACCCGGTCCGCCACGAGCTCCGGCTCGCCGCCGTCGAGCCCGATCCGATAGACCTCGCCGGTGAGCATGTGCGGGTAGTGGAGGCAGCCGTCCGGCCCCAGCTGCATCGCGTTGCCCACGACCGGCCCACCGGTGAGCACCCTCGGTTCGTCGCCGTCGAGGGGGAACGGCTCCAGCAGGCGACCGTCGACGGCCATCTCGTTGACGAAGAGCCGCTCGCCGACGCAGGCGATGCCGTTGGGCACCCGCACTCGGTCCGTGACGAGGGTGAAGGCGCCGCCGGGATCTCGACGCCACACCCGGCCGGGGACGAGGTCGGTGAGGTACATCGAGCCGTCCGGCCCGAAGGCGAGGTCGTCGGGCGACTGGACGGGGCCGTTCGCGGGAATGATCACCTCGACGTCACCGAGGCGACGTCGACCGCGCTGACCTGCCCGGCGAGGAACTGGGCCACGTAGAGTCGCCCGTCCGGCCCGAAGGCGACGCCGTTGGAGCCCCACAGCCGGTTCGGCCGATTCAGCCGCTGAACGGACCAGCGGCGACTCACCGGCGTCGGGAGTCCGGCCGCGGCGAGACGACTCGGCGGCGCCTCCCCCTCGGGCCTCATTCCGCGTCGACCATGACGTCGTCCATCCCACCGTCGGTCCGCCACCGTCTGAGCAGCTCGTGGAACACGACGGGTCCGTCGCTGTAGGTCTCGCCACGAGGCCGGGGCCGTCCCTCGTTGTTGTAGTAGCCGGGCGTGCACTCGGCCTGGAATCGGTACTGGTCCGGCGCCTTCTCCCGCAGCGTGGTCACCCAGGACTCCTCCGCAGCCGCGCTCGGCTCGATGCGACGGGCCTCGCGCTGTCGTGCCTGGGCGACGACCGCCGCGACATGCGTGGCCTGCTCGTCCAGGACGTGCACGAAGTTGACCGAGGCGGCGTTCTGCAACGGGCCCAGATGAAAGAGGTTGGGAAAACCGTGGGAGTAGAAGCCGTGCAGGGTGCGGGGACCACGCCCCCAGTACTCGATGAGCGACGTCCCGCCTCGGCCGTAGACCGGCAGGCTGCCCGCCAGCACGCCCGAGACGCCGACCTCGAAGCCGGTGGCGAAGATGATGCAGTCGACCTCGTACTCCGTCCCACCGACCACCACCGCGTTCTCGGTGATCCGCTCCACTCCCCCGTGGTCGGCGGTGTCGACCAGCGTGACGTCCGGCCGGTTGAACGTCTCCAGGTAGTGATCGCTGAAGGTCGGGCGCTTGCACAGGTAGCGATACCAGGGCTTGAGGAGTTCGGCGATCGCCGGGTCCTCGACGACGGCGTCCACCCTGGCCCGAATCTCGTTCATCTTCTGGAAGTCGGCGACCTCGTTCACGTACTCCCGCTCCTCCGGCGGCAGGTCCGAGTAGGCGTCGCTGGGAATGAGGTTCTGCAACAGCCGGGCGCTGCCGGTCCAGCCGTCGGCCACCAGGTCCTCCTCGGCCTGGCCGCCGTGGACGATCGTGAGGAAGTTGTCCCGACGTCGCCGATGCCAGCCCGGCGTCAACGAGTCGGCCCAGGCTCGGTCTGTGCGGCGGTTGTCCCGGGCGTCCACCGTGGAGGGCGTGCGCTGGAAGACGTACAGGTGCCGGGCGTCGCGCCCGAGGTGCGGCACGACCTGGATGGCGGTCGCCCCGGTGCCGATCAGTGCGACGCGCTTGTCCGCGAGGCGGTGCAGCCCGCCGTCGGCGTCCCCGCCGGTGTAGTCGTAGTCCCACCGGCTGGTGTGGAAGGTGTGCCCGGCGAAGTCCTCGATGCCGGGGATGCCGGGGAGCTTGGGCCTGCTCAGCGTCCCACTGGACACCACGACGTGCCGCGCGCGGATCTCGTCGTCTCGGTCGGTGCGCACGATCCACTCCGCCTCGGCGTCGTCCCACCGCAGTTCCGTCGCCCTGGTCTGGAAGCAGACGTCACGGTAGAGGTCGAAGTGTCGTCCGATGGCCCGTGCGTGCTGTCGGATCTCCTCCCCCGGCGAGTACCGCCACTCGGGGACGTACCCGATCTCCTCCAGCAACGGCAGGTAGACGTAGGACTCGATGTCGCAGTGGATGCCGGGATAGCGGTTCCAGTACCAGGTTCCGCCGAAGTCGCCGCCCTCCTCGATCACTCGGATGTCCTCGATGCCCTCCTGGCGCAGGCGCGCCCCGCTGAGCAGGCCGCCGAAGCCGCCGCCGACGATCACCACCTCGACGCGGTCGCGCAGCGGCGCGCGGGTGAACTCGGGATCCGAGTAGGGATCGTCGGCGTAGTAGCCGAAGTCCCCGTCGACGCGCCGGTACTGCGCGTTGCCGTCGGGCCGGATCCGACGGTCCCGTTCCTCGCGGTAGCGGGCGCGGAGCGCCTCGGGATCGAAGCCGAGCTCGTCGGGCAGCGGCGCGCGGGTGGCGGGCGGCTGATCAGGAGTGGGCATGCAGGCCTCTCTGGTCGGGTCGGGTGCTGATCGGGCTGAGGACTGGTCCGGGCCGGTCGCTGGTCGGAGGGTGCTGATCGGTCGAACGGCGGTGGCGGGCCGTCCCCGGTACGACGCCCGCCGTACCCGAGTCCGCCATGGACGTTCCCGCGGCGGGTTCGGCGCGGTGCCGGTGTTTCGGGTCGACGCCGTCGCGACGCGGTCCGCTCGCTCGGCCTGGTGGGCCGCGCCCTTCGGAGCGTCGTGCGGCCGAGCCGCACGGCGTCGTGCGGGCGCCGCCCGGCCGCCTCCGCGCGGAGTCGACACCAGCCCTCCGTCCTCCTCCTGGGAAGGCACGGCCTGCTCCGGCGCCGAGCCCCGGAGCGTGTTCGCCGCCGCCTCGTCGTGATCTCGACCCACTCCAGCTAAGCGACGCCCGGTTGATGAGTCAACCGACTGACTTAATTATCCCTGGTCACAGACTCCGGTGATACTGGTCACAGACCGTGATGGTCGAGGGGGCGACGCCCGAGCCCGTCGACTCCGATCGGGCGAGCCAGGCCCCGTGTCCTCGCCGAGTCGCCCCGCCGCCGTCAGGTTTCGGCCTCGACCGCCCAGGGGACCCGAGAAGCGGCGAGCAGGTTCGATGCCGCCGCCTGGACACCGACGGCGGCCGAAGCGAGACCCCGCGCGGGCGGCCTCGCGTCGGATCGCACGAACGCTCCGGAGAGGAAGCCATGCGAGCGACGCTGATCTACGGGGCGGGCGACGTCCGGGTGGAGGACGTGCCGGACGCCAGGCTCCGCGAACCCACCGACGCCGTGGTCCGGGTCGTGCGATCGTGCGTCTGCGGCAGCGACCTGTGGCCCTTCGCCTCTCGGCCCGCCTCCGAGCGCGGCGACCGGATGGGACACGAGTTCCTCGGCGTGGTGGAGGAGGTCGGCGCCGCGGTGACCGCGCCCGCGGTCGGCGACGTCGTGGTCGCGCCGTTCGTCTGGGCGGACGGCACCTGCGACTTCTGTGCCGAGGGCCTGCACACCTCGTGCAGGCACGGCGGCAACTGGGGCGCGCCGGACGTGGACGGCGGTCAGGGCGAGGCGGTGCGCGTCCCGCAGGCCCAGGGCACGCTGGTACGACTTCCCGTGGCGGCGGACTCGCCGCTGCTGCCCGCGCTGCTCACCCTCTCCGACGTCCTGCCGACCGGGCATCACTGCGCGGTGACGGCCGGGGTCGGACCGCGCACCACGGTCACCGTGATCGGCGACGGCGCCGTCGGCCTCTGCGCGGTGCTGGCGGCCCGGCGGCTCGGCGCCGCGCGCATCCTGCTGATGGGCAGGCACACCGACCGCACCGACCTCGGCGGCGAGTTCGGCGCCACCGACGTCGTCGCGGAGCGCGGCGAAGAGGGCGTCGAGCGGGTCCGCGAGCTGACCGGCGGCGACGGCACACACGCCGTCCTGGAATGCGTGGGCACCCGGCCCGCGGTGGAGACGGCCTTCGGCGTGGTGCGTGACGGCGGCGCGGTCAGCCGGGTCGGCGTCCCGCAGTACGCCGAGGTCCCGATGGACTTCGGCGTGTTCCTGCGCAACATCACGCTCACCGGCGGCGTCGCGCCCGCCCGCGCCTACATCGACGAACTGCTGCCCGACGTGCTCGACGGCGTCATCGAGCCCGGCAAGGTGTTCGATCGGACGATCAGCCTCGACAGGGTCGCCGACGGTTACCGCGCGATGGCCGACCGCACGGCGCTGAAGGTGCTGCTGCGCGTCTGAGTCGATCGAGGAACCGTTGCCGCGTCTGCTCGGATCGGACGGTGTCCCGTCTCGCCGGACGACTCCTCGACGGCTGCCTCGGCGACCCCGCCCGGTTCCGAGATCGACGACCCGATCTCGGGACCGGAGTACGGCAGGCACGACCAGGCCTCGACGAACGCGAACGCCCGCCGGTTCCGCATCCCGCTCCGCGCCGTTCGACGCGGGGACTCACCGTCGAGTGCGGCACGGCCGAGAACGGCGGGGCCGTGCCGCGCCCCTGGAGACTCCGGGACGCCCGGATTCCTGGCGCGCTCCACGGCGTCCGGCATCGGTCGTGTGTCATCGGTCGTGGGCGAGGGCGGAGTGCGGCCGACCCGCGGTCGCACTCGTGCGCGGCCCCTGCTCCCCGACGCCGAACCGCCCAGCCGCGGTCACACAGTGGACCACCACGACGCCCGTGCCGACCGCGGCCAGGCCCGCCCCGCCCCGCGCGGCGCGCAGCTCACCAGGTGACGGGCAGTTCGTAGACGCCGTAGACGAAGCCGTCGTGCTTGAACGGGATCTCGTCGAAGTCGACGGCGAGTCGCAGACCGGGGAGACGTCGATAGAGGGTGCGGTAGACGATCTCGAGTTCCAGGCGGGCCAGCGACTGACCGAGACACTGGTGTCCGCCGAAGCCGAAGGCCACGTGATGCCGGGCCTCCCGCAGTACGTCGAGCCGATCCGGATCGGGGAAGGCCTGTTCATCGCGGTTGGCGATCTCGTTGGGCAGCACCAGCCCCTCCCCCGCCCGCACGGTCCGTCCGGCGACCTCCAGGTCGGCCAGCGCCACGCGACGCCTGCCGCCGTGGGTGATGTTCAGGTAGCGCAACAGCTCCTCGACCGCCCCCGGGACGACCTTCGGATCGTCGGCGTCGCGCACCAGGGCGAGCTGCTCGGGATGACGCAACAAGGTCAGGGTGCTCAACGCGATCATGTTCGCGGTCGTCTCGTGGCCCGCGATCAGCAGCAGCACCGCCATCGAGGTGGCCTCCGGCGTGGTCAGCTCCCCCCTCGTGATGCGGGCGGCGAGCCGGGAGAGCAGGTCGTCACCGGGATCGTCGATCTTGGCCGTCACCAGTGCGTGGAGGTACTCGCTCAGCCGCCCGACGGCGTCGGTCCGCTGCTCCGGCGTCGAGTTCCGGTTGATCAGCGTCCTGCTGTTGCCCTGGAAGAAGTCGTGATCGGCGTAGGGGACGTCCAGCAGCCTGCAGATCACCAGGGACGGCACCGGAAGGGCGAAGGCCTCCACCAGGTCCACCGGCGTCGGACCGGCCAGCAGCTCGTCGATCGAGTCGTCGACGATCCGCTGCACGGTCGGCCGCATGGCCGCCACCCGCTTCACGGTGAACTCGGCGCTGACCATCCGACGCAGCCGGGCGTGCTCGGGATCGTCCATCCCGATGAAGCTGAGGCCGCCCCCGTTACCGGGTGCCTGGCGGGGATAGTCGGGGCGGGTCATGTCGGCGCTGACCCGCGCATCGCCCAGCACGGCACGCTGATCGGCGTAGCGGGTGACCAGCCAGGGTGTGCTGCCGTCCCACAGCCGGACCCGCGCCAGCGGCGACCGTTCCTGGAGTGCTCGCAGTTCCGGGGGCGGGTCGAAAGGACAGCCCTGGGCGCGGGGCATCGGGTATTCGGGAGTCTCGGCGGCGGGTTCGATCGTGCTCGTCATCGTGATCCTTCCGGTGCGGGCGGCACGCGCCCGGCAGGGCGACGCGCCCGGTACGGCCGTCGGACGAGTGGACGGCGGAGCCGCCGAGGGTTCGGCGGTGCCGTCGTGGCGGGGCGTGGTGACGGGGTGTCGTGGGCAGGGCGTTCGGGACAGGGCGTCGGGGCAGTGCGTCGCGCACCGGAGGTCCCCCGTGGACGACTCCCGGAGAAGGGTCGAGCAGTCGATCCGCATGGCGCGGGCCGTCGCGCGGTCTCGTCGCTCGTCAGCCGCTGATGCGATCCGCCGTCGCGATCTCGACGACCGCCCGCGGCGGGACGACGTCGACACCGCGGGACGACGTCGGCTCCGCTCCGGGATCGGTGAGCCGCCGTCGATGGTCGCGGGCCCGCGTGGGCAGGTTCCAGCCCAGGACGCCGACGGCCTCGCCCGGACGGTGGCGAACCGCGACGAAGCGACACGCGGCGACGTCGCCCGCCCCGATCGTCACGTCGGGGTCGCCGCCGGGCGGCCCGTGCGTCTGAAGCCGCGCGTCGAACCGGTCCGTGGAGAAGCAGGGCACCGGGGCGTCGGCGCGGCCGGGCCGCCGAGGACAGGCCGGATGTTCAGGGCGCCGAGCGCCTCCCGAGGCACCGCCGAGGACCTGTTCGGACAGCGGGGTCCGATCGGAGGGCGGGTACGGCTCGGCGTCGAGGAGTGTCGGCGCGCCTGCGTTGCCCGTGCGGCGCGGCGCCGCCGCGGTGGCGCGCCCGGCCGCGGACGCGTCGACCACCACGATCCCGCCGGGAGGCGTCACGCCGTCCCGCTGAGCTGGATCGCCGATGCCGGGCACACGTCGGCGGCCTCGCGCACCCGGTCGTGGACGTCCGCGGCGGGCTGGGCATCGAGCAGCATCACGATGCCGTCCTCGTCACGCTGGTCGAACACCTCCGGGGCGACGAGGACGCAGGAGCCCGCGCCGCAGCATTTGTCCTGGTCCACTGAGATCCTCATCGAATGCCCTCCTCATGGCGGCGGGCGGCGGCTCGCGGCGCCCGCCAGTCGTGTCACTCGTCGATCACACGGCGGTCGCTCGTGACCGGCGCCATCCACATCCCGGTGATCGCGTCGATCAATCCGGTCGCGGCGTCCTCCCAGGTGTTCCGGACCGTGAGCGTTCCCTCCGCCAGGGCGCGTTCCCGCTCCGCGCAGGTGTGGGACATCAGGTAGCGGGCCATCGCGCCGCGTTCGAGGTGCACGGGCAGCGGCAGCTCCGGCAGACAGCGGTTGAGCCCGTCGATCACCTGCTGGATGGGCGTGGTGCTCAGCGCCTCCTCGACGATGATCCGCCGCAGACCGGGGTCGGTCATCACCTGCGCGCCGAACCGCGCGTACCAGGTGGGGCCGCCCAGTTCCGCCAGGTGCTCGGTGAAGGGCCGCACCAGACAGGCCACCCAGTCTCGGACCTCGTCGCTGTCACCGATCTCGGCGAGCATGCGGACACGGACGGCCTCCATCGGCTCGGCGTGGCGGCGCACGATGGCGCGGACGAGGTCGGTCTTGGTGCCGAAGTGGTAGCCGACCGCGAAGTTGTTGCCCTGCCCGGCGGCCTCGCCGACCTGACGGTTGGACACCGCGTACACCCCGTGCTCGGCGAACAGCCGCTCGGCCGCGCTCAGGATCGCCTCCCGCGTCCCCTCGACCTGCTCGGCTCTTCTCGTTCTGGCCGCCATCGTCACCACCGCGCCGCTGCGTCGTGCCGCCGGACGGCGCGGTGACCGGTGCGAGCGGACCCGTTGGGGGGAGGAGACCCGGGTCGGGCGGGTCGAAGTCCCGTGGAGTCCCCTCGACCGCGACCTGGTGCCGCAGCGGAGAACCTCGGTGGCGATACCGGGCGCGGGCGTGCCTGCCGCCCGGCGGCCCCGAGGTCGGTGCTCGGGTGGTTCAGCGCCTGCCGCGCGTCGCTCGGCGTCATGGGGTCTCCTCCAGTGGATCTCGATCGACTCAGGCTAGGCGGGGCGCTCGAGTTGAGTCAAGCGACTGACTTAACGCTTTCGGTGGACGCACCCCGAACCGGAGGTCACCCATTCTCGAGAAGCACGCCACGGCGTCCGACCCCGTGCCGCCGATCCTTCGACCAGCGCGACACCGCGACCGAGATCGATGATCGATCCGTCCGGACGCGAGCCCCGACGACCGCGTCGTCGACCACACGGCGGGCGCCGCGGCACGGCGCAGCTCCGCCTGGGACCGAGAGTCGACCGGTGGCACGTGGCGCGATCCCGCGGCGCCCGCCAGAGTCGAGGACGGCGGGCACGACGGGCCCGGGGCCGCCGTGTCGGCGACGCGGTGGATCGTCGTCCGATCACCTCCGGCTAATCTAAGTCAATCGACTGATTTAATCGTCTCTCACCCGCGTCAGGACGAAAGGCTTCACCATGTCGAGTGCCTCGACACGAACCACCGACGCCGGAACGGTCGCTCCACCCCGCACCAACGTCGTCGTCTCGGTGCTGGCGATGGCGGGCATCGTCGTGGCGCTGATGCAGACCCTCGTCATCCCGCTGATCCCCGAGCTGCCCCGACTGCTGGACGCCACCACGTCCGACGCGAGCTGGGTGATCACCGCGACCCTGCTGTCCGCCGCCGTCGCCACCCCCACGGTGGGCAGATTGGGCGACATGTACGGCAAGAGACGCATGCTGCTGGTGAGCCTGATCCTGCTGGTGGCGGGTTCGGTCATCGGCGCGCTCAGCAACACGCTGGCGCCCATGATCGTCGGCCGCGTCCTTCAAGGACTCGCCGCGGGCGTGATCCCGCTGGGCATCAGCATCATGCGCGATGAACTGCCCGCCGAACGGCTGGGCGCCGCGACCGCGCTGATGAGCGCGTCCCTCGGCGTCGGCGGGGCGCTCGGGCTGCCGACGGCGGCCCTGCTGGCGGAGTACACCGACTGGCACGTGCTGTTCTGGGCGTCGGCGCTGCTGGGCGCCCTCGCCGCCGCCCTGGTCTTCACGCTGGTCCCCGAATCCCGGGTCCGCACCGGCGGCCGCTTCGACCTCGTCGGCGCGATCGGCCTGTCCATCGCGTTGATCTGTCTGCTGCTGGCCGTCTCCAAGGGCGCCGACTGGGGCTGGACCAGCGGACTCACCACCACGCTGTTCGTCGTCACCGCCGTGGTCCTCGCCGGCTGGGGCTGGTGGGAGCTGCGGAACCGGCAGCCGTTGGTGGACCTGCGCACCACGCTGCGTCGTCAGGTGCTGCTGACCAACCTCGCCTCGGCGGTGTTCGGGTTCTCCATGTTCGCGATGTCGCTCGTGCTGCCGCAACTGCTCCAGCTGCCCACGGCCACCGGATACGGGCTGGGGCAGCCGATGATGACCGTGGGCCTGGTCATGGCGCCGTCCGGACTGGTCATGATGGCCATGGCCCCGGTGTCCGCGCGGATCTCGCGGCTGCGCGGGCCGAGGACGACGCTGATGGTCGGCGCCGTCGTGGTGGCGGCGGGCTACGGACTGAGCATCGTGCTGATGTCGGCGCTCTGGCAACTGATGTTGATCTCCAGCATCATCGGCGCGGGTATCGGCATCGCCTATGGGGCGATGCCCGCACTGGTCATGTCGGCCGTGCCCGTGTCGGAGACGGCCGCCGCCAACAGTCTCAACACGCTGATGCGCTCGATCGGCACCTCGTTGTCCAGCGCGGTCGCGGGCGTCGTCCTGGCCCAGCTGACGATCACCGTCGGCACCGCCGCCGTCCCGTCGCAGAACGGCTTCCGGGTGGTCATGGCGATCGGGGCGGGCGCGGCGTTGGCCGCCGCCGTCATCGCCGCCTTCCTGCCGAGGCGACGACCGGGCGCACCGCCCTCGGGCACGCCGGAGAGGCCCGCGCCCGCCGAGGTCGCGAGCTGACCGCGGCCGGGTGGGGCGGCCTGTGCCCCCCACCCGCGCAGGCTCCCGTCTGACGGGGCGGGTACGCCGAACCGGGGCGACGCCGACCTGATCATGGCCGCGGCGGCCGCGCTCCTACCGCGGCCGGCACCGAGACGGAAGGAGGGCCGGGCCGCGGAGGTCAGGAGGTGGTGGCCGCCACCAGACCCGCGAGCGCGGACCGGGCGTTGCTCAGGGTGGCGATCCGGCCGTCCAACCCGTGAAGCTGCTCCAGCAGCAGCTCCGCCGCACAGCGGTTCAGCTCCGGCCCCGGCCCCTCCACACAGGGCATCAGGTCGCGGATGACACTGGTCGGCAGCCCGGCGGCGAGCAGAGTCCTGATGTGGCCGACCACGATCGGGGCGTCCTCGCCGTAGCGGCGATGCCCCGTCCCGACCCGCCGGGTCTGGAGCAGCCCCTGCTCCTCGTAGTAACGCAGCAGGCGCGGACCGACCCCGGTCACCCGCGCGAGCTCGCCGATCCTCATGCCGTGTGACCTACCTCATCCGCGCTTGAATCTCACATGCATGTCAGATTCTACGGTGGCAGGCATGACCGCCTACGTCGTCCACCGACAGGATCGCCCGGCCACCGCCGCGGAGCTGACGCCCCTCGCCTTCGCCGGATACGCGCACTTCACGGCCATGCAGGTACGCGACGGCCGCGTCCGAGGCCTCGACCTGCACCTGGAGCGGCTGCGCTCGGCCTCGGTCGAGCTGTTCGGCCGGGCGCTGCCCGACGAACGAGTCCGCACGGCGCTGCGGACGGCGATCGCCGCGGGCCCGGCCGACCTCTCCCTGACCGCGACCGTGTACTCGCCCGCAGGGGAGTTCGTCGTGGCGGGCGAGGACGTCGAACCCGACCTGCTGGTCCGCACCGCGGTCGCCGCGGCCGGCCCGGCGGGGCCGCTGACCCTGGCCGTCGTCGAGCACGAACGGGATCTGCCCTCGATCAAGCACGTCGGCGAGGTCGGCAAGACCTACCTCCTACGGCAGGCCGCGGCGCGGGGCTTCGACGACGCCGCGTTCCTCGACCGGCGAGGCAGGCTGAGCGAGGGCACGATCTGGAACCTCGCCTTCTGGGACGGCGCCGAGGTGATCTGGCCGGACGCCGCGCTGCTGACGGGGACCACGATGGGCGTCGTCCGCAGACAACTCGACCGGCTCGGCGTCGGTCAGCGTGTCCAGCAGATCACCCCGGCGGACCTGCCCGCCCTCGCCGGCGCGGTGGTCATGAACTCGTGGACGCCGGGCGTGCCGGTGCACCGGATCGGATCGACGTCCCTGCCCGCCGCGCCGGTCTTCCTCGACCTGCTGCATCGGGCCTGGCGAGCCGAGTCGCCCGCCGCCCCGTGATCGCCGGCCGTCCCGTGACCGAGCCCCGCCTGTGACCTGCTGTTCCGTGGGGGCGACGACACCGGCTCGTCCCGGCACGATCGGTGTTCCGCCGCCACCACCGGCCGGCATGACCGGGCGCGACCCCACCGGCCGGCGCGGCCCCGACGGCGCCGCCACGCATCCGCCGGCTGCGTCGGGACGCCCTCAGCGCGGCGGCGAGGCCAGCACGGCCGCCAGCTCGTCGGGACGAGCGAGGAACGGGCTGTGGTCGCCGGGCAGGGTGTGCACCGTGAACGGCCGGGCGGGCATCGCCTCGTCGGCCTCGGCGATCATGAGGTCCTGCGCGGCGGGCAGGAACGCGCGATCGTCCGCGCAGCGCACGAACGTGCGCGGGATGCTCCCCCAGCCGTTCCCGGTCAGGGAGATCGGGCTGCTCGGGACGGCCAACGGCAGGTCCGTGCTCAGCGTGGACCGCCACCGGTCGACCCGCTCGACGGGGAGGTCGGCGTGATAGGTCTGGTGGAGCTCGTCGACATAGGACAGTTCTGTCGAGAGCGGGTCGAGCCGGATCGCGCCGAGCGCCCCCGGGTCGCCGATCGTCAGGCCCGGCCCCCGGTCGAGGGTGTTCTCCGGCGAGTTCGCGTAGTCGAGGAAGCTCGGCCTGCCCGCCGGGACGAAGGCCGACAGGTAGACGATCCGGTCGACGAGTTCGGGGGCCTGCTCGGCGGCCAGCGAGGCGGGCCCGCCACCCGCGCTGTGCGCGACGAGGACGACCGACCGCGCGCCGCCTCGGACCGAACGCAGCGTGCTCAGCACGGCGTCGGCGCAGTCCTGCATCGTCAGTCCGGCCAGCGCCGACTTCTCGGTGCGCATCGCGTCCCGGCCGCCGGTCAGGTAGCCGGTGGGCAGCGGAGCGTCGAAACCGTGGCCGGGGAGGTCCACCGCGACGCTCGCGACGCCCCGCGCGGCCAGCGCACGCTGCGTCGGAACCCAGTGCCACGAGCTGTGCCAGGCGCCGTGGACGAGGACGAACATCGTCTCGATCGGTTGTGCGGTCATGCGCTCATTCCAGCCTCGGCGGACTCCCGCCTCCACCGACATGTCCGACACACCGTCACGCGATACTTGTCGGGTATCGCCGCTGTTCGAAAGAGGCCGCGTCATGGAGGCACGTCAACTGCGCTACGCGGTGGCGCTGGCCGAGCACCAGCACTTCGGCCGTGCGGCGGCGGCTGTCGGGATCGCCCAGCCGCCGTTGTCGAAGCAGATCGCCGCCCTGGAGCGGGAGATGGGCGCCCGGCTGTTCGACCGGACGACGCACGGCGTCTTCCCGACGGCGGCGGGCGAGGCGTTCCTCGTGCGCGCGCATCGGGCACTGGCGGAGATGTCCGCCGCCGCCGTCGACTCCGGACGGGCCGCCCGCGGCGAGACGGGCATGCTGCGCATCGGCTTCGTGGCCTCGGCGCTGCTGGAACCGCTGCCCCGCGTACTGGTCCGATTCGGACGGGACCGGCCGGACGTGCGGCTGAGCCTGCATGAGATGTCGACGAGCCGGAGCACCGCCGCGCTGGTCAGCGGTGAACTGGACATCGCGATCGGGCTCGGCTCGCCCCGAGGGCCGGGCGTGGAGTCCCTCGCCTGGGCACCGCTCGGCCAGGACCGTCTGGTGGCCGCGGTGGCCCGGTCGCATCCCTATGCCGGGCAGCAGACGATCGGCCTCGGCCAACTCCGACGGCAGCACCTCATCATCTCCGCGGGTGAGGACGAGCCCGCCGTGATCGGCACGCTGCGCGCCCTCTTCGGCGCGGACACCGGGGCGCTGGAGGGCGCCACGGTCGCGCGGGACGTCCACACCATCGCGGGCCTGGCCGCCTGCGGCGTCGGCGTCGGCCTCGGCCCCGCCCGGATGCGCATGATCGCCAGGCCCGATCTGTGGTTCTGCTCGGTGACCCCGCACACGCTCCTGCCCGACCTCACGCTGTCCTTCCGCGCGGCCGAAGGCTCCCCCGTGCTGGCGGCCTTCCTCGACACGCTTCGTGGCCACTGCGCGGACATCGACGACGCACTGGCTCGGCAGCTCGGCCCGGGGTGACGCCGCACGCCGCCCACCCTGTGCCGCTGCCACCCGTGCCGTGCCCGGTCGCCCCGTGCCCTGCCACGCGGCCGTGTCCGGCGGCCGCCGCGCCGCCTCGGCCGTGCCGAGCGATCCGCCGGGCCGGTCGGCCTCGCCGCCGTTCCGGCCGATCATGCCCTGGCGCCATGACGGGAAGGTGGAGTCGGGGGCCGCTGCCTGCGTCGTGTGCCGCCCCGGTTCGACGAGACCGTGGGCGCCGACCACGCTGTTGACCGTCGCCGCGCGTGCCTCTTATCGTCGTGGCGGGGGATGAGCCTGCGGCGGGAGTGGATGGTTCTGGACGCACTCGACCCCGACACGACGTCTGGCCTGGTGTATCGGACGCTCGTCAGCCGTCCCCGCGCCCGTCTCGACGAACTCGTCGCCGAGACGGGACTCGACGTCGACGTCCTGCACGAGGTGCTGCGGCGACTCGCCGCCGAACACGTGACGACGCGCCTGGACGACGGCCGATGGGAGGCGCGTTCCCCCGCCGAGATCACCGGGAACATCGGGAACCGGAACACCGGGGGGACTCCCGAGACACTGCCGCGGCGTGACGTCGTCCGGCGCGCGGAGCTGTGTCGATCCGTCGTGGAGCTGGAACGGGTCTTCCGGATCGCCCGCCGAGACGGCAGGCGCACCGAGCCGCTGGAGGCGATCGACGATCCCCGCCGCATGCTCGCCGTCCTTCGGCGGCTGCGAGCCGGCACGCGCCGGGAGCTGCGGGTCATCGACCGGCCGCCGTACTTCGCGCCGCCGCCGTACCTCGCCGCGCCGGACGGGAGCCGGCCCGCCCCGCAGGCCGCCGGGCCCGCCTGCCGCACGATCTACCCAGAGTCGGCGTTCGCCGGATCGCGGGCCCCCGATACGGCGGCGCTGGTCAAGGCGGGCGGACAGGCACGCCTGCTGCGGGACCCGCCCCTGCGGCTGGTGATCGCCGACGACGACCTCGCCGTGGTGACGGCCCGGGCCGAGGACGACTCGGGGCCGGTGTCGCTGGTCGTCCGCCGGTCCGGCCTGTTGACGGTGCTGGCCGACACCTTCGAGACGCTGTGGCGGCTCGCGACTCCCGTCTCGACCGTCGGCGGGGACCGACTGGACGACGAGCGCGACCGTCGCATCCTCACGTTGTTGGCGGGCGGCGCCACCGACGACGCGATCGCCCGCAGACTGGCGTTGTCCCGCCGCACCGTCGTCCGCCGGGTCGCGGCGCTGCTCGACCGTCTCGGCGCCGCCACCCGATTCCAGGCGGGCGTCCAGGCAGCCCGGCGCGGGTGGCTCTGAGCTTCGCGCCCTCGTCCACCGAGGCGTCCGACGGCGTATCCCTCCGACGCCGTCGCCCTGGAGAGGGGCCGGCGAATACCGCCGACCACGGTGCGGCGGGGGACCACGGTGCGGACGGGCGCGGCTGGTCAGCGGCCTAGTCCGTGCACCGCGACCCGCAGCGCCTCGCGGACCGTCTCGACGAGATCGGCTCCCCGGGCGCGGCCGGCATCCTCGGCCGCGCTCGACCCGTCGCCCGCCGACTCGTCGCCTGGTGATTCCCAGGCGTGGTGCTCCACCGCCGTGCGGAGTGCGCCGCTGATCATCGCGGCCCGGACTCGAGCTCGGAGATCGTCGAGTCGCAGCCCGGTGGCGTGGCAGAGCGCGGTCGCGATGACCAGCTCCGCCTCGTCGTGCACGGTCAGCCAGACCGCGCGCAGCGCAGGCTCGGTCCGCGTGAGACGGACCAGGTTCAGCACCGCCCACACGTCGACGGCGGTCTGCCCCGCGGCGAACGCCGCCTCGTCGACGAGGGCGGCCGGGTCCGCGCCCGGCCGCCAGCGCGAGAGCCCACGAGTGAGGAGCTCCAGGCCGTGGGTGAGCAGTGGCCGGACGCAGGCCTCCTTGGTGGCCGTGTGCCGCCAGAAGGTGCGCAGCGATACACCCGCGGCGGCGGCGACGTCCTCGGCGCCGGTGGCCGCCACGCCGTGTTCGGCGAACAGCCGGACGGCCTGCCTGGCGATCTCCAGCCGTGTCTCCTGTCGGCGCCGTTCGCGCAGCGGCGGCCGTCCCGCGCCGGGCACGGTGGTCGACGACTCGACGTCCGCCGCGCCCGCGCGCTCCGTCGGAACCGGCATCGTCTGCTCCTCACTCGCGGCGTGGCTCCGCCGCCACTCGACAAGCTGGCACGATGGGCCATGATGGCACACTGTGCCAATACGGAGCGCGATGAACGGACGGAGGCCCAGATGAGCGGCGACGGACTCGACGGCAGCAGCGTGATCGTCACGGGAGGCGGTGCCGGCATCGGTCGCGCCGCGGTCCTGCGCTTCGCGGTCGAGGGCGCCCGCGTCGTGGTGGCCGATCTCGACGCCGACCGGGCGGCGACCGTCGTCGGCGAGGTCGCGGCGGCGGGCGGGACCGCCGTCGCGGCGGTCGGCGACCTGGGCGAGCAGTCCGTGGTCGACCGCGTCGTCGCCGCGGCCGTGGACGCCTTCGGCACCGTGGACGTGCTGGTCAACAACGCCGGGATCATGGACGGGATGACCGCCCTCGCCGACGTCACCGACGAGGAGTGGGAACGGGTGCTCCGGATCAACCTCACGGCGCCGTTCCTGCTCAGCCGCGCCGTCCTGCCGCACATGCTCGCCCAGGGCGCCGGGGCGATCGTCAACACCGCCTCGGAGGCGAGCCTCCGCGGCAGCGCGGCGGGCGCCGCCTACACCGCCGCCAAGCACGGCGTCGTCGGCCTGACCAAGTCCCTCGCGGTGATGTATCGCGACGCGGGCATCCGTGCCAACGCCATCGCACCCGGCGGGACGAGGACCAGCATCGACCTGCGCCCCAGCACGGGGACCGGCCCCGCCGCCCTGGCGCCGTACCTGGCCGGCGTCGGCCGAGTCGCCGAGGCCCAGGAGCAGGCCGCGGCGATCGTGTTCCTCGCCTCCCCGGCCGCCTCCAACATCAACGGCGTCGTCCTCCCGGTCGACAACGGATGGTCCGCCGTCTGAGAACGCAACTCACCGCACGACGGACGTCACCTCCCGCTCGGCACCCGCGACCCGAACCGACCAAGGCCGAGAATCCGGCCAGCCAGCTCGACGAAGGCCGCCCCCGCCCACGAGGTACAGCACACGCCACCACGCCGACCCCACCCCGTTCGACGGGAGACGCCGCCGGTCCCGGCCGTCCTCGCCCTGCCACGACGCGGAACTCGGCCGCACGCCTCGCCGAGGCGTCGGCGGGCGCACGACCGGCGGCGGGGTGCGCCGACTCCACTCCGCCGGCCGCGAAGGCGCCTCGCGAACGCCCGTCCGCGACGACCTCACCGACGACCCGGCCCGGCCTGCGAAGACCGGCCGACTCACCAGATGACCGGCAGCGCGTGCAGACCGTAGATCGTCATGTCCGCGCGGAACCGCATCCGCGCCAACGGCGCCGCGGGCCGCATCGCCGGGAAGCGGCGCGACAGCGTGGCGAGCGCGACCTGCAGTTCGAGACGCGCGAGGGTCTGCCCGAGGCACTGATGCACGCCGAAGCCGAAGGCGACGTGCCGCGAGGCGTTGGGACGGCAGACGTCCACGGTGTCCGGGTCCTGGAACTCCTCGGGATCGCGATTGGCCGCCGACACCGCGATGATCACGCCCTCGCCCGCCGCGAGCCGCTGCCCGCCGATCTCGACGTCCTCGGTGACCGCCCGGCGCGGCCCGTTGCGGATGATGCCGTGGAACCGCAGCAGCTCCGTGACCGCCCCCTTCATCAGCGCGGGCTCGCGACGGAGCCGTTCGGCGGTCTCCGGATCGCGCATCAGGCTCAGGGCACTCAGGCTGATCATGTTCGCCGTGGTCTCGAAGCCGCCGATGAGCAGCACCGCGGCGACGGCCAGCAGGTCGGGCCGCGACAGCTCGCCCGTGCGCAGCCGTTCGACCACCAGTCGGCCGAGCAGGTCGTCGCCGGGCTCGCGTTCCTTGGCCGCCACCAGTTCGTCGAGGTAGCCGGCCAGCTCGTCGAGGACGCGCGCCGCCTCGCGCGGGGTGTTCGCGATGCGGTTCGCCCGAGCCGTGAGGTCGCGGAACAGCGGATGGTCCGCCGCCGGGACGCCCAGCAGCAGACCGATCACCGAGGAGGTGAGGGGCAGGGCGAAGTCCGCGACGAGGTCGACCGGCCGCGGCGCCCGCTCCATCGCGTCGCAGAGCTCGTCGGCGATGCGCTCGATGCCCGGCCGCAGCTCCTCGATCCGCCGCACCATGAACTCGTGCGTCAGCATGCGTCGAATCCGGGTGTGGTCGGGCGGGTCCATGCGGATGAAGCCCAGACTGGCGACGGCCGTGTCGGCGGTGCTGCCGCCGACCATTCCGCTGCGGGGATAACCGGGCGCCGTGGGCACCGAGCTGAACCGGCGATGGTCGCCGAGTACCGCGCGGGCCTCCGCATGGCGGGTGACCAGCCAGGCCTGACTCCCGTCGAGCAGGGAGACCCGGACCACCGGCGCCGCGGCGCTCAGTGCGCCCAGCCCCGCGGGCAGGGCGAACGGGCGGTCCGGCGGCGGCGCGACCGGCAGCGGCGGCGCGACGGGCGGCGGCGCGACGGGCGGCGGCGCGACGGGCCGTGGGGACACGCTCAGGTCGCTCATCTCGCTCCTGCTCCGCGCGGAACCGCGCACCACGACAGGCACTCACCGGGCGGACCCGTCCGATGGGGCGACGCCGGTGAGACCCGCTCCGCCATTGATCGACTTCGCCGCCGGAATCCGCACACAACGTAGCCGGAACACACGAGGACTTCACTCGAAGTCACCGGTTCGGGGTCGCCCCGGCCGCCGCCCTCGCGTCGGATTCGACGAGGTCGGCCACGCACTGCGGCGCCGCAGGCCCGCTCGGCGAATGCGCCTGCCTGTTCGGCCCTCGCGGTGTCCGCCCGCGGCGAGCAGGATCGGCTCGGCACAGACATGTCGGCACCACCGCCGTACCGCATGCGGCACGGCGCGGGGACGGCCGCGACAGACCCGGCCGGACGGAGAGGCGGACGAGATGACGCAGCAGGGCCGTCGCCGGCGCGGCCGGTCATGTCCCGATGATCGGTGAGGAGCACGCTCACCGTGTTCGACGCTGGCACGAGACCTCACTATCGCGCGGGACAGCGCGCCGGCACCGTCGACCAGCACTTCGAATACCTCGGACGAACCCTGCTGATACCGCCGACCGTCATGCCGATCACCCCCGTCTCCCGTCACCTCGGCGAGGCGGTCCTCGCCGAGGTCCGCACGACCGATCGGGTGTTGGACAGGGGGACCGGCAGTGGCGTCAACGCGATCCTCGCCGCGTCTCGATCGGCGCACGTCCTCGCCGTCGACGTCAACCCGGACGCGGTCCGCGCCGCCCGCGACGACGCGGAGCGCAACGGCGTCGCCGATCGGATCGAGGTACGGCACAGCGACGTGTTCGACGCGGTCGACGACCGCTTCGGTCTGATCGTCTTCGATCCGCCGTTCCGCTGGTCCGCCCCCCGTGACCGGTTCGAGGTCGCCATCACCGACGAGGGCTACCGCGCGATGACGACGTTCTTCCGGGAGGCCCGCGAACACCTCACCCCGGCCGGGCGATGCTGATCTTCTTCGGGACCTCCGGAGACCTGCCGTATCCGCGGCGGTCGGCCGAGGAGAACCGCTTCGACGCCGAGGGCGTCGCACAGGGCCGCCTGATCCGAGACGATCGGCAGGTGGACTACTTCACGTTCCGCATGACACCGCGTCGTTGACCACCACGTCGGTCACCACCGCGTCGACGACCACCGCGTCAACCGGGACCGCCCGCCGCGCGTGCGCCGAGATCACCTCGGACCGGCGCGAGAGGAGGCATTCGACGCCGAATCCGCCGCCCGCGTCCCGCCGGCGGACACCCCGGCTTCGATAGAATCGCGGTTCGTCGATGCACACCGCACAGCGGTGGTTCGGACTCGCGCCGGCGAGCCGGAGCCGTCGGTGCGGAGAACCCGGAAAGGACGCCCGTGACCACCCCGGTCGAGACACTCGAATTCCAATCCGAGGCCCGTCAGCTGCTCCAGTTGATGATTCACTCCATCTATTCGAACAAGGACACCTTCCTGCGAGAACTGGTGTCCAACGCCTCGGACGCCCTGGACAAGCTGCGCCTGGAGACCTACCGCGACAAGGACCTCGACGCGGACACCTCCGACCTGCACGTCCGGCTGGAGGTCGACAAGGATCAGCGCACGCTGACGGTGCGCGACAACGGCATCGGCATGAACCGCGACGACGTCGTGAACCTCATCGGCACCATCGCGAAGTCGGGCACCGCGGAGTTCCTCACCAAGCTCAAGGCGTCCCAGTCCCAGGACCCGTCGATCTCCCAGGATCTCATCGGCCAGTTCGGCGTCGGCTTCTATTCGAGCTTCATGGTCGCCGACAAGGTCACCCTCGTGACCCGCCGCGCGGGCGAGGCCGAGGGCGTGCGCTGGGAGTCCGACGGCGGCGGCAGCTACACCATCGGCCCCGCCGAGGACGCTCCCCAGGGCACGTCGGTGATCCTGCACCTCAAGCCCGCCGACACCGACGACCAGCTCCACGACTACACGTCGCCCGCGAAGCTGCGCGAGGTCGTGAAGCGTTACTCCGACTTCATCACCTGGCCCATCCGGATGGCCGTCGAGACCCCGGCCGAGACCTCGACGACCGAGGCGGAGACGACCGAGGATTCCGACGCGGCCGAGCAGGCCGAGGGCGAGACCACGAAGGCCGAGGCGACTCCGGCGCTGGAGACCCTGAACTCGATGAAGGCCCTGTGGGCCCGTCCCAAGGACGAGGTCACGCAGGAGGAGTACACCGAGTTCTACAAGCACGTCAGCCACGACTGGTCCGACCCGCTGGAGACGATCCGGCTCGCGGCCGAGGGCACCTTCGAATACCAGGCGCTGCTGTTCCTCCCCTCCCGCGCCCCGCTCGACCTGTTCATGCGGGACGCCCGGCGCGGCGTACAGCTCTACGTCAAGCGCGTGTTCATCATGGACGACTGCGAGGAGCTGGTCCCCGAGTACCTGCGCTTCGTCAAGGGCGTCGTCGACGCGCAGGACCTCTCGCTCAACGTGTCGCGGGAGATCCTGCAGCAGGACCGCCAGATCCAGTTGATCCGCCGCCGCCTGGTCAAGAAGGTGCTGTCGACGATCAAGGATCTGATGTCGGCGAAGCCTGCGGACTACGCGACCTTCTGGTCGGAGTTCGGCCGCGCCGTGAAGGAGGGCCTGCTCTCCGACTTCGACAACCGCGAAGCGATCCTGGAGATCTGCTCCTTCCCCTCCACGCACGACGAGGAGAAGCCGACGACCCTGCGGGAGTACATCGAGCGGATGAAGGAGGGTCAGGAGCACATCTACTACCTGACCGGCGACTCCAGGACGAGCATCGAGAACTCCCCGCACCTGGAGGCCTTCCGCGCCAAGGGTTACGAGGTGCTGGCGCTGACCGACCAGATCGACGAGATGTGGATCGACTCGGTCGACGGCTTCGACGGCAAGCGGTTCCAGTCGGTGGCCAAGGGCCAGGTCGACCTCGACACCGAGGAGGAGAAGAAGACCTCCGAGACGGAGCGCGCGCAGCGGGAGAAGGACTTCGCGACGCTGCTGTCCCGCATGTCCGAATCCCTGTCCGAGCAGGTGAAGGAGGTTCGGCTCTCCGCCCGGCTGACGACCTCCCCCGCCTGCATCGTGGGCGACACGCACGACGTCACGCCGACGCTGGAGAAGATGTACCGGGCGATGGGCCAGGAGATCCCGCAGATCAAGCGCATCCTGGAGCTGAATCCGACGCACCCGCTGGTGACCCGGCTGCGTGCCGCGCACGACGCGCGGCCCGACGGCGACGACGACGGCACGCTGGCCGAGACCGCCGAGCTGCTGTACGGCATGGCGCTGCTCGCCGAGGGCGGCGAACTCGCCGACACCGCACGGTTCACCCGGCTGCTGGCGGGCAGGCTGGAGAAGTCGCTGTAATCCGTTCGACAGGATCGTTCCGCCCGGCGACTCCCCCTGCCACCGGGCGGAACGACCTGATCGCCGACCGCCGCGCCTCCCGGTCCCGGCCGACCCCTCGCGGGGCCGGTCGTGTGGCCCGCCGGCACGGCCGGGCCGTGGCCCTCAGTCACGGCCGGGCCGTGGTCTTCAGTCCTCGGTAATGCGCCCGCACCTCGGGTTCGAGGTGTTCGATCGCGTACCGCAGCATGGTGCGCGGCATCGTGGCGGCGTGGGCGTCGAGGAACTCCCGCAGCCGCTCGGGCGCCCGGCGACCCGCCTCGCGCAGCCAGCCGCCGGTGGCCTTGTGGATCAGGTCCTCCTCGTCGCCGAGCAGGATCTCCGCCAAGGCGAAGGTGTCGTCGACCTGGCCGTGTCGGAGGAAATAGGCCGTGCTGACGATCGCGGTGCGCCGCTCCCACAGACTCGTCGACCGGGCCAGCCGGTAGAGGACGTCACGCGGCCGGTCGAACAGGTACCCGCCGATCACATGCGGCGCGCACACGTCCACCAGATCCCAGTTGTCGATTCGATCGATCCGAGTCAGGTAGAGGTCGTACAGCTCCTGGCGACGCCGGGGCGTCGTCGATCGCCGCCTGGCCTGTTTGTCCATGATGCTCAGCGCACCGGCGCGAACCTCGTGGAGCGGGCTGGCCAGCAACAGCTCGATCTCGGTGAGCGGCAGGTCGACGAACTCCTTGGCCAGGGCGAAGACCTGCCCCATCCGCACGCCCAGGAACCGGTCGTTCTCGCCGTACTCCCCCGCACCGGTCTTGAAGTATCGCTGGATCTTGCGCAGCTCCTCCTCGGACCGGTGGCTCTCCAACCGTTCGACGAAGCGCCGTGCCGTGAGTTCCGTCGTCATTCCGATCTCGCGTCCTCTCGATCCGACACCGCGCCTCGGCACCCTCCGCCGCGGGCCGAGCGCGGCTCCGCACCGCCGGATGCCGTGCTCACGCGCGAGCCGAGATCTGCTGCACCGCCCAGCGGTTGCCGTCCGGGTCGTCGAAGAACACGAACCCGACGTCGTCCAGCACGTCGTCCGCCGTGCTCGTCCGGAACCCCTCGGGCCCGGCCACCTGGACCTCGCCGACCTCGACGCCGCGCCCCGCCAGCTCCGCCCTGGCCGCGCGGACGTCCGGGACGACCAGTTGCAGCGCGGACCGGGATTCGGGCTCCGCCGACACCGGCGCCGCGTTGAGGACGATCGAGCAGGACGACCCGGGCGGAGTCAGCTGGACCACGCCGGGGCCGCCGGCCGCCCGCGTGTCGTGATCGACCGCGAAGCCGACCTTCTCGGCGTAGAACGCCTTGGCCCGGTCCACGTCGGCGACCGGCACGGTCACGACTTCCAGCGTCCAGTTCATCCGTTTCGCCTTTCTCTTCTCAGCTCCGTCGTGCCCGATGCGTCGGTCGGGTCAGCCGCTCGGCGGCGGCCGTCGACGCCGTACGCTCGGATCTCGGTGAGCACTCGGGCGAGCCGGTCGTGGCCTTCGCCGACGCCGCGCTCCATGGGGGTCCGCAGTACCGCGTCGCGCGCCTCGCGAGAGGGCGCCGTCACCGTGGTGACCACGGTCGTCCGGCCCTGGTCTTCGACGAACTCCGTCGTGACCAGCGTCTCGGCGCCGGCAGGCGCGTCGCCGTAGGACTCGGTCTGCACGAGCCGACGCCCCGCGACGATCTCGCGGTACACGCCGTGCTGCGTCATCTCGGCCCCACCCGGTCCTCGGGAGACGAAGCGCCACGCCCCGCCGACCCGGAGGTCGACCTCGCACTCCACGAGTCGCCAGCCCCGCGCGCCGAACCAGCACAGAAGCAGTTCCGGCGTGGTCCAGGCGGCGAAGACGAGCCGGGCGGGCGCGTCGAAGTCCCGGGTCATCCTGATCTCACGATCCGACGGGGTGGTGACCACCACCGAGCCCGCCCCTGACGTCGGCGGCATCAGACGTCGCCCTCCTTCTCGGTGTGAGTCTCCTCGGCCCGCAGCCCCGCCAGCACCTCGTCGAGCCTGCGGAAGCTCTCCTCCCGGCTGCGGCGGAACTCCTCCAGCCAGCCGAGGACGACCCGTAGCGGGGCGTCGTTCAGGCGGGACGGCCGTCGCTGCGCGTCTCGGCCTCGCGTCACCAGACCGGCCCGCTCCAACACCTTCAGGTGTTTGGACACGGCGGGCTGACTGATGTCGAACGGCTCGGCCAGCTCCGACACCGTGGCCTCGCCCTGCGCCAGGCGGATCATGATCGCGCGCCGGGTGGGGTCGGCGAGCGCCGCGAACGTCCGGTCGAGCAGCTCTGAACTCACGCTTCATAACCCCCAGGTTTCATAACCTGATGGTTTTCTACCGGGTCCGCCTCGCGACGTCAAATCGCCGTCCGCCCGGGCCCTACCGAGGCAGGCGCAGCCGGATCGTCAGGCCCGAGACCTCCAGGACGTCGAGCGGGACGGGCGGCCGCCCCGGCCGGTCGAAGAGTCGGACGCCGTCGCCGAGCAGGATCGGCACGATCGAGACCAGGATCTCGTCGAGCAGGTTCGCCTCGACGCACTGCCGGGCGACGTCGGCACCGAACACCCCCACGATCCGATCCCCCGCCGCCTCCGTCGCGGCGGCCACCGCGGCGTGGAGGTCGTTCACGAAGCTGACGTCCCCGGCGACGGGTTCGGCGGGAAGGTCGTGGGTCAGCACGAACGTCGGCCCGCTCCACTGCCCGCCGTAGGCACCCTCGCTGTCGGTGCCCTTGTTCGGATCGTCACCCCGAAAGGTGCGACTGCCCATCAGAACGGCGCCGACGGCGTCGGCGAGGTCCGCCCTGAACGTGGCGTCCGGATCCGCCGACCCGGAATCGGACGCGGGCTCGGCCGCCGTCATGTACGGGGTCAGCCAGGACATGTCCCCGCCCGCTCCCGCGATGAAGCCGTCCAACGACATGCTGCACTGGTATTGCAGGCGACTCATGAACCGTGTCCTCCGCTGTTGTTCGCACTCGGCGGTCGGCGATGGCAGGCGGTCTCGGCCTGCCCCACCCACCGGATCGGCGGACCGCCTTCGCGATCGGCCCATCCGGAGCCTACGGACGGGCACCGACATCCGCCCTTTTTAACTCACCGTGAATTCGGTCCCCGATCGACATCGGCATTGCTCACTCTTTCTGGTGGCTGACGATGATTTGAGGGACTTAACAGACACTGCCTGGCATAGTGAACCGCGGAGATCATCTTCACTCCGTCGGACGCAACGCCTCATCGATTCCCGCTCATCCCGCGCCGAGATCCCGCCCGTCGACGACGGACTTCGGCGGCTTCGACCTGCCCCGACGACGGCGCCTTCCCCCATTCGAATCCTGACGAGAAAAGCGAGCGACCAATGCAGCCGGAAGTCCTCCATCGAGTCACGCTCATCTTCAACCTTCTCGACGCCGACGGCTCGGGCAGCCTCGCGCCCGACGATTTCGAGCTCATGTCCGCCCGCGTGTCCGCGGCCGCCACGGGGTCCGGGGACGCCGCGAAGTCCGCCGCCCACGCCGCATTCCGCCGGTTCTGGACCACCCTGGCGGCGGAACTGGACGCCGACGGCGACGGCGTCGTCAGCTTCGAGGAGTTCTCGGCCTGTGTGCTGTCTCCCGAGCGCTTCGACGAGACGATCGCGGACTTCGCCGACTCCCTGGCCACGCTGGGCGACCCGGACGGCGACGGACTCATCGAGCGCCCCCTCTTCCTCGCGCTCATGACGGCCATCGGATTCGATCCGGCGGGCATCAACGCCCTCTTCGACGCCTTCGAGCCCACGGAGGCGGACGAGATCTCGGTGGCCTCGTGGACGCAGGCGATCAAGGACTACTACGCGCCGGACAAGGCAGGCATCACCGCGGACCTCCTGGTCACCAACGCCTGAACGCCGGACCGCGCCCACCGGGGCGGCCGATCCAGCGGCCGCCCCGGCCTCGGCGCGGCGCACCGCCGCACGCAGGCACCGCGGCCCGCCTCCGACGACGGACTCACGTTCGAGATCGGCCGGCGGCCGCGCTTCGAACCCGCACCACGCATGTCGGGTGCCCGCCACCACGGCCGGGCGCCCGAGACCAGATCGCCATGACGAAGGAGCACCGTGGGACGGAACATCGGATTAGCCGTCGGCCGTGGAACCGGCCCGGAACTCGCGGACGTCTTCGAGCAGACCGCGCACCACATCGGCGGGCTGTATTCGAGGTCGGTGACGATCACACGATCACCCCGGATCTATCACTCCTATTCCTCCCTGCTCGCCGAAGGCGACACGCGGCGCATGCGCCGCGGCACCGAGGAGGACGCGGATCACTACGAGCGGTTCTGTCGCGATCAGGCCGACCGGGGCACCTCGGCGATCTTCCGCACCGCGATCAACGCCCAGTCGCTGTATCTGGTGCGTCGACGACTTCGCGCGGTCAAGGTCGACCTCATCGCCGGCGCATCGGGCGAGCTGCTGCTGATCCGCGACGCCGCCCAGGGCTTCTACACCGGCGAGAACAGCCATTCCCCCGGCGTGGTGACCCGCACGATGACCTTCAGCCGGGAGATCACCGATCAGGTCATCTCCTTCGCCTTACGCCGAGCCCGCGACGAATGGCCGGACGACGACGTCGACGAGATCGTCATGGCCTACAAGTTCCATCTGCTCGACGGCGCCTTCACCGAATGGGTCGCCGACGCCGCCGCCCGCCACGGCGTCGACATCGCGCTGCGGCAGCCGGACACCGTCAACCGCGACCTCATCGAACGAGGACCGTCCCGGCGGACCCTGATCATCGGCGGCAACGAATGGGCCGACGCCATGCACGCGGTCCTGCTCGACCGGTTCGCCGCGGAGCGGCAGGAGAGCCGCTTCACCGAGAACATCCACCTGCATCCCGAGGTGTCCGGCCTCGTCGAGTTCCAGACCGTGCACGGCTCGGCCGACGACCTGGCCGGGCGGGATCGCGTCAATCCGACGGCGACGGTCCGGGCCGCGGCGGCGATCATGGAGCGCCACGCCCACTGCACGGGAGCGATCCGGGCGATGGAACTCGCCTTGGAATCAGTCCGCACGCTCGGCGTGCACACTCCCGACCTCGGCGGAGACCACTCCACGACGGCGATGACGGCCGCGCTGCTCGACGTGCTGGAACCCCACGCGGCCCCGCCCCCCGGCAGCACACCCCGATTGCACATCGTGCCCGGCGGGCCGAGGGCGGACCCGTGACCGCCCCGTCGCACCCGGCGCTGGTCGTCGTGGACCTGCAGAACGACTTCTGCGCCGGGCCGCGCGCCGCCGCCCGGTATCCCGGCGATCCGGCCACGCTGGACATCGTCACCACCAACGCCCGCCGCGCCGTCGCCGTCGCACGCGCCCACGGCGTCGAGGTCCTCTTCGTCCGTTTCCTCGGCGACCGCGAACATCAGGGCGCGAGCTGGCGACGTCGAGACCAGGCGCGCGGCCGCGAACCGAAGTGCCGCAGCGGATCGTGGGGCGCGGAGTTCCACAAGGTCCGCCCCGCGCCGGACGAGGCCGTCTTCACCAAGCTGGCGTGCTTCGACGCCTTCCTCGCCGCCGGTTTCGAGGCACATCTCACCCGACGCGGACTCACCCATCTGGTGTTCGCGGGCCTCTACACCGACGTCTGCGTGGACTCCACCGCCCGCACCGCGTTTCAGAAGGGCAGGCACGTGACAGTGCTGTCGGACTGCACGGCGAGCCTGCACCTGCCCGACGAGGAGATCCTGCGCTTCATGAACGTCGTCTACGGAGCCGAGATCACCACCCACGACCGCCCGGAGCACTGGGCCGCGCCCCGACCGACGAAGGAGAACACATGACCACACCACCATCGGACGACGGAGTGACCGAGGGCGTCGGACGAACCGCCCTGCTGGTCGCCGCGGGCCGGGCCATCGAGACCCACCGTGCCGACTCCCTCGCCCAGGACCCCTACGCGGAGCACCTCGTCCGCGCCGCCCCGGACTCGGTGCACTGGCCGATCCGCATCGAGGACGTGCCCGACGGCGACGCGAACCCGCTCTGGGGTCGACTCGGTCGCTACTTCGGCCTGCGCACCCGCGTCATCGACGACTTCCTCTTATCGGCCGCCGCTCGAAGAGCCGGCGGCCAGGTCGTCCAGCTCGGCGCCGGTCTCGACACCCGTCCGTTCCGACTCGACTGGCCCGCGGGCACGACGCTCTTCGAGATCGACCGTGAGCACGTGCTGTCCTTCAAGCACACCGTGCTCGACCGGCTCGGCGCCCGGACCACCGCGCCGCTGCGCTCGATCGCCGCCGACCTCCGCGACGACTGGTCGAGCGCACTTCTCGACGCGGGCTTCGCACCCGACCGGCCGAGCGTCTGGCTTGCCGAGGGTCTGCTGCTCTACCTTCCCGCAGAGGCCGAACGGCAGCTCATCGACACCGTGGACCGGCTGACCGTCGGCGACGGCGAACTCTTCTACGAGATCAAGCTCCACGAGTCCGCCGAGATCCGCGCCGACCCGCTCTACGCCGTCGCCCGCCAGGAGTTCGGCATCGACCTGCTGGGCCTCTTCGACACCGAACCGAGGCGCCCCTCCACCGCCACGCTGGCCGAGCGAGGCTGGTCGACGCAGGTCCGCACCTCGCACCACTTCACGCTCGAGTACGGCGCCGGACCGCCGAGGGCACGGCCCGACGCGCTGAGCTCCAACCGGTGGGTGTTCGCCGACCGAGTCCGCGCCACGACGACGCCCACCGAGACCCCGACGGCCCCGGCCACGCGGCTCCGCGGCGACCCGCCGCGGACCCGGCCGAGTGATCTGCTCCTCGACGGCGTCGAATGAGCCCCGGCGCCGGTGGGACGGAGTTCGAGCCGGATCGCCGTCTGACGGCCTGATCGCGGTCGCGGCGGGCGGTGCCGACTGCCACCGCGTCGAGCGACCTCAGTCGCCCCGGTCGTCACGGCGTCACGGCGTCACGGCGTCACGGCGTCACGGCGTCACGGCGTCACGGCGTCACGGCGCATGCTCCCCGGCGCTCGAAGCTCCCCGCCACCCCGAGACCCCCCGGCTCCCGCCGAGCCTCGGCGCAGGCCGGAGAACCGGAGTCGGGCCCGCGCACCCGGGCCCGGCTCCGCCCCCGACAGCGCCCGACCTCGGCACGACTCCCTCCGCCGGGGCCGGGCACTGTGTCGCCCGACGACGGCGGCGACCTCCGAGGGCGCACGGCCTCCTGGGACACCCGGCGCGCTCCCGCGATCGACTCTGTCGCGGGCTCGGCGGGACGATCACGTGCCACCTGTGCGAAAGAGCACGCGGTCCGAGCGGCCCGACCGATCTTTACGTGCGTGGAGAGCACCAGATTCCGTGCGCCCTGCTCGACACCATGCGCCACCAATCTCCACGTGCGTGGAGAGCACCCGATGCCGACCTAGAGGCCGCACGCATCCTGCGACCAACCTCCACGTGCGTGGAGAGCACTCCTCGCGGTCGTGGTCGTGGTCGCGGTTCTTCGACCAACCTCCACGTGCGTGGAGAGCACAGTACAGGTCCCGGATCACGTCGCCGACCTCCGACCAACCTCCACGTGCGTGGAGAGCACGCGATGCGCAGCTTCCCGAGGACGTAGGCGCCCGACCAACCTCCACGTGCGTGGAGAGCACCAGCGGCCGGCCGGCGAACCGTTCGATCTCGGCGACCAACCTCCACGTGCGTGGAGAGCACGAAGGCCTTCCAGAAGCTCGACATCCGGTGCTTGGCCAACCTCCACGTGCGTGGAGAGCACGGGCCGCACCCGCCTCGCCCAGGCGGGCGGTGCGACCAACCTCCACGTGCGTGGAGAGCACGAGATGAACTCTATGACCGTACCTAAGGACCGCGACCAACCTCCACGTGCGTGGAGAGCACCCTTCGCGACCTGGGCTTTCAGAGAGCCGATTGACCGTTCGTGTCTCGGAACTCGATGAGTTGGAACCCGTCGAAGTCCATGACGCGGCGGCGCCGCCGACCGGCCGTCTTGACGATGTACCGCTGTTCGTTGTCGGCGGGGTGCACGCACACGGCGGCACCGTCGCCGACGGCCTCGCTCACGGCTTCCCACAGCAGGTCGCGCACCCGAGCGGAGACGCTGCCGACGTAGAGGCCGGGTGCGGGCTCGGTGAGGAACCGGCTGAGTGAGCCTCGGACGTAGTCAGGGACGGCCGTCGTGGAGATGACGATCAGGTTCGCCACGCTTCACCAGTCCACGTCGTGGGCGTGATTACGGCCCGCCTCGACGGCGCCGAGGTCGGGGTCCCAGAGGTGCACGAGCTCGACCTCCTCCGGCTCGTCGAGCTCCGCAGGCTCCGTGCCGCCCGCCGGCGTCAGCAGTCGCTGAATGTCCAGGACGATTTGGGGCATGAGCCGGTAAAGCCGAAAGTCCTCCCGCAGGCGCCGCCGCACCTCCCGGTCGGGGTTGCCGTGTCTGTGCAAGGCGAAGGCCAGGGGAATGGTGTGGCGAGCCTTGTAGAGGTCGGCGACGTCGTAGACGAACGAGTGCTGCTTGCCGCTGTGCAGGAAACCGAGGCCGGGACTGACGCCCAAGGCCAGCATCACCGAGTGGACGACCCCGTACAGGGCGGCGTTCGCGGTGGACAGTGCCTGGTTGACCGGGTTCTGCGCGTCCCAGTTCTCCGGGTTGTAGTTGCGGCGGAATCCTCGGATGCGGTGCTGTTCGGCCATCGCGTGGTACAACGACTTCATCCGCGCGCCTTCGAGACCGCGCAGGCCGTCCAGGCTCGTCCCCGGCGGCACGGGCAGCCCGAACCGCTTCTCGTACATCGTGGCGGCGACGGCGAGCCGGGTGGTGTCGTCGGCCCAGAGCCGGACCTGACGTTCGAGCCACTTCGTGCTCTGGCCGCTCGCCTGAGCCCCGGAGTACATGCGCACGCCACCCGAGCCCGTCCACACCACGGTGGTGTCGTGCCGGGCGAACGTCGCCATCGCCGGGTTGGTCACCGAGGTGCCGGTGCCCAGCAGGACGCAGGACACGGCGGCCGTGGGCAGGAAGACACGGCTGGTCTCGCCGTCCTGTCGCTGTACCTGGGCGCAGACGCCGGTGTCCTCCTGGACGATCCGCACGTTCTCCAGGTAGAGGAACGACAGCGAGTCGGCCAAGCGGGGCAGCATCGCCACGGCAGGCCTGGTGAGCAGTCGACGCGGATCGGGCATCGTCGTCATGAGGCGTCCGCCGGGCCGAGGCTGAGCATGCCGCAGCCGTAGGTCTTCGCCCGGCCGATTCCGTCGGCGACAGCGGCGCGCAGCAGGTCGGCATCGGTGACCATGCCCACGCCGTCGAATCGGGTGAGCCCGTGGCGGGTGCCGTGGGCACCGAGGACGTCGTCGACGGGACTGGACACCACCTGCAACGGGTGCAGGCCGGCGGCGGTGGCCTTGCGCAGCCACCACAGGTCGGCCTCGGTGCCTCGCAGGACCTTCAGCTTCCCCCGCTTCTCCTGCTCC
The DNA here is from genome assembly GCF_002234535.1 of Actinoalloteichus hoggarensis. Lineage (NCBI taxonomy): Bacteria > Bacillati > Actinomycetota > Actinomycetes > Pseudonocardiales > Pseudonocardiaceae > Actinoalloteichus > Actinoalloteichus hoggarensis. The sequence goes on from NZ_CP022521.1 coordinate 3,694,386, forward strand.
GCAGAGTTGCCGTGCCGTCGGGTGGCGTTGGCGACGATGCGGTACCGCACCCGCACTCCGGGCCGCAGCGAGTCCAGCAGGGGTCGCAGGTCGCGGTCCCGCGCGCCTGCGGCGAGTTCGGCGGGCAGCGCGGCCAGCCTGGGCGGCTGCCGGGTCTGCGCCAGCAGGCCCACGCCGGCCCGACCGGGTTCGATCCGGTAGAGCAGGCCGCCGCACTCCCTGGGGCGTTCTCCGAGGTCATCGGGCAGCAGCCTCATCAGGGTGCGGTGTAGACGATCGCCGTCGAGCAGGCCCGTGGTGACGGGGAGGGTACGGGGCGACAGGTTCAGCCGTACGAGCCAGGTCACGTCATGCCTCCTGTCGCCGGAGGTAGGAGGCCAGCCTCGGCGGATAGTCCTCGAGTACGAACATCCCGAGCCTGCTCGGCAGCCTGCGGGTGATCGTCCAGATCGGTCGTCTACGGTGCTCGCGGCCGATGGTCGCGAACGTCGACGGCGCGTCCCGCGCCTCGGAGCGAACGGCCTCGGCCCGTCCGGTGTCGTAGACGAAATCGACGGGGATCGTCCGCCCTACCCGGTGGACACGTGCGAGCGGCACGGCGTCCTCCAGCTCACTGATCGGGTCGTCGACGTCGGTGCGCAGCAGGAACGGCTGCGACGGCGGGCAGGATCGCCTGCCGAGGTAGGGCTGCCAGTGCGGCCGGGCCAACGCCCGCCCGACGTCGCCGAGCAGGTCGTCGGGCCCCTGCACGGCGACGACGAACACGGCGTCGGCAAGGTACTCACGCCAGGTCTGCACGGTCCCCTTGCCCGGCGGCCGCCCCTTGCCGTCGGCGGTGGGGATCTTCCGGCCGGGCGGCAGCGCGCCGCCCGCCGTCTGGTAGTCCACGGTTCGCGTGCCCGGCCGGTCGATGCGCACGGTGAAGCTCAGCGGGGCGAGCGCCGCGAGCGGCTCGTCGCGGCCGATGCCCATCGAGGCGGCGATGATCCCGATCAGGCCGGACCGGGTGGGAAACGCGGCCGTGTCGCGCACGTCGAACGCACTGCGCTCCCCCCAGCTCTGCAACGGCCCGGCCAGCCGTAGCAGCAGCCCGCTCACGCCTGCCGCTCCACGCACGCCGCCTGCACGGCCGCCGTGATCAGCGCCCGGAACGACTCATGACGGGTGCCGAACGCGGCGAGACGCTCCGCCGGATGTCCCTCGACGGTCAGGTCGGCGGCGGCATGACCGGCGAAGAGCACGTTCTCACTCGTCAACAGCGTCGTCATCGACGCGGCGTGGGAGGCGAGCCGTTCGACCGACCCGGCCAGGTAGCCGTTCTTCCCACCCAGCGGGGTCTCGAACGCCGAGGACAGCGACACCGGCCGATCGGACCGCACCGTCACGTACACCAGGTCGGGCGGGGTCACCGCACCCGTGGAGTTCTGCTTGCCCGAGGGCACCGCGTTGACGAAGCCGTCCAGGAAGGCGTCCACCAGGGTTCGGGTCACCGCCACGTCGCCGTCGAGGTTCGCGTCCAGCCGGGCCAGCCCGACGTTGGCGTACCGATAGAACGTCCCGGCGCTGAAGTAGGCGGTGTTGATGTGCCCGCTGCCGGGGATGCCGAGCCGGTCCTCGACGTCGTCGACGGCGGAGAAGAAGTCGTACTCCACCGAGGTCCCGTGCGTGGTGAAGGCGTGCGCGAACTGCACGGCACCGTCGACGTTGGCGCCCGGCAGCTCCACGAGCATCCGTCCGAACAAGTTGATCGTGCCACTACGCCGCCCCAGGATCTCGGCGATGTCCTTGCTCGGCAGCACGGGCTTGATCTTGTCGGTCTTGCCCTTCTTCGGCCGGGCCTCCTCGGCGAGGATCTCCTGCCGATGCTTGTCGGCGAGCGCCGCGAGGTCGTCGATGCCCGCCTCCGGCAGCAGCAGCAGCACGCTGGTGGTCTGTACCTGCTCACCGCGTTCGTTCTTCTCCGCCTTCAGGCTGATGCCGCTGCCCGCCGACAACGCCACCTGGAGCCCGGCGGCCTCGGCGTCCACCCGCGACCAGCCCCAGGCCGACGACGTCAGCCGCTCGGCGACTCCCCGCACCACCCGGCGGGTCCGGACGGTGTCCTCCCCGACGACCTTCTCCACATGCAGGCGCACCGCGCGCTTCCAGCTCTGGCTGGAGACCCTGGTCCGTTCGACACCGCCGAACATCACCGATTTCGGGGCTCCGAGGTCGTCGCGGTTGACGTTGGAGTACGGCAGGGTCTGAATCGCGTGCACATCGAGGTACGCGGGCGTGGTCATGCGATGTCCTTCGGGGTGTCGTCGGTGTCGTGTCCGTCCTGATCGGACGGAGTGAGGCCTCGGTAGTAGTCGCGCAGCCAGGACGCGGCGATCCGCTGCCGGTCGTCGTCCCAGGCCGCCAGGTCGCAGACCAGGGCGGCCCAGTCCACCGAGATCCGCGACGACCGCAGCAGCGCCATCAGCCGGGGCAGGTGTCGGTGGACGACCTGGACGTCGCCCCGACAGAGCCGATGCAGCTGCGCCTCGGCCTGGGAAGAGGAGGTGACCTTCTGTTCGACGGCGAAGGCCAGGGTCGCGCCGATCGATCGGGGCGGCCTGCGCTGCGAGACGTCGGCGGTCTGCTCATCCGACGACGAGCCCTCCGGCTCCGCCGAGGCGGCGTCCGTCCGCCCCACTACGGCGGCGGCCCCGGCCCATGCGTCGCCTGCGGCCTGTTCGCCGTCCACGGCCTTCGCGTCGTCCGTGGCGTCGCCCGTGAGCGGCGCGGCGGCCGCCACGTCCTCGTCCCGTGCCTGCCGGGGCTGGGCGCAGATCAGCGCGGCGACCGTCCGAAACGCCAGTTCCGTCTCCTCGGAGGCCGATTCGGGCACGAACCGGCTGACCTCCCGGAACGCCGCGAAGGTCCGCGCCTCGCCGGGTCCGCCGCCCAGGGATCGCCGCAGCGCCGCGCGCCTGCCGGGCGAGTCCAGGACGTGCCTGCGCAGGTACCACACCATGCGGCGCGCGGCGTCGGCGATCTCGGCGGGCCCGCGCGCGACGGTGCGCGGTGCCGAATCGGTGACCTCGGCCACGGCGGCCGATGGGTCAGACATCTCGTGACTCCCTCGTCGTGGTCTTCCATCCGCGCAAGAGCAGCCGCCGGGCGATCTCGACGGCCCGGATCTCCTCGGGTGAGCGGGCATAGCCGTCGGTCAGTTCGGAGTAGACGTGCAGCGCGATCTGGATGTTGAGATTCCTCGGATGCTCCTGGGGCGGCTCCGGCGCGGTCACCGTCGCCCAGAATCGCGACTCGGCCCGCGCCCAGTACCGGGTCATGCCGGGATACAGCCACGGAACGCCGTCATCCCGCTGCTTCGGCTTCAGCGGGCTCCGGGTGATCGCCGCCCACGCGGCGGCGAAGGCGGCACGGAGGTTCGCTCCGACCGCCTCGGCCGCGTCGATCGCCGTGGTCACCCGCACCGAGCGTTCGGCGTCGTCGGCGGTGAGCAGCCGAAGGACCGGTGGCGTGGTGCCGCCGAAGTACTGGTGATCCTTGGCCTGAGACCGATCCTGATCGAAGCCCAGTGCCCTGATCCGCACCGCGTCGACGTCGACGGGGCTGCCGTCATAGGCCAGCTCGGCGAGGGTGTCGAACACGGCGGGCCGTCGGCGTTTCGCGGTGGCCGCGTCGGAGCGCCTGCCCACCAGGGCGTCAAGATCCCGCCACGCGGCCCGATCCGCCGAGGCGTACTCGGCGAACAGCGTGTTCGGGTCCTTGGAGTTGGCGCGGTGGATGAGGAACGGGTCGAGCGCGGGCACGGGTTCACGGCGGGAGGCCCAGGTGATGCGCGCGTCCACGACCGCGCGACCGTCGTCCGAAGGGGTCAACAACAGGGCGTGTCTGCAACGGCCGACGAGCAGCCGCGCGATGCCGCGCGGCGGGGGCGTCATCCCGAGCGGGTCCGGGTAGTCGTCCTCCTCCCACGGCGCGAGGTCGTCGGCGTCCGACGGCAGGAACGGCAGGCCGATGAGCAGCGTCTCGAAAAGGGACGATCCCCAGGGGTGAAACGAGGTCGTCCCCCGCAGCGGGCTGATCCGTGTGTCGGCGGCAGGCTTGTCCTGACCGGGCGCCCACCGCGACGTGCACCGGCCGCCCGGCCCGTAGAACAGCCAGGCGAGCAACGCGGCGAACGCCTCGGCGGCGGGCGCCGGCGGCGGATCGTCGTCGGTGGTGTGGCTCTGCCACACGAACGACTGCCCCGCCGACCGCCCGAGCATCAGCTTGTTCACGCCCGAGGTGGCCGGTTCGCCGCGGGTGTTCCGGCATTCCGCCCGCAGCCGAGCATCCTGGAGGAACGGGCGATCCCCGAACAAATCGAATCGCCCCGGATACCGGGAGAGATACCGGTCGATCGCCGCCGGATCAAGCCGCCCCGCGCGCAGCACCTCGTCCCGCCGGTCGCACCACGACTCGACATCGTCGATCCCATCCAGCCCCGTGATCCGCGCGGTCAACACCGCGAGGACCCGCAGCAGCGCCGACTCGGCGGGCGGCGAGGACAGCGACAGATCGGCGATCTCGTGGGCATGGACGAGAAGCTGCTGCAGGCTGACCACGTCGCCGGGTGCCTCGGCGGTCGGCGGCGGATCACGGTCGGGCGACCACCGGACCGAACAGAGAGGTTCACTGAGCAGATCGAACATCGACGTCGACATCCTGTCGTGAGGCCGAATGCGTGCGGTGCAGGGCTAGGGTGTGGGCCGTCTCCACGCATGTGGAGGTGGGTCGCTAGCGGTGTAGCCGCCCGACTGTTCTCCACGGAGGTGGAGGCGCGCTGCCGATTCCGGCAAACGCCTCGGGCCTTACCCGTCAGCAGGGGTGAAGCTAGCCGTGTAACCACTGAACGACGCTAGAATACACCCTCGGCACTCGTATGAACACCGAGGGTCAGCATCGGCGATGTGTTCCGATCTCCAGTCACCCGACCCGAGACCGCCGGGACCGTCACATCGAACGTCGACTTCGCAACCGGACGATCACCGACTGTGCCGACCGGGCCAACGTAGTCGCGGCCACCGACAGAGACCGACCGTTGCCCCTCCACGCCGACTTCTCGGCGTCGACCGTCTGAGAGGATGCGGACATGCAGCACACCCACAGCGTCGAAAACGGTCAATCCGCTTCCTGAAACCGCAGGTCGCAAAGGGTGCTCTCCACGCATGTGGAGGTTGGTCGGCGTCCTGGCAGGCGGTGCACGTCACGGTGCGGTGCTCTCCACGCATGTGGAGGTTGGTCGGTCGACGCGTTCGATGCCTTCATGGAGGCCGAGTGCTCTCCACGCATGTGGAGGTTGGTCGGTGGTCCGCACCGCGATCGCCGCGCACCGCACGTGCTCTCCACGCATGTGGAGGTTGGTCGCGGAGATCGCCAGGATCACCGGCTACACGCGGGTGCTCTCCACGCATGTGGAGGTTGGTCGGGCTCGACCCCGGCGCCCTTCCCGCGATGCCCGTGCTCTCCACACACGTGGAGATTGATCGTCGCCGCTGGTCCTAGCCCTGCCGGCGGGTCGCGATCTCCATGTACGTGGAGGCTAGCCGGTTTTGATCTGCCGCCCATTGCTGATAAACAGGTTCTGCACACACTTGGCAGTTGATCATGTTGTCGAGCCTGCCGGACTGTTGCTATTGCGCGCTCTCCGCACATGTGGAGGTTGGTCGGTTTCGTCTTCGTTGCATGATTGCCAAGATCAAGTAAGTCCTCTCCACGCATGTGGAGGTTGCTCATGTGCCGACGAGACGTCATGAACCAGCAGAGTCGAACAGCTGCCCGCAGGCCCCGGTCGTACGCCGCGCAAGCTTGCCACGTAAGCACAAGACCACGCCGAGACTCTTCCGAGACTCCTGATCTACATCCGAGCGCAGGTTCATGCCTTCCGACCGCGCCGGCTGTCGACGACCCTGTCGAGCGCACAGGCTCCGCTACAGACGGATCCGACCAGATTCGACACTTCTCCGAGAACTCATAGAACGCGGTAATGCACCGTAATGGTCAACGCTCACGGCAAGCTCGTCGCTGCGGTATAGAGCGTCGCAGCACACCAACCATGCAAACATGGTCATACGTTCGAACGCGAACGGGGACACCCGAGCATGACCCGCTATGCCCTGCTTCGTGGCAGACATCTGAAATTTGCAGATGAGCATCGTCCCTGTCGACCACCTCGCCAGCGGGACCACGCCGAGAGCCCACACCGGAGCAGAGGGCTGATCTCTGCAGCAACGAGCTTGGATCCCGTACACAGCAGCCACCGACGGACCAGGTCGGCCGACCTGTGGCGGCAGCGTTCGGATGTGATCACATCGCGAACCGGACACCCGCAGTCACCATGCAGACACGATTGACTACACTGCGCTCATGATCCTGACGATCAACTTGATCTTACTGAATCGTGGAACGAAGAAGACACCTTCCGTCTATTGGCGAGGCCTGTCACGGGACACTCTCCTGGTGATCGCCACCGTCAGCATGACGGTGTCCGCGATCTCAGTCATCGCAGCGCTCGCGATGCTACGTCTGTTGGCGTAAGGCCGGCTCCCCTCACCCCTCCCCGACCTCCACCAACCCCCGTTCCGCATCGAGGAGGAAGGTCCGCTCGCCGATGCGGGCGGGGCTGATCCGTCCCGTCTCGTCCACCGGCTGGCGGAGCAGCACGAGGTCGCCCAGCGGCCAGATGTCCCGCCACGGCGGGGGAAGGGCGTGGTCGTCGCCGCGTCCGGCGACGAGGTGTCCGGAGACGGGGATCGTGTGTCGCATGACGGCGATCAGCTCGGCGCGGGCGAGTTGTCCTTGGGAGTCGGGCGTGGGCAGTGTCTCGCCATTCGGTCCGCCGAGTCGCAGTTCGCGGTCGACGTCCTCGTAGCAGGGCAGGACCCGCACGGAGTCGGCGTTGAAGCGGGTCGCGGCGTGATCCTCCGGGGGCATGTCCCCGACCGACAGGTCGGCCAGTCTCGTCAGTCGCCGTGGTTGCGGAATCTGCCGGTTGTGGGCGAACTGCTGTTCCACCATCACGTCGGCGCTACGCTCCGTCTCGGCTTTCTCGAATCCGACCAGCAGTGGGTCCTGGTGCGCCGGGAAGTCGCCGGGGTTGCCTCGGTCGACCAGTTCCTGCACGTCGTCGGGGACGACGATCCCGCTGGCTTCCCGTTCCGCCAGCAGACGATCGGCCCGGATCAGCGCCGCGGCCGGGTAGATGTAGCTCCAGGCACCGGGGATGCGTGTCAGGTCTCCTTCGGGTGCCGTCAGCACCACCATGCGGCGGGGTTCGCCGCCGACGGCCGACGCCCACGGGGGGCGGCCCGCGTCGCGGCTGGGGTGGCGGTGCAGTCTGCCCGCCCGTTGCAGGAGCAGCTCGACGGGGGCGAGGTCGCTGACGAGGAAGTCCAAATCCAGGTCCAGGCTCTGTTCGATGACCTGAGTGGACACCAGGATCAGCCGGTCGGGCCGGACGCCGTCTCGTCCCAGCCCGGTGGTGACTCGGGTGGTGATCGCTTCCCGCTGCCACACCGGGAACCGTGAGTGGAGCAGGACGACGTCCGGCCGCTGCGACGCCGGCACGGTCGCCCGCCAGGACAGCAGGCCGTCGTAGGTCTGTTGGGCCTGCGCGACGGTCGTGCAGATCACCGCCGCGCAGCCGCCCTCAGCCGCCAGGTCGCCGAACTCCCTCGTCAGCACGGAGATCCGGTCGAGTTCACCGTCGTCGCCGACGGCGATCGGCCGCCGCTCCACCAGCAGCGTGCGCCGCTGCTCCGCCGGGAACGATACGGCGTGGGAGATCGGCGGCGTGTCGCGCTGCACGTAGGTCCAGCCCGGATAGGACACCACCGGATCGGTCAGCTCCCCCGGCGCCGCGCTCCCCCGGTAGGCGGCGGCGAGTTCGGCGGCAACGTGCGCGGGCAGCGTCGCCGAGAGCAGGACGACGGGAATCCGCAGTTCACCCAGCCAGCTCAACAGTGTGACCAGCAGGCTCCGCATGTAGGGACCGAAGGCGTGCACCTCGTCGATGACCACCGTCTTGCCGGCTAGGGCGAACATCCGCAGCGCGTTGTGCCGGGTCGGCAGGACGGCCAACAGCGCTTGGTCGATGGTCCCGATGCCGACGCCTGCGAGCAGGCCGCGTTTGCGGCCCCGCATCCATTCCGGAAACCGGGCCCGCGTCTCGCGATCGCCTGAGACGCCGTCGGCCGACACCGCCTTCGCAATCATCTCGTCCACTGGGCTCAACCACGCCATGCCGTGCAGGAGGGCCTGCGAGACGTCGCCGACGCCGCGCCGGGAGAGGTAGCGGGCGACGCGCGCGAACATCTGGTCCGCCGTGGCCGTGGTGGGCAGGGCGACGTAGATTCCCGGACGTCCCGCCGCCGCGCCCAGCACCCGAGCCGAGAACAGCGCGGCCTCCGTCTTGCCGAAGCCGGTGGGCGCCGCGATCATCAGCAGCCCCGGCCCGGTCACCGCCGAGGGCAGGTGCTCGGCCAGGCTCGCCTGCAACGCGTTGGGCCAGAAGTCCGGGAATTCCTCGGCGAAGGAGCCCGGCCGCAGCCGCAACCGGGTCAGGCCTGCCGCGGCGACGAGTCCAGGGGCGGCCGACGCCGAACCGGCGTGGAAGGCACGCACCGCGGCGAGCGTCCCCGCGACGGGGACGGCGTCGAGCCTGGTCTTGATGTAGCGCGTCTGGCTGGCGAGCCAGTCGGCGAGGATCACCAGGCCCGCCACCACCATCGCCGACGACCGACTCAACGACGCGGTGGGAACCGCGGGCCGCAGAATCTCCGCCAGCACCTCCGACGTCGCCCGCCGCTGCTCCTCCCACGGCCCCGTCCCGAGGCCGAGGAACGGCAGCTTCGCGGGGAGGAGATCACCGGGGTCGATCCGATGGAACCGCCCGTGATGGGCGCCGAGCACCTCGGCGATCAGCCGCGCCAGCGGACGCCGCCCGCCCGGATAGCCGTACTCGGCCAGGGCGGAGGCGAGCCAGAGGTGCGCGGCGCGATCGTGGGCGGGCGTCTCGTGACCGGGCGTCGGGTACCCGGCGGGCAGTTCGAGCTGGCACTGGAAATGCGGGGTCAGTTTCCCGATGTCGTGCAGCGCGGCCCAGAACTGCACCGTCCGCCCAGCCGCCGCCACGGACAGCCCCAGCTCGGCCGCGATGTCTTCGCGCAACCCCGGCGCCACCATGTCGTCCCACAGCGCCGCCGCCACGGCAGCCGTGTCCACGAGATGGAAGATCGCGGGATACCGCCTGCCGAGGTCGCGTTCCTTCCCCCACAACCGCAGATCCACCAGTACCCGGTGCTCGATCTCCGCCGCGTCCCCGCCGGCATCGCCCGTCACCACATCGTCACCCTCGGTACTCACGCCGACACCCTAGAGCGGCACACCGACGAATCCCCCAGGGATCGACGGCCGTGGCCACAGGGCACGGGGATCTGAGAGGATTCCCGTCATGCGGACTCACGGCAACGACTAAAACGGTAAATCCGCTTTCTAAAGCCGCAGGTCACGAAGGGTGTTCTCCACACGCGTGGAGGTTGGTCGTAGTTCTCGCCGAGCCGCTGGATGTCCTGGCCCGTGTTCTCCACACGCGTGGAGGTTGGTCGGCATACACGCGCACCGCACGAGCCCACGAGGAGTGTTCTCCACACGCGTGGAGGTTGGTCGGGCACGCCGCACACGGCGGCGGCGACGGCGTGGTGTTCTCCACACGCGTGGAGGTTGGTCGCCTGGGACGCCTCGACGAAGACGGACGAGGGCGTGTTCTCCACACGCGTGGAGGTTGGTCGGGCGAGGTCGACCTGCCCGCCGACGGCGGCGGGTGTTCTCCACACGCGTGGAGGTTGGTCGGAGGTCATCGGCGACGCGATCCGCAACGCTGCGTGTTCTCCACACGCGTGGAGGTTGGTCGGCCCGGCCGGGGCGGCGTTCTTGGCGGAAGACGTGTTCTCCACACGCGTGGAGGTTGGTCGACCAGGCCCGCGACCAGCTCCAGCCCCGCCGCGTGTTCTCCACACGCGTGGAGGTTGGTCGCGCCGATTCGACATAGTCGGCATAACCTCGAAGTGTTCTCCACACGCGTGGAGGTTGGTCGGCATTCAGGCGCCCTTCGATCTGGCGAATCGGGTGTTCTCCACACGCGTGGAGGTTGGCCGTCGGCGATGTCGGTCTCGTAGGTCAGATCCTCGTGTTCTCCACACGCGTGGAGGTGGGTCGCCCGTCTCCCCGTCGGCGGCCTCTACGGCCGCGTGCTCTCCACACACCTGGAGGCCGTCAGCCGGATCGGATCGACGCGCTCGATGCCCGAAAGGGCCCCGGCGGCGAGCATGTCGAGCACATCGATTCGTCAGGGAGCCGTCACGGGCTCGGCAGGGTGCGGAGGAACCGGAGTAGCTCGCGGTTGAAGTGCTCGGCGTTGTCCTGGTTGGCGTTGTGGCCGGCGTCGGGGATGACGACGTACTCGGCGCGGTCGTCGGCCGCCGCCCAGCCGGGCATGTCGCGGGCGATCGTGCCTCGGTCGTCTTGATCTCCGTGGGTCAACAGGCAGGGCACGTCGATCCGGAAGTCGGGATGTCCGGTGCGGCTCACCGCCGTGGCGACGGCGCCGAGGATGCGGATGAGGTCTCGTTGGCTGATGCCGTTCAGCGATTCCCGAGCGAATGCCTCGACGTCGGCGCGGATCGTCGTGGCCGAGGCCATCGCCTTGCGCATGCTGCGCAGCGGCCATAAGCGCAGGATGGTGGGCACCGATCCGACCGCCGCCATCTCGGCCCGGCTCAGTGGCTTCGCGATCGGGGTGGCTCCGATCACGACGAGCGCTTCGACTCGATGTGGCTGTAGCCGGACGAGATGTTGTGCCGTGTAGCCGCCCATGGACTGTCCCACGATGACGGCCCGTTCGATGTTCTCCTGATCGAGCACGGCGAGGAGGTCGTCGACGTAGTCCTCGATGCTCGCCCGTTCCATGCCGAACGGCGTGGAGGAGCCGTGTCCTCTGGCGTCCCAGACCAGCACCGAGTAGTGGTCGCGGACGGCGGGGATCTGGGCGTTGAACATGCGGTGGTTCATGGTGGCCCCGTGGAGGAACACGACGGTCTGCGCGCCGGGACGCACCGAGGTCCAGTAGTGCAGCGGCGTCCCGCGTCGATTCAGGACGTGCGGGGTGAGGCCGTCCGGTGTGGTGGTGTGGTCGATGCCGGTGGACTGCCGTGGTGTCATGGCGTCTCCCTTCCTGGTACGGCCAGGCGTCGAACGAGCGAACGGACGTACGACGTGGCGGCGGAGGCCGAGTCGGTCGGCGGAGGGTTGGCGCGGGCCGATGTCGAGCGGACGATCCTCGTGTGTCCGACTGACGGCGGACGCCCGCTGATCGGCGAGCCGGTGGGGACGGAGGCCGGCGCGGCCGTGCGAGGGACCGGTCAGGCGGGGTCGCCGTCGGCTGCGGCGGCGCCGAGGTGACGCAGGTAGTCGTCGAGGATCGCGCTATCGGTGAAGAGGCCTTCGGTGTACAACTCGAGGGTGGGCAGCGTGAACTGGGCGGCCCACTCCGCGATCACTCGTGTGTAGTCGACGTCGGCGCCGGGGTGGCGCAGCGCGACGAGCAGGAGCAGTGACCCGACGGCGGAGGCCACCGCCCACCGCGCGCGCCCCTCCGGATCGCGACTCGGCCGGATCATTCCCGCCGCCTCGCTTCGCGCGAAGAAGTCCGTGACGTCGTCGACCATCCGCGCATACAGTGCGACGGCGAGCGACCCGCCGTCGCGCAGGGTGCGGACGACGTATCCGGTGAGGGTCGCGTACCGCTCGACGGTGGCGAGCTGATGCAGGAACGTCTGGGCGCCGCCGTCGCCCATTCCCTCGTCGGTGAGTTCGGCGATCCGGCCTGCCACATGCTCGTCGCAGGCGCGGCGCAGGTCCGGTTTGGAGCCGAAGTGATGGATCACCAGGCCTGGCGAGACACCCGCGTGCTCGGCGATCGTGCGCACGGGAACATCGAATCCGTGCCTGCCGAAGCATGCGACGGCGGCATCGCGTATGCGTGCCCGCGTGGTCAGGTCCGATTCCGCCGCCGACTTTCTTGAACGCATATTCAATAGGTTAAACGCCCATTTAATTCCGTGTCAAGCGCGAGCCACCCGAAGCTCGGCCGGGTTCCACCGTTCGGATTCGGCCGCCGCCGGGCGACGGGGCGCGGCGCGACGTCTCCCCGACACGGCCATGCCCTCAAGGCGGGACACGGCACGCGAAGCACGTGCACCACAGTGCGCACGGCCGCCGATCGACGTCGGCGGCGCGCCGGGCACGATCCGCGGCCCCGTTCGGGGCGCGACCGTGTCCTTCTCCCCGCGGCCGACGATCAGTGCCGCGTCCGGCCGCATCGATTCGTCGCTCGCTCCGGTCGAACGGCCGTCGTCGTAGCCGGCTGTCGCCATCGGCGACCGGTGAACGGTCAACCCTCTGCGAGAATGCCCCGGTGGAGGACGAGCAGATCGAGGTACGCATCGGTGATCGCGAGCGCCGGAGCGTGGACGCCCGGTTGCGTGCGGCGCTGGACGACGGCGTCTTGACGTTGACCGAGTACGACGAGCGGACGGCGAAGTGCTGGGCCGCGCGAACACGGGAGGACTTGCGGCTGCTCACGCGCGATCTTCCGGAGCCCGCCGCGCAGGCGGACGACGACGGCACGCCGTCCGCCGCGCCGCAGCCTGCCGCGCGAACGACCGCCCCCGCGAAGTCCGATGAGGACGAGTGCGATGACGAGCAGCCCGGCCTCGTCTCCCGCATGGTCAGCGCGGTGGTCACCGGAGTCCTGGTCGTGGCGGGCGGCTTCCTCGGCTGGCAGGTGATCAGCTCCGACGACGGCGCCGCCGTGTTCGGCCGTCAGACGGTCCACGTCGGCGAGGGTCAGGAGTCCGTCGAGGTGGGCGCGCTGCTCGGGCGGGTGGAGATCATCGTCCCCGAGGGTGTGCGGGCGCGTCCCTCCGGCACGCTGTTCTTCGGTCGGACCGACTGTGAACAGGCCTGCGCGGCCGACGCGGGGGCGGAGGAGATCACCGTCGACGTGACGGGCGCGTTCGCCCGGGTCGACGTCCTCACCCAGCAGGAGTACGCGCAGGACGACCGGGACGACGACTGAGCGGTCGTCATGCCCCGGCCGCGGCCCAACCGGCCGTGCTCCCGGCCCAGGCGCGCCGCCGGACGGGCTGACACCGGCTCGGCCACACCGCCAGAACGGCCACGCGCCGAACCGGCCGACATCACGAACACCGATGACCGGCTGGGCATCCCCGAGGGGGAGAAGCAGCATCGGGTCTCGGGTGTCGCGGCCCGGTACGGGTCCGAGGTCGTCCACCACAAGCTCCGGGAGTACTCGGGGGAGCAGCAGGCGGCACGCCGGATCGGCCGCGCACCGGATCGGTCGGGATCGTGTCCGGCAGCGGGCCTGCCCTGGCCGGACGCAGGCCGGGCGGCGGCACCGGAGTCAAGCCAGACCAGGCCCAGCCCAGCCCCGGCCGCGCACCGAACCGGCCGCACCGCGAACCACCGCCGACCGGCCCTCTGAGACGTCTGGACACCGAGACGTCTGGACACCGATCTGGATGCCGAGACGTCGACGCCCGAGACATCGGCCACGCCGCGAGGCCGGCCGGACGGCGGCACCCGGCCGTCGGCCCGAGGCCGGCTCCGGGACGACATGGTCGTGCCGGGCGGTGTCCCGGCCCGGCACCGACCGGCACCGCCGGACCGGCACCAGCCCCCGGATTCCGCCGCCCGCCGGTAGCGCGGCGTCCCTCACCTCACCGGCGGTTGCCCGACGGCTCGACGAGCACCCGCTCGCGGCCTCGGCGCGCCGCGTGCTGTGCGGCGACGGTCGCGGCCGTGGATCGGGCCTCGGCTCGCGACGCCGCCGCCTGCGGGCGCAGCGCGGCCATCGACGGGTCGAACTCGACGGCGGTCAGCTCGGCGGCGATCACGGTGACCTCCGCGCCGAACAGGTCGCCGAAGATGCGTCGCAGGTACGGCGTCGCGTGATCCCAGCCCTCGCGGGGCGTGCCGGGGCGGTAGCCGCCGCCACGCGCGATCAGCAGCGTCACCGGGACGCCTGCCAGGGCCTGGCCCTGCGGGGTGTGCCGGGGGTCGAACCGGGGGTCGGTGATGAGCAGGTCGATCCAGGACTTCAGCGTGGCGGGTGCGCCGAAGTTGTACAGCGGCGCGGCCACGGCGATCTCGCGCGCGGCCAGTGCCTCGTCGGCCAGTTCGGTGGCGGCGGCCTTGGCCGCGCGCATGGCCGGCGTCCGCTGCTCCTCGGGCAGGAAGCCGGCCGCCACGGCGTCCTGCCAGGTGGCGTGCAGGTCCGGGCAGGCGGTGAGGTCGCGGCGCACGATCTCCTCCTCGGGCCAGGCGTCGGCGAAGACGTCGGCGAGTTCGCGGCTGACGGAGCCCTGGCGGCGGACACTCGTGTCGATGCGGAGCAGTGTCATCTGCTGGTCGTCCCTTCGGGTCGAGTCGGTTCGTCAAAAGAGGTGACGACAGCCATGACGGATCGGCGCGGGACGAGGGGACGGATGAACGAGCGGGACACGGCGGCGCGGCTGTTCGAGGCGCATCGGTCGCAGCTGCGGGCGGTCGCCTACCGGATGCTGGGGTCGACCACCGAGGCCGAGGACGCCGTGCAGGAGACGTGGGTCCGGTTCGATCGGGCCGACACGGCTGCGGTGGACAATCTCGGCGGCTGGTTGACTCGGGTGGTCGCTCGGGTGTCGCTGGACATGCTGCGCTCGCGGCGAGCACGGCGGGAACGGCCCGTGGGGTGGCCGCCTGCGGAGGCCGGGGGCCCGGCCGAGGACGATCCCGGCGCGGCCGATCCGGAGCACGAGGCGGTGCTGGCCGACTCGGTGAGCCGGGCGCTGCTGGTGGTGTTGGAGACGCTGACGCCGGGGGAACGGATCGCGTTCGTGCTGCACGACGGCTTCGCGGTGTCGTTCGCGGAGATCGGCGCGTTGCTGGACCGATCCCCGGACGCGGCGAAGAAGCTGGCGCAGCGCGCCCGGCGGAAGGTGCGTGGCGACCGTCGTCCGGACGTCGGCAGTGCCGATCTCGCCCGGCATCGGAGGGTCGTCGACGCCTTCGTGGCCGCCGTGCGCGGCGGTGATCTGAACGGGCTGCTCACGGTGCTGCATCCCGACGTCGTGCGGCGGGTCGACGGGGTGGGGCTGCCCGCAGGCGTTCCCGCCGTGGTGCGGGGCGCGCGTGAGGTGATCGCCGAGGCGAGGCTGTTCGCCGGGCGGGCGGCGCGGGCGCGTCCGGTACTGGTCGACGGCGCTCCGGGCGCCGTGGTGACCGGCGGCGACGGGCTCGAACTGGCCCTGACCTTCCTGATCGACGGCGACCTGATCACCGAGTTCCACGTGATCACCGACCCCGACCGGCTCCGGCGGCTGCGCCTCGGCGACTGATCGACGACGCTGTGCGCGCCGGCGGTCGGCCGCGGACTCGAACCGGTCCCCGACCTTCCCGATCGACGACGGCACGATCAGCGCAGCACCCGTGATCCGACCCGGACGGCCTCCGGCGGTCTCGCCTCGCCGGTTGATCGACGGCCGGGCGGGGCGCCGACCGTCCCGGCCCCGACGGCGGCGGTCACCCGGCCGAGACTCCCGGCCGGCGGTGTCGCCGGCAGCCGCGCCGTCACCACGCTCACTACGCCAGATAGCTCTCGCGCAGCGCCCGGCGAGCCCGCCAGAGGAGAGCGGCCACCGAGTTGGGTCGCATGCCGAGGTCGGTGGCGACGTCGATGAGCAGGTCGCCTTCGATGTCGATGCGGTACAGGACGTCCTGCCAGCGGGTGCGCAGTTCGCCGTAGGCGCGGGCGATGTTCTCGTGTTCCTCGGCGCGCACCAGGCGTTCCCACAGCGCGGTGTCGGCGGCGGCGCTGAGGGGGTGCTGGTCGTCGCGGAAGTCGCCGACGAAGGCGACGTGCCGGTCTCGCCGGTGGTGGTCGACGCCGATGGTCCGGACCGCCGTGCACAGGTAGGCCCGCAGATGGTCGATGTGCTGTCCCTCGACGAGGCAGATCCGCAGGGTTCTGGCGACGGCCTCGGCGGCGAGGTCTTCGGCGGTGGCGGGGTCGTCGACGATGCGGCGGGCGGCGCGCAGCAGCGCGGGCCAGTGGCTCATGATCTCCGCGCCGAGGGCGGCGCGGGCGGCGGGTCGCATCGGAGATTCCTCGTGGTCAGCGGCAGTCGGGGCAGGTGATGTGGGTGAACGGCAGGTGCGCGCCGGGGGTGGGGATGACGCGGGTGTCCAGGCAGCGCGGGCAGGCCGGGCGTCGGCGGGTGCGTCGGGCGGGCGACGCGGGCACGGGTGTGGACGGGGTGGTTCGGCGGATGGTCGAGCGCCGCGGGCGTCGGGCGGGCGACGGCGACGCGGCCGGCGGGCGTGTCCTGGGTGCGTCCGCTGGCGACGACACGAACTGGATCGATTCAGCATCGGGTTCGGGCACCGGAGCCGCCGCCGTCGCGCAGGCGGCGTCCGGTGCGATCGCGGCCGTCGTCGCGGACGTCGAGCCGGGCGCGATCGGCGGCACGGCCGGCCGCGCGAGCACGACCGCCTCCGGTGGAGCCTGCGATCGGGTGCGGGGCGTGGGCGCCGAGATCGACGGCGGCGGCTCGGGGCGGCGGGGCTCGGGAAGGACGGTCTCGCCGTCCGGGACCGTTCTCGGGGAACGCGGTTCGGAATAAGGGAGCATGCGCGGTCACTCGTTTCCGGGCGGATGGCGGACGATTCGGCATACCGCCGCGATTCGGCGGGACCCTTCTCGACGTCGGGAAGCGCCGACGCGCCGCCCGCGAATGTCCCTCGATATCGAGGAACGCTCGCGGGCGAGCCCGGTCAGCTCTCGTCGCCGCGCGGGGTCTTCCGGCTTCGGCGGGTCTCGTGGGTCTTCTCGTGTTCCAGGCTCTCCGCGACGGTGGCGTCCTCGCGCGGACAGTAGAAGCAGGTACGGGACCGGCGGGCCATCGCCTCGCGTTCGGTCTCGTCGGCTCGTCGGTGCATCCAGGGTTTCAACAAAGGAGATCACCTCTCTCTAGAGAGAACATCGAGAACTCGAGCAGGGCCGCGGGCGGGCGGCATTCGATCGCGCGCGGACCGCGGTCGCCGTGAAGGGATCGGCGGTCGCCCGGTTGGGGCGACGGATCGGCGCCAGACCCGTGCCGCGCGAATTCGACGCGGCCGAGGGGACGCCTTTCGGGGGCGATATCGCCGTGCCTCGGGTGGTTCTCCCGTGGACGGCGCGAGGGTGCGCGGGCGGCGACACCGGGGTAGCGAGTGACGGAGGCGGGCGGGCCGCCGGATCGGTCAGACCGTGGCGGGGCGGGGTGTTCCGGTCAGGGTGGCTCCGTACCCGCCGGAGCCCGTGAGGTGGTCGACGGAACCGGTGAGCGCGGCGGCGAGGGCGCTTCGGCGGGCGATGTGCCAATGACGCAGCACGGTCTCACCCCGACGCAGCACGAGCGTCGCCTGGCCGTGGCGGACGGCGACGCGCAGCGTGCAGGTCTGATGGTCGCGTCCGGTCACGGCGACCTCCACGGCGGCGATCGGAACCGGGTCCGCGACGGTGCTCAGCATGAGCCGCGCCGCCCGGACGGTCAGGGCCGCCCGGCCCCGTCCCCCACAGGCCAGCGCCACCGACCGGGTCGCACGATCGGCCACCAGCACCAGGGAGACCGAGCCGCCGGGGACGGCGTGCGCGGGAACCGTGGACACGTGGGATGCGGTCAGACGTCGTCGGTCCACAGTGACACTCCGAGGTAGGGACGGATTCGGGCGGCGGGCAGGCGGCGCAGGGTTCCGACCCGGTGGAACCGAGGCGGCCGACGGGTGCCGCCGCTCACCGGACGACCGCCAGGAGCGGGCCGCGACGGCGAGCGCGCGAGGCGGCGGCGAGGCAGTCCGGGCAGGGCTGCCAGTCGAAGTAGCAGACCGAGAGCGGTTCCCGGTTCATCGGCGGGAAGGGACGGTCGGGGTCGCACCACGGGACGACCTCGGATGCGGGACGCCGTCGCTCGGCGGCGCCGAGGTGGGTGTCTCCTCGGGCGAGCGATCGGACGAACCAGGCGGGCACGGGACCTCCGGCGGAAAACAAATCGGACAGGGCGGGACGGACGCGGCGGGACCGATGCGAGTCACCATCGCGCCGCACACCGCGACGGCGACGGCGCCGTAGGTCGGATCGAGCCGATGTTCGAGACGCCGGAACACGCCGGCGTAACGGCGGGGTGGTGAGGGTTTGCGGGCGACTCCGGAGGAATCACCGTCTCGCGGTTGCGATAGACGATCGTGATCGGTTCGCACCGCACTATGACGACTCGGAGCGATGGACATCAGCGCACCTCCGGGAACTGAGCCACTCAAGCGGGTGGCGCAGCACCATTTTGCAGACAGGTCACCAAGTCAACAAATCAACTATCGACAATGGACCTGGTTCAGGGCTCCCACAGCGCGCTAACGTGGCGCCATGGCAGGCATAAACCGCTCTCCGCGAGCACGGGCACTCGCCGACGTGCTCCGCGCGAGCCGCAAACAGACCGGCCTGACTGTGCGCGGTCTGGCCGATCGGATCAAAGCCCATCACTCGCTCATCAGCCGCTATGAGACTGGCGCCAGGGTCCCCAAAGAAAACGAAGTGGCAACGATCCTCGGAGCTCTGGGCCTCGGCGCCGAGGAGCGGGAGCGAATTCTCACCATGGCTCGCGACGTCGACCGCGAAACCTGGTCGGAGATTCCCAGCCGCGGGGCGACCGCACAGCTCGATACCCTCATGAAATACGAGCAGGACGCCATCGCGATCTCCGAGGTCAATCCGATGCTGATCCCTGGGCTCTGCCAGACGAGGCGATACGCGCGAGCGATCATGTCCAGCGCACCGAGCCGAATTCCGCCAGCCGAGGCGGAGGGCCGTGTGATCTACAGACTCGGACGTCAGGGCATCCTAGACGGTCCGCAGGCGCCACGGCTCACCGTGTTGATCGATGAACATGCACTGCACCGTAGGATCGGTGGTCCAGAGGTGATGGCTGAACAGCTCGACCACCTCTCATGGGTCGCTACGAAACCGAATATCGAGGTTCGGGTGATCAGCCTCGATGTCGGCTACCACGCCGCGCTAACCAGCGGATGGATAGTGTTGGAGTTCGAGGAGGCCCCGCCGGTCGTCCTTCTGGAGCATTTCAACTCCGGGACGTTCATACACAGCCGTCGTGACACACGCTCGTTCCTCGACGCTCGAGAGAGCCTGCTGTCAGCAGCCATGAGTGCCGAAGACTCCCTTACTCTCATCAGGAGCAACGCTGATCACCATCGTCAAGGAGGGGAACTACATGGCCGTATCTGACCGCTGGAGAAAGTCGACGTACTCTGGCGAAGCCGTCGCCTGCGTGGAGATCGGCCAGCGCCAGGACCACATCGCCATCCGCGACACCAAGAACCGCCTCGGCGGCACGCTCGTCGTCAGCCGGGCCGCGTTCGGCTCGTTCCTCAGCTCGGTCAAGTCCCCCCGACGAGGCTGATCACAGCAGCGGCCGGGGCGCGAACTGCACGCTCGCGCCCCGGTCTCGTCACGTCCCCGGGTATCAGAGAGCCGCGTCTCAGACATCCCGCCGTCGCAGCAGCACCGCCGCCGCGATCAAGGCCAGGACGATGTACCCGCCGAACACCGCCAGCCCCTGCCCCGGCGGAAGCAGCTCGGGCGACTCGACCACCGAACGCAGGGCGGCAGCGGCGTTGGACGGCAGGTAAGGGCTCACGTTCTCGGCGATGTCCGCACCGAGCAGGGTGATCAGACCCGGCAGGACCAGGATCACGCCCACCAGCGTGGAGATCGCGGCCGAGGTGTTGCGCAGCAGCCCGCCGAGAGCGAGCCCGAGCAGGCCGACGCCGGTCACCTGCGCGGCGGCCCCGACCACGGCGCGCGGCACCCCGTCGTCGGACAGCGTCAGGCTCGCGGCGTCGCCCGCGGCCAGAACGGCCTGTCCCGCCAGGAAGGCGGTTCCGGACGCCGCCAGCATCGCCACGAAGACGACGCCGCCGAACACGAGCGTCTTCGCCCACAGCACGGGCAGTCGTCTCGGCACGCCGATCAGCGAGGATCGGATCATCCCGGTGGAGTACTCCCCCGCCATGGCCAGCACGCCGAGCGAGCCGGTGATCAGCTGCACCAGCAGCACCCCGCTGAGTGAGAGCGTCGCGGGGTCGAGTCCCGCCACGGGCGGCCCGCCGCCGTCCGGCCCGCCCGGAGCGATCTGGCCGGTGCTGGTGGCGGCGAAGAGGACGCCGAGTCCGACGAGGGCGACGATCGCGGCGAGGAGGGCGATCACCGTGGAACGCAGGGTGAACAGCTTGATCCACTCGGAATGGATCACGCGGCGCAGCGTCACCCTGGCGGCTCCGACCGCCCTATCGGTCGGACCGGTGCCGGGGTGCGACGCGGCGGTGTCGGCGGGCGACGCGGCGGCGTGGCGGCCGGCCCTGGTGGCGGTGTCCGGTGCGGCGGTCATCGGCGGGTCCTTCCGGAGGTGGTAATCTCGCGCGCCCGGTCGGCGGGCTCGGCTGCCTGCGGGGTGCTCGCGGTCGGGCGGTTCCCGGTCCGCACGATGTCGTCCACGGCGGTTCGGGGCGGCGCGGCGTCGAGTCCGGCCCGGCTCGACGCACCGGGATCGGGGCGCGCCGCGATGCCGCCGTGATACTCGACGGAGTCCCTGGTCAGGGCCATGAAGGCCTCTTCGAGGGAGGGACGCTGCGGGGTCAGCTCGTGCACGGGGATGTTCGCGGCGTGGGCGCGGTCGCCGATCTGGGCGGCGGTCAGGCCGGTGACGTCGAGCAGGCCTCGTTCGACGCCGCTGACCACCACGCCGTCCTCGGCGAGGACCTCGCGGAGCCGGGTCGCCGCCGGGGAGCGGACCAGCACGCTGTCACGGGCGGCGCGGGCGACGAACTCGCCGACGGAGACGTCGGCGATGAGCCTGCCTCGGCCGATGACGATCAGGTGTTCGGCGGTCAGGGCCATCTCGCTCATGAGATGGGAGGAGACGAGGACGGCGCGGCCCTCGGCGGCGACGTCCTTGAGCAGCGTGCGGATCCACAGGACGCCGTCGGGGTCGAGCCCGTTGACGGGCTCGTCGAGGATGAGGGTCCTCGGGTCGCCGAGCAGGGCGGCGGCGATGCCCAGGCGTTGCCCCATGCCGAGGGAGAAGCCGCCCGCACGTCGGCGGGCGACGTCGGCGAGGCCGACCAGGTCGATCACCTCGTCGACGCGGCGGCGGGGAATGCCGGTGAGGGCGGCCATGGCACGCAGGTGGTGATAGGCCGACCGTCCGGTGTGGACGGCCTTGGCCTCCAGGAGGGCGCCGACCTCGCGCTGCGGCGCGGCGTGCTCGGCGTAGGGCCTGCCGTCGACGGTGACCGTGCCCGAGGTGGGGGCGTCCAGGCCGACGATCATCCGCATGGTGGTGGACTTGCCCGCGCCGTTGGGGCCGAGGAAGCCGGTGACGGCGCCCGGGCGAACGGTGAACGACAGGTCGTCGACGGCGGTCTTCTCGCCGTAGCGCTTGGTCAGGTTCGCTGCCTCGATCATGGCTCACAGCCTCGTCGTCGGACGGGGTCCGGCGCGTCGTCCGCCCGCAGACATCCGCGTGGTCGGTGTCGGCGGTACGGCGGGCGTCTCCTACCGCGGACGCGGTACGCGCGGGGGACGGCGTGGGGAGGACGCGCGGGCCGCCGGGCGGGCCTACGGTGCGCAGCATGAGGCGTTCCGGCCGATGGCGGCAGGCGGTGCGGCGACACCCGCAGGTGTTCGACGCGGGTGTGGCGCTGCTGCTCTTCGTGGGCCCGTTGATCGTGTCGCGGGCCGTGGGGCATCGGCCGGAGTGGGCGTCGGGTCCGCCCGGCTGGGAGCCGCCGTTCGCCCGCGCCGAGCTGAATCTCGGGCTCGTCCTGGTCGGTGCGGTGGGGTGTGCGGCGCTGGTGGTGCGCAGGCGCTGGCCGCTTCCGGTGCTGGCGGTGACGACCGCGGCCGGTGCCGCGACGCTGGCGATCGGCGAGGGGCCGTCGCCGTATCTGGCGCCGGCGCTGGTGGCGGCGTACACGGTGGCGACGCTGACTCCGAGGCCGCGGGCCTGGGCGGCGGGTGCCGTCGCGGCGGCCGTCCTGGCCGGGGTGTCCGTGTTCGCCGCGCCGAGCCTGGTACAGGGCATCGGGAACCCCGGGGTGATCGCGTGGGTGGGGATCGCCGTGGCGGTGGGCGACGCGGTGTCGAGCCGGCGGGCCTACATCGCCGAGGTGGAAGAGCGGGCACGACGGGCCGAGCAGAACCGCGAAGAGGAGGCGGCGCGGCGGGTGGTGGCGGAGCGGATGCGGATCGCCCGCGAGCTGCACGACGTCGTGGCGCATCACATCGCGGTCATCGCCGTGCAGGCCGGGGTGGCCGAGCACCTGTTGACGTCGCAGCCCGCGGCGGCGGCCACGGCCGTCGGGCACATCCGGGAGGCCGGGCACACGGTGCTGGCGGAGATGACGACGTTGCTGGGGGTGTTGCGCGGCGCGGAGGAGCCGGTGGCCGCCACCGAACCCGCCCCGAGCCTGGACCGGGTGTCGGAGCTGGTGGAGGCGTTCGCCGCGACGGGACTGCGAATCGAGCTGGTCACCTCGGGTCGGCCTCGGCCGTTGCCGCCCGCCGTGGACCTCGCGGGGTATCGGATCGTGCAGGAGTCGCTGACCAACGCCCACAAGCACGGGCGGGGGGCGACGGTGACGGTGCGGGTCGAGCAGGGTCCGGCGGAGCTGGTCGTGGAGGTGCGCAACGGGGCGCCCGGTTCGGGGGCGGCGGCGCGGGACTCCGGGGCCGGGTCGGGATTCAGCGTGCGGGGTGCGGCGAGGGCAGGTTCCGTGTCGGGGTCGGGGTCGGGCTCGGGGTCGGAGGCTGGGCCGGGGCCGGGGCCTTCCGGGGCTGATTCGGCGGTGTCGGGGCCGGGTCCGGAGGCTTTTGGGGCTGATTCTGCGGGGCCGGGGCCGGGGCCGGAGGCTTTTGGGGCTGATTCTGCGGGGCCGGGGCCGGGGCCGGAGGCTTTTGGGGCTGATTCTGCGGGGCCGGGGTCGAGGACGCCGGAGGCGGGTTCGGCGGCGTGGGAGGCGAGGTCCGATGTCACCGGCACGGGTTCGGATGTCACCGGCGTGGGTTCGGATGTGGCGGGTCCCGATCCGACGGACTCGCGCCCAGGACCAGGAGTGGGAGCGCGGTCGGGTGTGACGGCGGGATCGGATACGACGGCGGCGATCGGCCCGGCGGCGTCGAGGTCCGCGGATTCCGGGGACGAGCCGGGGACGCCGCGGAGCCTGCCCGGGGCGGCCGGGCACGGCATCGTGGGGATGCGGGAGCGTGCCGTCACGGTGGGCGGGACACTGAGCGCTGAGCCGATCAGTGGCGGCGGTTTCCGGGTGCTCGCCCGGCTGCCGATCCCGTCCGCGAACGCCGAGGAGACGACGTGAGCAGCGAGCCGGTACGGGTCGTGGTGGCCGACGACCAGACGTTGATCCGGGCCGGATTCCGCGCGCTGGTGGACTCGGCACCGGACCTGACGGTGGTGGGCGAGGCGTCGACCGGCCGGGAGGCGGTGGACCTGGTCCGCTCGATGCGAGCCGACGTGGTGTTGATGGACATCCGGATGCCCGAGCTGGACGGCCTCGCCGCGACGCGGGAGATCATCGCGAACGACGAGCTGGCCGGGGTCCGGGTGCTGATCCTGACGACCTTCGAGGTCGACGAGTACGTGTTCGAGGCGTTGCGGGCGGGGGCCAGCGGGTTCCTCGGCAAGGGCGTGCGGCCGGCCGAACTGCTGGAGGCCATCCGGACGGTGGCGCGGGGCGAGGCGCTGCTCTCCCCCAAGGCCACCCGAGGCCTGATCGAACGATTCCTCAGCGGGCCGCAGTGGGCCGAGCCGACGCGACCCGAACGGCTGTCGGCGTTGACCAACCGGGAACGCGAGGTCGTCGGACTCGTCGCCACCGGACTGTCCAACGACGAGATCGCCCAGCGGCTCCACGTCTCGCCGCTCACGGCCAAGACCCACGTCAACCGCGCGATGATGAAACTGGACGCCCGCGACCGAGCGCAGCTCGTCGTGATCGCCTTCCAGACGGGCTTGGCGACGGCGGGCTGAACGCGGCGAGCGAGGATGACGACGTTCGCCATGCGGTGGCGGCGTCGGGCACCGTCGTTGACGGATTGACCCGGCGGTGCCGTGACGGCGTCGACAGATCGCGATCCTCATCGACCCCGAAGGGCCGATGCCACGGGCTTGCCAGGGCTTGGCGCAGCAAGGCGGCGTGGTCGTTGCGATCCTCATCGACCCCGAAGGGCCGATGCCACCCACTCGTTCCGCTTCCTTCTCTTCCAGAAGCGTTGGTGTTGCGATCCTCATCGACCCCGAAGGGCCGATGCCACCC
The DNA here is from genome assembly GCF_002234535.1 of Actinoalloteichus hoggarensis. Lineage (NCBI taxonomy): Bacteria > Bacillati > Actinomycetota > Actinomycetes > Pseudonocardiales > Pseudonocardiaceae > Actinoalloteichus > Actinoalloteichus hoggarensis. The sequence goes on from NZ_CP022521.1 coordinate 3,718,917, forward strand.
TGTCGTAGCAGGGGTCTTGCCGTTCTGAATGCTCCGATGTTATCGGCTGGTGACCGACACGCCCGCAGAACACTTCGGAATGTCCAGGCGTGTCGTCCGACGCCTGCCTTCCCTCAGCACGAGATCACGACATCGCGTGTCGCGATGCTCAACGGAACGAGCCCGAGGCCGTCCGCCGGGCACGGGCCGCGTGGACCGAGATCGAGTCCGTCACCGCTGCCGTTGTCAGGTCTCTCAGCGGGAGACCTGACCGGTGGGCTGTGCAGCCGCAGGCCCCGCGAACCCGGACGGCGGTTTCCGAACAGCCGTGGTCCTCGACATGGCTCGACGTGATCGTCCGAAGTCCTCGCTTCCCGTCCGCGTCCGGCATCACGGCCCGGCCGCCGAGCCTTGGCATCCCGTCCGAGATGGATTCGGAGTCGGTCGAAGGCCGACGAAGCCGGGTCAGCGTCCACGCCGGGGCCACAGGGCATCGAGTAGTCGCTGACCGACGGCCACCCCGAATCCGGTGATCAACGCGGTGAGTACTCGTTCGCCGAGCCGGGTCGGACGCCCGGATGACGAGTCGACGGGTTCCGGCGGCACGGGCGTCCATTCGGGTTCGGGCACCGCCGTCGTGGAGACGTCCTCCGTCGACGCCGTGGTGGGCCTGGGCAGCCTGCGCACCTCATGGACGACGTCGGCGAGCTTGGCCGACACCGGCTAACCCTCCCACACCAGCACTTCGACTCGACCGAGCGACACCAGGTCGGCCAGTCGCCCGTCCGCGCTGCCGACGAGGAACACCCGGCCGCCCTCGGCGTGCACGTGCTCGGCGTGCGCGATCAGTGCCAGCTCGGCGGCATTCGGCTCGTGGGCTACCCGAAGCGGAGCGATCCGCAGCTCCGCCAGCACCGAGGAGAGCGCGTCGGGTGTGCCGTCGGCGACGGCGTAGGCGGCGACGGCATGGTGGTGGTCACCTGCGGCTGCCAGGAGCGCCTCAAGGCGGACACGAAGCGGCCTCGGCCGCAACGTCACGCTGCCCAGGTTCTCCAGATCCAGCAGCAGGGTCTTGTCGTCGGCGTTCACCTGTCGGCCTCCCACGCGGCTGCGGTCCTCCTCGGCCCCGACAGGCCGATACCACCACTGTGGACCGCACCGAGCACCGCCGCACCGCTTTGATCGACATCGACCCCGTTGCGACCCACATCGTTGCGATCCTCATCGGCCCCGAAGGGCCGATGCCACCCGCCGACCATCCGGAGGCCCTGGACCGGTTGCACGTGTTGCGATCCTCATCGGCCCCGGAGGGCCGATGCCACCCGTTCGTGCCCCAGAGGATGTACTCGCAAGCTGCGCGGTTGCGATCCTCATCGGCCCCGGAGGGCCGATGCCACACCGGCACGGCTTCGCCACGGCGTTGCAGGCTGCGTTGGTTGCGATCCTCATCGGCCCCGGAGGGCCGATGCCACGGCCGAGCACCGGCGGGCGATGGCCGAGCACGCCCGTTGCGATCCTCATCGGCCCCGGAGGGCCGATGCCACCCTGCCTCAGCAGGGGTGTCGTCGTGTCACGACCGCCGAGGTTAGCGGACCGTGACCGACACGCCCGGATGCCGGTTCGGGAGGGTCAGGCGTGTCGCACGACGTCTCCCTCCCGCGCCACTCCGATGACACCCCCACCACCCGTCGCGGCCGCGATGCGGTGGTGAGATCGGTCGGCCCACCGGCGCGGGGCCAGGCGAGCCGCGGCGGAGTGGCAGCGCCGCGGCGGGACGGCTGCCGACGTCGATGGTCGACAGCCGTCCTCGGTCAGCCGGCCGCCGGCACGGGGACGGCCTGCCGCAGACGGGCGACGGCCGTGCGGCGGGCGAGCAGGACGAGGAGTGCGACCAGCAGCAGGTCCGTCGCCAGGGTCGCCGCGACGGCCGTGGTGGACTGTCCGGCATCCGATGTGGAGAGCAGGAACACGGAGATCATGAGGACCCCGTTCCAGGCGGTGTGTGCGGCGGTGGCGGCCTCCAGGCCGCCCGTCTGGTCGCACAGGATCGCGTAGAGCAGCCCGCCTGCGACGGTGACGAGGAACATGACGATCCCCGCCATGCCGTGGACCAGGCCGAACAGCACCGAGGTCGTCACGGCGGGCACGGTGACGGCCGTCAGCGGCCTCGACCAGCGGGCGCCCAGGATGTGGGTCAGGACGCCTCGGAAGACGAACTCCTCGGCGAAGGCCGCCAGGGGGACCCCGAGGAGGACGACCACGGCGAGCGCCTGCCATTGATCGGCGAGTCGGAACGCGGCCGAGCCGCCCCACCAGAGGCTCACCGCGGAGGTCGTCACCGCGACGGTGATCGCGACGGCGAGACAGCGCCAGAACCACCCCCAGCGGAACGCCCCCTCGACCGAGCAGACCTCGCCGAGACGCATCCGGAGCACTCCACGCGCGGTGAGCGCCGCCGGGGGCAGGGTGATCAGCGGAACCGTGAGCAGGGTGAGGGCGAGTCCGACCGCCCCGGGGTCGTCGCTCAGCAGGAGATCACCGAGGCCGCTGACGACGAGGATCACGATGAGCAGGACGGCCGAGGCCAGGATGCCGCCCACGAGGACGAGCGACGCCACGATCAGCCTGCGGCGTGAGTGAACGGTCGGGCGGGCCAGCTGCGCGAAGCGCAGTTCCTCACCGCGGTCGGCGGGCCGGGACGGGTCGGTCACGGGCTCGTCTCCAGGGTGACGGCGAACTCGACGCGGGTCGCGTCGGCGAGGATGGTCTGCCGCAGGGCGGTGAGGTCGGCGCCGAGTTCGTCGGTGGCGGAGACCAGCGCGGACAGGGCCAGTCGGACGGAGGAGTCGCCGTCGGACTCCGGGTAGGGGATCTCCACCCAGGCCTCCGAGCGTGCGGGCAGCTCACCGTGGTGGACGTCCTCGGCGAGGGAGGTGACCTCGGCGGGGTCGGCGCCGTTCGGCAGCGGGAAGTGGACGGTGACGGCCATCCGGTCGCCGTGGACGCCGAGGTTCGACCACCACGGTCCGGTCGGGGTGATCCCCGCCGTGATCAACAGGTCGCGCAGCCGGTCCGCGCCGCGGTCGACCTCCTCGTTGATCCGTCGCAGCGTCGCGTCGTCGCCGGGTTCCGTCTCGCCGGCGAGCGGCAGCGCGACCGTGACCGCGGCGTAGAGCTGGGCGGGCATCGATCGGATCTCGCCGGTGACGGCCTCGCCGTCGAAGGCGGCCCGTCGGGCGCCGGTGAGCGCGTCGTCCTCGATCTTCCTGCGACGCCGGAGTTCCTCGTGGAACTCGTCGATCAAGGCGTCGGCGTGATCCGGGTTGTCCAGGACCTCCCGGACTCGGCTGACGGGCATCCCGCCGCGCCGGAGCACCGAGATGCGGACGGCGTCGGCCACCTGGCGCAGCGTGTAGGTGCGGTATCCGGTGTCGGCGGCGACCTGCGCGGGCACGAGGAGCCCTCGATCGTGGTAGTAGCGGAGGGTCTTCGGTGACAGCTCCGTGAGCCTGGCGAAGGCGCTGATGGTGAACATGATTCAGACGATGGGCCTTCCCGTTCGGGGAGAGTCAACCATCGCCGGTCAGGGGCGTGCCGCCGCCGCGAGACGGCGCGGTGCGGGCCGCGCCGGTGCCGTGCGAACGACGTCGGCCCCGACCGCTCCCGTCGGTCAGGCCGGGCGAGTGCGGCGGCGACCGAACGGTCGCCTGACGGCGTCCTGGACCACGCTGAGCGTTGACACCGCTTCTGGTGCCTCCGGGCAGGTGAGAGCGACCGACCGGACCCCGACGCCGTCGGTTCCGGGGACCGCGCCGCCGCGTGGCCCCCGTGCGCCCTCGGAGCCCGCCTGCCGCGGCCCGCGCCGCCCGCGTCTCCGGTGAGCAGACCGATCAGTCCTTCCCCGACGCGGTCGCGGCGCCTGCCGCTGCCCTCGGGCCGCAGGCAGCCGAGGCACGCGGCGGCGCGTCTCCTCGTGCACGTCCGCCCGGTCGTCGAGCGCCCGCGACACCGTGATCGCCGACACCCCGGCCCGCACCGCCACCGAGCACACCGTGGCCTGCCCGTTCCTGTCCATGACCGCTCCGTCGTCGGTCGCGCCGGCCGTCAACGGACGGGCAGCCACACACGCATCGTCGACGGTCCGCGGTGGGCCCAGCGGTGGTAGGGGCGCAGCAGGATCCACCGGGCGTCCGCGGCGGCCTCGGACGTCTGGTCGCCGCCGTCGTCCTCGGCCGTCCGACCAGCGGCCTTCCCGCCGTCCGGGGCCGCCATGTCGGGTCGGGCCGCCGCGTCGTGCCGGTACATCGGACTTCCGTACGGGCCCCACCGGTCGGACCAGGCCACCGGCTCGGCTCGGGGCCGTATCCGGATCGACGCCCCTTCGGGGTGTGGCCGCGGCGCCACCGAGAAGTCGACGCGCAGGTCCTCCAGGTCGAGGTCGTCGGGGAGGTCGACGGACTCCGCGCACAACACCAGGGGGCCGCTTTCCACCGCGACGCAGCCGCGCACCGCGTCGATCTGGTCGTCGACCGTGGTGAACCGGGGCGTGAGGTCCAGATCGAGTCGCAACGTCTCACCCTCGGCGAACTCTCGACGCACGGTGACGGTGGCCTCGTCGAGATGCCGTCGGGTGCCGCCGTCGTCGAGGACGGCCTTGCCCTGTGCCCAGTGCGGCACGCGCAGGGTGAGGGCGAAGCGGCCCGCGGTGCGAACCCGGATCGCGATGCAGCGGCCACGCGGATAGGACGTGTCGACCTTCAGATCGATCACGGTGCCGTCGTCGAGGGTGGTGCGGATGTCGCAGGGGGTGTACTGGTGGATCTGCACGCCCTCGGCGTCGCGGGTCGCGACGTAGCCCGCGATCGAGGCGAGGGTGCGGGCGACGTTGGTGGGGCAGCAGGAGACGCCGTACCAGGGCGGGCGCAGGCTCGCGCCCGCCGAGGTGCTGACCTCGTCCTCGGCGGGGACCCGACCCTCGGTGCGCTGGTGGAGGGTGTTGGCGTAGAAGAAGGCGCGGCCGTCGGCGCGGGGCGAGGTGGCCACGACGTTGAACAGGGTGCGTTCGATGAGGTCCGCGTAGCGGGTGCGGCCGGTGGCCAGCAGCAGCCGCCAGGACAGCATCACCGAGGCGATGCCGGCGCAGGTCTCGGAGTAGGCCCGGTCGGGCGGGAGCGCGTAGTCGGCGCCGAAGGACTCGTCGAGGTGGTGTGATCCCATGCCGCCGGTCAGGTAGGTGCGGCGGGCGACGGTGGTGTCCCACTGCGTCTCGACGGCGTCGAGCAGCGATCGGTCGTCGGTCTCCACGCCGACGTCGACGGCGCCTGCGGACAGGTAGAGCGCCCGGACGGCGTGGCCGCGCAGCACCGTGGCGTCGCGAACGGGAATGTCGTCCTGGAAGTAGGCAGCGCCGAACTGGATCGGCGGCAGGGTGCCGGTGCCCCGGCGGTCGACGAAGAGCCCGGCGAGCGTGAGGTGCCGTTCCTCCCCGGTCACCCGGTACAGCTCGACCAGGGCGGTCTCGATCTCGGGGTGTCCGCACACCGCGTCGCGCCCGTCGGGTCCGAACTCGGCGTAGAGGTGGTCGGCGACGCGACGTGCCACGGTCACGAGCGGTTCGTCGGCGCCCCGGGTCCTGGCCCTGGCGACGGCGGCCTGGATCAGATGTCCCGCGCAGTACAGCTCGTGTCCCCAGGCCAGGTCCGAGTAGCGCTCCGGCCTGCCGGGCCTGCCGTAGCAGGTGTTGAGATAGCCGTCGGGGTGCTGGGCCGCGGCCACGCGCTCGACCAGCGCGGTGAAGCGGCGGTCCGTCTCGGGGTCGTCACCGCGGTGGGCCTCCCAGGCCATGGCCTCCAGCAGCTTGTAGATCTCGGAGTCGGCGAAGTTCGCGCCGCGATGCTCACCCCGGGTGCCGTGGGCGAGGGCCTCGGCGGTGGCGTCGAAGTTGGCGATCCAGCCGAGGCGTTCCATCCACTGTTCACAGTGGGCGAGGGTGTTCTCGCGGTTGATCCGCTGCCGGTCCGCCCAGAATCCGCTGGTCAGTCGCACCTCGTCGAGTCGCAGCGGGGTCAAGGTGCCGTGGCTGGGTGCGACGGGCGGGCCCGCGTCGGCGTCCGTTCGGGATTCGGGGCGCGCGGGAGCGGGGTGCTCGCCGCAGGCGGAGGTGCGCATCGAAGGTGTCTCCTTCACCGTGGTCGAGGGGGAGTCGAGTTCGGTGGGCTCGGACGGCCGGGGCATGCCCGAACGGCCTCAGCCCTTGAGCGCGCCGGAGGCGAACCCTCGGACGTAGTGCCGTTGCAGGAGGACGAACAGGATCATGCAGGGCACCGCGCTCACGACGACGCCGGACTGGAGCGCGCCGAAGTCGACCGCGCCGAAGTTCCCGGAGCGCATGGCGGCCAGCGCGACGGGCAACGTGTAGCGGGAGCCGTCGGTGACCAGCATCAACGGGGCGATGAACTCGTTCCAGGAGTTGAGGAAGGCGAAGAGCGCCACCGTGATCACGCCGGGGGTCACGGCCGGCAGCAGGACCGACCAGAGGGTGCGGGGCACTCCGGCGCCGTCGACGAGGGCGGCCTCGTCGAACTCCCTGGGCACGGCCTCGAAGGAGTTGCGCATCATGAACAGCGAGAACGGCAGCTGGAACATGATCAGCACCAGGGCCAGCCCGACCAGCGAGTTCTGGAGCCCGGCACGGCTGAGCAGGACGTACAGCGGGATGAGGATGGTCGGATACGGCACCATCATGATCGCCAGGGTGCCGAGGAAGAGCAGGTTGCGGCCGGGGAAGCGGAAGCGGGCGATCGCGTAGCCCGCCAGGACCGACACCACCACGGTGCCCGCCACCGTCATCAGCGAGACGGCCACGCTGTTGGCGACGTAGACGAACAGGCCCTCCCCGTAGGAGAACAGGCGCTGGTAGTTCTCCGTGCCCAGTCCCGCGCCGTCGCCGGTGGCACGGGGACCGCTCAGCGAGGAGTAGCCGGCCCAGAGCAGCGGCAGCAGGAACAGGATCGCCAGGGCGACGCCGGTGGTCAGCGCGCCCGTGTCGGCGATCACGATGCGAATCCGGGTGCCGCGTGCGGCGGTGTCTGCCCGCATCAGGAGTCGGCTCCCTTCCTGATCAGGCTGAGCTGGACGATGTTGGCCAGCACCAGGGCGATGAGCACGACCACCGACATCGCGGCGGCTCGGCTGAGGTCGAACAGCGTGAAGGCCTGCCGGAAGATCGTCGACACGACGGTGACGGTCGAGTTGTCCGGTCCGCCGCCGGTCAGCACGTAGAACTGCTCGAAGGCCAGCAGCGAGCCGGTGACCGACAGGACCAGCACCAGCGCCAGCGTGGGCCGCAGCAGCGGCAGGGTCACCCCCGTGAAGGTGCGCCACCAGCCCGCGCCGTCGATGCGGGCCGCCTCGTAGACCTGGGTCGGGATCGACTGGAGCCCGGTCAGCAGGATGATCATGTAGAAGCCGGCGAAGCGCCACAGCACCATCAGCACCGTCGACCACAGTGCGCCGTCGGGCGTGCCGAGCCAGTTCACCGGCTCGGCCACCAGCCCCAGTGCCATCAGCACGTCCGACAGCGGACCCACCTCGTCGGAGTACAGGGCGAACCACAGCAGCGCGGCGACCGCCAGGCCCATCGAGGCGGGCAGGAAGAACGCGGTACGCAGCAGACCGGTGCCCAGGCGAGTCTGCTGCACCAGCAGGGCCAGGCCGAGCGCGACGGCGGTGAGGAGCACCGTGGTGATGACGGTGTAGCGGGCGGTGAACCAGACGGCGTCCAGGAACAGCGGATCGTCGAGGATCGCGCCGTACTGGGCGAACCCGACGAAGCTCGGCTCGCCCAGCAGCGGCCAGTCCGTCATCGACATCCACACCAGCAGACCCAGGGGGACGACGAAGAGCAGGCCGACGACCAGTGACGCGGGCAGCGACAACACCAACGCCTGGGTGGTTCGGTCCGTGCCGCGGCGGCGCCGGGGCGCCGCGGTGGTGCCGGTGCTTCTCACGGTGGCTCCTCTGATCGCGAGCTGGTGCGGAGTCGAGCCTCGGGCGGGTTCGGGTGGGGCGGATCTCGGTGCGGGGCGGCCCAGGGGCGGGGCGGCCCAGGGGCGGGGCGGCCCAGGGCGGGCGTCCGGGTGCGGTGCGGGGCGAGCGGTCCGAGGCCGCGGAGCGGCGGATCGGCTAGCCCGCGATGTCGAGGGAGGAGTCGAGTCGGGGTCGGAACGCGGCGATCGCCTCGTCCACCGACTCGGGCCCGAAGATCGCCGAGCGGGCGAACTGGAGCCACGGGCCCTGCGGGTCGTTGAAGGTGGCGCCGAAGTTGACCGCCGTGGGCACCCGGCCGACGTCCACGACCTCGTGGAAGGTCCGGAGCCGGTCGTCGGGGACACCGGTGCCGTCGGGTCCGGTCGGGATCAGGTCGGTGCGGACGCTGACGTCGCCGCCCGCGGTGAGCACGTCGCGTTGGACGTCCGCCGACAGCGTCCAGGAGAGGAAGTCCCAGGCCGCGGCCTTCTTGGTGGACGTCGAGGTGATGCCGAGGACGTCGCCGCCGACGAAGGTGGACTCGCCGCCGTCCATGCCCCGGATCGGCGCGACGCCGATCTCCAGGCGCTCGTGCTCCGGCATCAGCCGCAGCATCGTCGAGCCGAGTGGGGCGACGCCGACGCGGCCTTCGGCGAAGGGCTGCAACCAGCTGATCCCGTTCTCCTGCGCCGAGGACGCGGGCGCGATCCCGGCGGCGAAGGCGTCGCGATACGCCTGGAAGACCGGTCCGATGGTGTCGACGTCCATGGCGGACGCCGTGCCGTCGGCGGTGAGGACCTCTCCCCCGTCGGCCCAGACCATCGGCCACAGGGTGAAGAGCAGGCAGCCGGGGCAGTTGCCGCCGAAGTAGGTGCCCGAGACGTCGCCGCCCAGCGCCGAGATCGCCTCGGCGTGCGCCATCATCTCGGGCAGGGTCTCGGGGGGCTGCTCGGGGTCGAGGCCCGCCTCCCGGTAGAGCACCTTGTTATAGAAGATCAGCGACAGGTCGAGGGTGTGCGGGACGGCGTGATAAGCGCCGTCGGCGGTGCCCGCGTCCAGGTGGGCCGGGGCAAGGCGCTCGACGAGGTCGGTCTCGGCGAGCCGTTCGCCGAGGTCGGTGTAGAAGCCGTGGCGGATGAAGTTCCTGGCGTAGACGACGTCGGCGCCGAGCAGGTCGGGCAGGCTCCGGCCCCCTGCCGCCGTGGCGACCTGTTGCAGGTAGGTGTCGTTGGGCACCACGGTGAGTTCGACCTGGTTGCGACCCAGCGCGTTGTAGGCGTCGACGAATCCCCTGGTCTGCGCCTCGGTGGCCGCTCGCGTCCAGATGGTGAGGGTCTGGCCGGTCTCGGCGGTCTCCTCGCCGACGTCGGCCGTCCCGCACGCGGATGTCAGCGCGACGGCCGCCAGTATCACGGAGATCCGGCGGCGGACTGTCTTCTCACGCACGTCACGTTCTCCTTGTGCTCATCGTTGAGCGAAGCCGAGCGGCATGACGAGGGGCACCGTCGTCCACTTCGGAGCGAGAGGGCGGACGGCGGTCTCGATCGGACCGCCTGCCGAGATCGGCGATGGGAGTGCGATCGACGGAACTGGTCTGGCGGTAGTCGACGCCCGCGCGCCGAAACTACTTTCGGTATCGTAGGTTCGGGCCCGTTCCGACGTCAAGACCACGGCAACGGGAGAATGCGAGGAGACGGCGAACTCTTCCGGCCGAGGAGCATGAGGCGATGAACCGCGGCACCCGAGGCGAGCAGAAACGCTCCATCACCCTCACCGACGTCGCCCGACTCGCAGGCGTCTCGGTGGCCACGGCATCGAAGGCATTGAACGGTCGCAGGCAGGTCCGCGCGGAGACCAGGGAGCGCGTCCTGGCGGCGGCCGAGTCCCTGTCGTTCACCCCCAATCCGTTCGCCCAGGCGCTGAACATGCCCAAGTCCGGCACCGTCGGCATGCTCACCAGCGACCTGGACGGCCGGTTCGCCCTGCCGATCCTGATGGGCGCCGAAGACGCCTTCGGCTCCGGCGCCACCTCGGTGCTGCTGTGTGACGCGCGCGGCGACGCCGAACGGGAGCGCAGGCACGTGGCGACGTTGCTGGCCCGCCGCGTCGACGGCCTGATCGTGGTGGGCTCGCGCACCGACCCCCGACCCAGCCTCGGACAACAGCTGCCCGTGCCGGTGGTCTACGCCTATGCCCCCTCCGAGGACGACGCCGACGTGTCCTTCGTCCCGGACAACGTCCGCGGCGGAGCGCTGGCCGTGGAACACCTGGTGGCGGGCGGCAGGCGGCGGATCGCGCTGCTGGCAGGCGACGCCGACTACGCCGCCGCGCGCGACCGGGTCGCGGGCGTCCGGGCGGCACTGCACGATGCCGGGCTCGACCTGGTCGGCGGCGCGGAGACCTACGGGGAGTGGTCCGAGGCCTGGGGCAGACAGGCCGCCGACGCGCTCCTGACGGAGAACCCCGACGTCGACGCGGTGCTCTGCGGCAACGACCAGGTCGCGCGCGGCGCCCTGGAGACGCTGCGAGAGCGCGGCAGGCGGGTGCCCGAGGACGTCTGGGTGGCGGGCTTCGACAACTGGGAGGTGCTGACCGCCAGCTCCCGGCCGCCGCTGACCAGTGTGGACATGAACCTGGAGGAGCTCGGCCGCACGGCGGCCCGACACCTGTTCCACGCCATCGACGGCGAACGCCACGGCGGCATCGTCACCCTGCCGGTGCGCCTGGTGATCCGCGAGACGACGGGGGACGTGCGGGTGTGAGCGCGGGGCGTGCCCCGGCGCGCCCGCGCCGCCACGCGGATCGACCGACCGCGGCGGGATCGTGCCGTTCCCCGACCATCCCGCGACGGCCGAGGGCTCCGGGGGTGACCGGAGGACTCGTCGATCGTCGCCGGCGCCACCCCGTCCCTGCCCCCGTCCCGTCGAGCCCCCGGGTCGATGCCCGGGCGACCCTGCCGAGTCGCGTCCCCGCATGATGCGGAGTCGCGGAGCACGCCATACGGCTCGATGACCGCCCCGAGGCCGGGCGGTGGAACGCCCGCCCGGCGGTCCACGATCCGCGGCGCCGCCGACCTCGACTCCGGAAGGCCGGCGCCCCGCCGCCCACCACCACCCGCGCCACGGCGGGCTGACCGCTGCCCTCGACGACGCCTGTCACCTCGAACTCCCCCGGTGCGGCGTAGTCGGCCGGGTCGACCTGCTCCCAGCTCGCCGGGTTGGCGCTGTCCTTGGTGCCGTCGTGGCAGGTCGTGGCAGGTCGCCACCACCTCGGCGGCAGGTTCGGGGAGACGCCCGCGACGGCGGTGCGGCTCCCACGGGTCGAGGCTGGTGATCCGCACGGCGCCGGAGGCCCACACCCACACCGTGACCTGGGCGGACAGCGTCGCGACATCGGCGATCCCGGCGAGCATGACGGAGCTGCCCCCGTCGACGACCTGGCCGGGGTCGGCGGCGGGGACCACGGAACACCGTCGGACTCGCCCCCGCCGATTCCGGCGGGGGCGACGGTTCAGGCCGCGGAGCGGGAGGCCCTGCGCCGACCGGCTCGGGCTCGGCGTTCGCGCGACTGACCGAGCTGGAGCCAGGCCTCGGTCAGTCCCAGCACCACGGTCCAGCCCAGCCAGGTGGCCAGCCCGGAGATCGCGTAGTCGAAGGCGATCCGGCTGCCCTCGAACGTCGTCTCCATCCGGGGTTCGAGGATGAACCAGGCCATCGCTCCCCAGAACCGGTTGGTGGTGATCGACATGGTCAGGGCGAAGCTGCGGATCATCCAGCGGCGATGCTCGGCGAAACGGCGGGCGCGGGCGCGACGGAAGCCGGTGACGGTGAAGACGATCCACAGCAGCGAGAGGATCACGCTGCTGGTCTGTGCCACCGGGCCGGTCGGGGTCTGTACGGCGACGATCACGCCGGTGAGTCCGGCGGGCACGCAGCCCGCGAAGACGTAGACGCGGCCGATCACCCGGTGGGCCTTGCGGAACCGGCCGCGGAACCACGGCCACACCTGGAACACGCCGGCGATCATGGCCACCGAGGCGAACAGGACGTGCGCCACCAGCACCGGGTAGTAGAACGCGACGCCCTCGGGCATCGGCACCCGCGCCTGATCCGGGTCGCCGGTGAGGTAGGGCGGCATCGAGAAGCCGACGAAGGCCACGGCCACGAAGGCCAGCGGCGCGATCCAGGGTCGTCGCCACCACGGCGTCCGTCGGGCAGGCGGCGCGCTCGGCGATGCCGAGTGCGGCGGTCTCTCGGCTCCGTCGGGCTGCCGCATCGCGGGCGAGCCAGTCGACGTGGTCATGGTCGTCTCCTTCGCGCTGGTCACGGACCGCACCGTCCGACGGCGGACCGGTGTGTCTGCTCGTCGGGCGGGTGCGGCACGGCGTTGTCGGGCGCGTTCGATCGCCGCCTGCCGGGCGCGAGTCATGGCTCGCGGTCGGGCGGCGGGGTGGTCGGACGTCAGGTGCCCCCATCAAAACTGCGAATGTCATTCGCGGTTCTGCGAAAGGCTTTCGCAGTTCTGCGATACTGTCAAGCGGAATCGACGAACCGACGTTGAGACAGGGGCGACATGACCGACGACGAGAGGCAGGCCGCCACCCGAGGCCTGGACCTGCTCTGGGGCGAACGACAGCGGCCCCGACGTGGCCCGAAGCCCGGCCTGAGCGTGGACGAGATCGTGCGGGCCGCGATCGAGGTGGCCGACGCCGACGGGCTCCCCGCGCTCTCGATGGGCCGGGTCGCCGAGCAGCTCGGCACCGGTGTCGCCTCGCTGTATCGCTACGTGCCGGGCAAGGCCGAACTCGTCGCCCTCGTCGTCGACACGGTGCTCGGCGTCCCGCCGCGTTCGGCAGGCGAGGGCGCCGACTGGCGAAGCCGCCTGGCCAGCTGGGCACGCTTCTCCCTCGACGTCTTCCGCGAACGCCCCTGGGTCCTGCCGCTGCTGACCTCGCGAAAGGGCACGCTCGGGCCCAACGAGACCGAGTGGCTGGAGGTCGCCCTGGCCGCGACGGCGGACACCGGACTCAGCGACCTGGAGCGGGTCGAGGTGATCTCCCTGCTCAACATGTACGTGCGCGGCGCCGTCCAGGTCGCCGTCGACCTGCGGCTCGGCACGCCGGAGGAGACGGACGACTCGCCGGTCTCCGGCTCGATGCTGCGCCGGATCGGCGCCGACCGCTTCCCGACCCTGAACGCCGTGGTGGCCGCGGGGACCTTCGAGGAACCCGCCGACGTCGTCGGCTTCGGCCTCGACCGCGTGCTCGACGGCATCGAGACCTACATCGAGGCGAAGAAGGCCGAGTCCTGACGGTCGACCGACGACTCGCCCTCGCGACGGCCCCGACCTGCGCGGCGATCATGCCCGACCATGCGCCCCCCGGCGCACGTCCGCGCACACCCGCCGCGGACCAGGAGTGGACGCCGCCGGGAACAATCTCGACCCCACCCGTGTTATGCATGCGCATACACTTTCCAGGAGGTTGACGAGATGCAGTTCGGGATCTTCACCGTCGGAGACGTCACACCCGACCCGACCGACGGCACCACGCCCACCGAGGCGGAGCGGATCAAGGCGATGGTCGCCATCGCGCTGAAGGCCGAGGAGATCGGCCTCGACGTCTTCGCGACGGGCGAGCACCACAACCCGCCGTTCGTCCCCTCCTCCCCCACCACCATGCTCGGCTACATCGCCGCCCGCACCGAACGACTGCTGCTGTCGACCGCGACGACGCTGATCACGACGAACGACCCGGTGAAGATCGCCGAGGACTACGCCATGCTTCAGCACCTCGCCGACGGGCGGGTGGACCTGATGCTCGGCCGGGGCAACACCGGGCCGGTCTACCCGTGGTTCGGCCAGGACATCCGGCAGGGCATCCCGCTGGCGATCGAGAACTACGCGCTGCTGCACCAGCTGTGGCGCCAGGACGTCGTGGACTGGGAGGGCAGGTTCCGCACCCCGTTGCAGTCCTTCACCTCGACGCCGCGGCCGCTGGACGACGTGCCGCCGTTCGTCTGGCACGGCTCGATCCGCAGCCCGGAGATCGCCGAACAGGCCGCCTACTACGGCGACGGCTTCTTCGCCAACCACATCTTCTGGCCCAAGGAGCACTTCATCCGCCTGATCAACCTGTACCGGACCCGCTTCGAGCACTACGGTCACGGTGCGGCCGACCAGGCGATCGTCGGACTCGGCGGCCAGCTCTTCCTGCGGCCGAAGTCGCAGGACGCGGTGCGCGAGTTCCGGCCGTACTTCGACGACGCGCCGGTCTACGGGCACGGGCCATCGTTGGAGGACTTCATGGAGCAGACGCCGCTGACCGTCGGCAGCCCGCAGGAGGCGATCGACAAGACGCTGCGGTTCCGCGAGTACTTCGGGGACTACCAGCGACAGCTCTTCCTCGTCGACCACGCGGGCCTGCCGCTGAAGACCGTCCTGGAACAGCTCGACATCATCGGCGAGGAGGTGCTTCCCGTGTTGCGCAAGGAGTTCGACGCGCTGCGGCCCGCCCACGTGCCCGCGGCCCCGACCCACGCGAGCCTGCGGACCGCGCGAGACGCGGCCCGAGCGGGACAGGACGACGCGGGCCGGGACGACGCGGGCCGGGACGACGCCGGTCAGGACGACGCAGAGGCGGCACGATGACCACGCGCACGCTCACCGTGGTCGCCGCCGGACTCGGCGTGCCGTCCTCGACCCGGCTGCTGGCCGACCGACTGGCCGAGGCCTCGGCACGGGCCCTCGACGCGCAGGACGTGCAGGTCGACACCGAGGTGATCGAGCTGCGCGACCACGCCAGGGAGCTGGCCGACAACCTGCTCACCGGTTTTCCCGCAGGCGGGCTGCGCGCGGCGATCGACCGGGTGACGGCCTCCGACGGGCTGATCGCCGTGACGCCGATCTTCACCGCGTCCTACAGCGGGCTGTTCAAGATGTTCTTCGACGTGCTGGACTCCGACGCGCTGACGAACCTGCCCGTCCTCATCGGTGCGACCGGCGGGACGGCACGACACTCGCTCGCGCTGGACCACGCGCTGCGGCCGATGTTCGGCTACCTGCGTTCCGTCGTCGTCCCCACCGGCGTCTACGCCGCCGCCGAGGACTGGGGAGCGGCAGGCGGGGACAGCGGTCTGGCGAGCAGGATCGACCGTGCCGCGGGCGAGCTGGCCGGCCTGATCGCCGGGCGTCCGGCGGCCCGCCCGGCCGATCCCTTCGACGACCCGGTGCCCTTCTCCCAGCTGCTCGGCAGAAAGGAGGACCGGTGAGCGACGCGGGGCCGGCAGGCACCGCGCCGCAGGACGCCGAGGACCGCCGCGCGCGGTCGGAGGCGCGGATGGCCGACCGGGACGCGCGCCGGGCCAAGGTGGACGTGTGGCGTTCGCTGATGGAGGTCCACGCGATGGTGCTCGCCGAGCTGGAACACGAGTTCGCCACGAGACACGGGCTCTCCATCAGCGAGTTCGACGCCCTGTCCAACATCCCCACCGGCGGGGTCCGCCTGCGGGAGCTGACCGATCGTGTCGTGCTCAGCCAGAGCGCGCTGAGCAGGCTCGTCGATCGACTGGAGCGCCGAGGACTCGTCGAACGTTCCGTACTGCCGGACGACTCCCGCGCCGTCTACGTCCGCCTCACCTCGGCGGGGCGGCGGCTGATGCTGGCGGCGGTCCACACCAACGCCGCCGTCGTGGAGCGATCCTTCGCCGACCGGCTCTCCACACCGGAGCTGGGGACGCTGGGGACGGTGCTCGGGCGGCTGCGGCCGCGACGCGACACGGAATGACGGCGACCGACGGGCAGGGCCGGGCCACCACGCCCGCCCTGCCGTCGCCGATCGAGAAGTCAGGGAATCCGCAGCGGCGGAATCATCCCGCTCGATAGTCGACGCTTGCCACGACGGGTGGTTCGCACTGGACAGGTCGCGCGATGACCATTCCTCGGCCACGCCAGGCCTTCGCCGCCTCGATCGAGGGAGACCCCGACTCGCGACCGCGCGAACCGCTGGGGTCACAGGTCGCCTGGTCCTCATCGTCCCATGCGGTGAGGGCGGCGACGAGATCCGTAGGGAGCCGCAGATCCTCGGCGGCCTCCTCATAGAATGGCCGTATTCCTCGGGGTCATCACACTCGTAGCAGAACGGCCCTCCTGCCGGCCCACCAGAAGAATCACCGAGACAGCGCGAGAGACATCAGCTCCTTCGAAACCCGGGCCGTGGTCTCCGTTTCACTGACACCGCCGAACGGGCCGGCCCGACCTCGAGAAAGACACGATTCATCGCCGCCGGATGGTTCCACCGGTAGTCATCAGAATACGCATTCGCCAGCCCGGATCGCTCCGTCAGCCCGGTATTCGACGCTCACGACCACGGGCGACTGCCGCTTGACACGCTCGGCCAACACCCTTCCTCGTTCGTACCATGCCGCTTCGGTCTCCGGAGACTCGAATTCGGAGTTACGGTAGTCGTCGGGCCGGTAGACGGCCTGAAACTCGTCGTCCCATGCGGCAATGTCGGCGACCAGGTCAGCCGGGAGCAGGAGGTCTTCTTCGGCCTCGTCGAGAGAGTGGTTATACGTTTCCGACTGCTTCGTCTCATAGTAGAACGGGTCTTCCTGCCAGCCCACCAGAAGGACGACTGCGATGTCCCTTGCCATGTCAACTCCTATGAAGACGGGTACGCAGCCTTCGGTTCAGCGGGATGGGGTGCGCTCCGATGACTACCCCCTCGCGCGTGACTGTGACCGCCACACGGTATCGCGCTCCTTCGAAGATGATCTCATAGACCTTACGGTCTCTTCCGCTGTACCCGACCACGGTGCCTCGCTCGAGCGCGGCAAATACGAGGTCCATTATCTGATCCCTGCGGACACCCGCCTGCTCGAAATCCTTGACCCTCGCGTCGGTCAGGATGTGGTCCTGTCCACCTCGGTCGTTGTTCCCCTCGACCCAGACGATGCGTCCGCTGGGAAGGCGGGTGATCCGGGTGACGTCGGCGGGGCGGATGACCGCGCCCGCGCGTTCCCGATCGGCGGTCAGTTCCTGTCGGCGTTCGTGTTCGGTGGCGACCCGGTGTCGGTCGGTGCGGCCTCGAGAGCCGTCGGGGTGCCCGACCGAGCGGTGGAGGGGCCGAGGGCCGGCGTGAATTCGGCGAGTCCTCGGCCCGCGACGGCGACGCAGTAGTCGTCGATGAACTGCTGTGCCGCGACGATGGCGATGTGAGCGAGGCGCACGTCGTCGGCCGCGTCGCGACCGAGGCGACAGATCTGGTCGACCTGCGGTCGAAGCGAGCCCATGGTGTCGCGGTCGAAGACGTCCCTGCCTTCGTCGATGGCGTTCTCGGCCACCATGGCGGCCTGTCGCGCCGTGGTGAGCCGGGAGTATGCGTGGCGCAACTGCTGGACAACGTCCGTCACGGACAATGACGTCCCCCTTACCGTCCGTCGAACTTCGCCTCATGATGCCGTACCCGTCCACCATCAAGACAGGGACCGTCCACGATCGACGACGACGCCGCCCTCCGCTACGAGGAGACCGGAGTCACGACGAACGGACGCAGGAAGGTCGACGAAGCAGACCACGGCGCCGCACTCGTTCCGAGACACGGGCAGGGCGCCGATGTACCCGACCCGGAAGCCGTAGCCGCGCGGTGGACGGACGGACCGGCGGGCACCGGTCGGCCGGCCCGGCGCGGCCTGCTCTCACCAACCGTCGGGCCGAGCCGCGCTCCTCACGAGTGGGCCGCGCACGTCGAGTCCTCGCGGGCCCCGCCGCCGACGGGCGACACCCCCAGCTGCACACGGCCGACCCGGCCGTAGGTGGTGCCGCGCTGTCGAGCGGGGCGGCCGATGCGGTCGGCCAGCGCGCGAAGCTGCTCGACGGTGCGCGCGGAGCCGTGCTCCGAGCCCGCCATCCGGCTGATCGTCTCCTCCATGAGCGTGCCGCCGACGTCATTGGCGCCGCCGGTCAGCACCTCGGCCGAGCCAGACTCGCCGAGCTTCACCCAGGAGCACTGCACGTTGTCGATCCGGCCGTGCAGCAGCAGCCGTGCCATGGCGTGCACCGCGCGGTTGTCCCGCCGGGTCGGTCCGGGCCGGGCCAGGCCCGCCAGGTACAGCGGCGCGTTGCGGTGGACGAACGGCAGCGGCACGAACTCGGTGAAGCCGCTCACGCCGTTGGCCGCGGCGGTGTCCTGCACGCCTGCGAGGGTGCGCAGGTGACCCAGCCAGTGTTCCGGGGTGTCGACGTGGCCGTACATCATCGTCGACGAGGAGGGGATGCCGAGCCGGTGGGCGGTGCTGACCACCTCGATCCACTGTGCCGCGGGCAGCTTTCCCTTGGTCAACACCCAGCGGACGTCGTCGTCCAGGATCTCGGCGGCCGTGCCGGGGATGCTGCCCAGGCCCGCGTCACGCAGCTCGGTGAGGCATTCCTCGATGCTGATGCCCGCCTTGGCGGCGACGCTGACGATCTCCATCGGGCTGAAGGCGTGGACGTGCATCTCCGGGACGCGACCGCGCACGGCGCGCACCAGGTCGACGTAGCCGGTGACCGGCAGCCGGGGGTCGATGCCGCCCTGCATGCAGACCTCGGTGGCGCCCGCCCGCCAGGCCTCCTCGGCCCGGTCCGCCACCTCCGTCGGCGAGAGCCGGTAGGCGTCGGCGTCGCGCTCCCGTTGCGCGAAGGCACAGAATCGGCAGCCCACGTAACAGATGTTGGAGAAGTTGATGTTGCGGTTGACGACGTAGGTGACGTCGTCGCCGACGACGCTGCGTCGTAGATCGTCGGCGATGCCCGCGAGCGCGTCCAGCGCCGCGCCGTCGCAGGTCATCAGCGCCATGGCGGCGGTGGTGTTCGCCTCGTCGAGCAGGGCGGCCGGGTCGTCGGCGGCGATCCGGAGACCGTCGCGGACGTCGGTGTCCAGCCGTTCGGGGGCCGCCGTGCTCGGCAGCTGCTCCTTGAGGGACTCCCAGTCGCCGTACACGGTGTCGAAGTCGCCTCGGCGATCCTCGGTGCGGCCGACGGTGTCGATGTCGACATGCAGGTCGGTGCGGCCGACGGACTCGACGCCGCCGTCGGGCTCCTGCCACGGACGTCCGGTGAGGACGGCGGCGGAGTCGGCGAGGCCGTCCGGAGCGGCCAGCGCCGCGACGTGGGCCGCCACCCTGGTGTCCAGCCACTGGGTGCCGTCGCCCGCCAGGCCCTGGCGCAGGTGTCGCGGATAGATGGTGAGTCGCTCGCGCAGGGCGAAGCCGTTCTCCGCGGTGATCTCGGCGAGCGCGTCGATCGCGGGCCACGGCCGTTCGGGGTTGACGTGGTCCGGAGTCACCGGGGACACGCCGCCCCAGTCGTCGATGCCCGCACGCAGCATCAGCCCGTGCTCGGCCCCGACGAGGTTCGGCGGTGCCTGCACGCTGACGCCCGAGGGCATCAGCAGCCGGGCCACCGCGATCGTCGCCGCGAGTTCATGCAGGTCCGCATCCGGCATCCCGCGCATCGCGGTGTCCGGCTTGGCACGGAAGTTCTGCACGATCACCTCTTGGAGGTGTCCGTACTGGCGGGCGGAGGCACGCAGCGCGAGCAGCGCCTCGGCCCGCTCCCGATGCGTCTCGCCGATGCCGATGAGGATGCCGCTGGTGAAGGGGATGCCGATGCGGCCGGCCTCGGCGAGCACCTTGAGCCGGACGGCGGGCTCCTTGTCCGGGCTGGCGTAGTGCGGCATGCCCTTCTGGCTCCACAGCCGCTCGGCGCTGGTCTCCAGCATCATGCCCATGCTGGGCGCGACCGGCTTGAGCCTGGTCATCTCGGCCCAGCTCAACACGCCGGGGTTCAGGTGCGGCAGCAGTCCCGTCTCCTCCAGGACCGCGACGGCGCAGGAGCGCAGATAGTCCACCGTGGAGGAATAGCCGCGTGCCTCGAGCCATTCGGCGGCGGCGTCCCAGCGCAGTTCCGGGCGGTCGCCGAGGGTGAACAGAGCCTCTTTACAACCCGCGGCGGCGCCCTGGCGCGCGATCTCCACGACCTCGTCGCGTTCCAGATAGGCCGACTCCACCTTGTGCGGCACGGTGGCGAACGTGCAGTAATGGCATCGGTCGCGGCACAGCCGGGTCAGGGGGATGAAGACCTTGCGGCTGTAGGTGACCAGGCCCGCGCGTCCCTCCGCCGTCAGATGCGCGTCCCGAGCGCGACCCGCGACGGTGAGCAGTTCGTCGAGGTCGTCGCCGCGGGCGTGGAGCAGAACGGCGGCCTCGGTGGCGTCGAGCGTCACCCCGTCTCTGGCTCGGCGCAGTGCTCGCCGCAGCGCGGAGGCGGTCGGGGCTGGTTCTGCCGGGGACGGACCCAGTTCGATCGACACGAGCCGAGGCTAACAAGCACCCGACCGGGAAAGGCTTGTCGCCACGGGGAAATCTGGCCCCAGTCAGGTATATCACTGAATGGAATAGATCGAGACCCCGATGACAGAGGAATCGTCGCGGCCCCGGTTATCCACCGTGGACGTTTCTCGGATCTCCCGGTGCGCGGGAACGACCGCACGGGTCCGGCGGCGGCCTGCCTCCGCCGCCCGCCGCCCTCGCCGCCGCGGCCGGGTGACGTCGATCCCGCGGCGTTCGTCGCGCGATGCCGTGTGGACGTCCGTCCGCATCGGCCGGGCGACATCTGGACCGACGGCGGGGCAGCACCGCGGCAGGAACAGCGCGCCCGCCGCGCCGAGGGCAGGGGTGGAGCCTGCGGCCGGTCCGCCGGTCGGGCGGGGCACGCCGTGGCGGGCGAGGATGTCGGGTCCCCATGAGCCGCTCCGTGAGCGACCGACTCGACAGAGAGGCTCTCTTCGGCCAGGATCACGACGCGCCTGCCAGCCGCCGAGAGCGTCGCTCTCTTCTGTCATCGGCGCTCCGGGGTCCATCATGCAGGGATGGCAGCAGAACCAGCGCCGCCCCCGAGGCAGCGCGCCCGCGCCCAGGCGATCACCGACATCAAACGCATCGCCCGAGAGCAGCTGATCCGCGAGGGAGCCGCGGGCCTGTCGCTGCGGGCGGTGGCGCGGGAGCTGGGCATCGTCTCCTCGGCGGTCTACCGGTACGTGCCCAGCCGCGGCGAGTTGTTGACGATGCTCATCGAGGACGCCTACAACGCCCTCGGTGAGGCGGCCGAGACGGCCGACACGCGCCACGACCGCACCGATCGACACGGTCGCTGGATGAGCGTCGGCCGCGCCGTACGCGACTGGGCGGTACACCGTCCCGCCGAGTACGCGCTGCTCTACGGCAGCCCGATGCCCGGCTGTCGGGCCCAGGCCGAGCGCACCGGCGCGCCGGGAAGCCGTGTCTCCCTGCTGCTGCTCGACGTGCTGGCGGGCGCGCCCGCCCCCGCCGGCGGGTCGCCGAGGCCGCCGCTGCCCGCCGCGCTGCGCGCCGACCTCCGGGCACTGCGTTCCGAGATCGGCGTCGAGATCGACGAGGAGCTCATGGCCCGAGGCGTCCTCGCGTGGACGGCGTTGTTCGGGCTGGTCAGCTTCGAGGTGTACGGGCAGTACGTCGGGAGCATCTCCGACTACGCGGCCCATTTCGACTTCCAACTCGCCCGGCTGGCCGACTCGCTCGGGCTGGTCGCCGACTGACCGGCTCTCGCGGTCTCCACGGCCGCGAGCGGTTCGCAGGCAGCGGTGACCGGCACCGTCGACGACGGAGGCCCGGCGGGAGGACCGCGGCGAGGAGCGGCGGCGACGAGGGGACCACGACGTCCCGACCCGCGGCCGGCGCGGCCGGGCCCCCGAGGGCAGGCTGCCGTACGCTGCCCGGCCATGCCCTCGTTCCGCGTCACGATGACCATCGGCCTGATGCGGCCCGGTGTCGCGCCAGAGCGCGTCGTGCCGACCGCCGCGGCGGCGGCAGGCGAGCTCGCCACCGTCGAGGCCTCGGGGGTGGACGTCGTCGCGGGCCAGGCGCGGGTCACGATCCGCTTCACGGCCGGGGACGCACACATCGCCCGACGGATCGGCGCCCACGTCGTCTCCGCGACCTCGGCGCTGGCCGAGACCCGATCCTCGACGCTCATGTACCGGACCCGGGGCCGGTGGAGCCCGCTCGGTTGACGACGCCCGCCGACCCGGCCGGGCAGGGCGCCCGCCGGGTGCCCACTCCGCGAGACGACCGCATGCATCCGGCGATCACGACGGCGCCACACCGCTCCTCGGATGACGCCGCGCCGGCGACGCGGAACGAGGAGACCCCCGGACACGCCGGCGCCGGCCGCTCCCGGCAGCGATGATCCGCGCGCAGTCCTGCCGACCACCTCGTCCCACCGACCTCCACGTGAGACGACCTGCCTCCCGGCGGCAACCCGGCGAGCTGGAGAACCAGCGCCCCAGAGGTCGCGTTCGGCCGCGGCGGCGGGCCGAGCCGCCCCGAGCGCGTGTCCACATCGGACCGTGAATCGGCCTGCGGTGCACCGTGCGGAAGAATCGCCGCATGGCCAGCACGATCGAGTTCCCGACGCGGGGGACGCCGATGATCGATCGGCGACTCCGCGACGCGACGCGGCCTGCCGTCGCGCTCTCCGACACCACGATCCTCGATGATCTCGCGCCGCGTCCTCGGCGGGAAGCCGACGGCGAGGCCGCCCCGGGACGTCGGAGAAGGAACGACGATCGCCGGATCACGGCTGCGGACGCCCCCGGCGAGGCAGGCCGGTGACCGCGCACGGCGGGGGGACCGCGGCGCGCCGTCCCTGGCACCTGTGGCTGGTCGCGATCGCGATGTTCGCCCTCTACATCGGCGGGGCTCGCGACTATCTCCTGATCCTCGTGGGCGACACCGAGTACATCCACGGGCAGTTCGGACCGGGCGGCCTGGCGTACTTCACCGACTATCCGCAGGCGCTGCGCGTCGTCTGGACGGTCACCATCCTCGGCGGTCTGATCGCGCCGCTGCTGCTCATGGCACGAAGTCGACTGTCGTTCCCGACCGCCGCGATCGCGACGGCGGCCCAGTTCGCCCTTCTCGTGGCGACCTTCGTCGCCTTGGACCGATGGTCGATGCTGGGCGCGGCGACCGCGTGGTTCGACATCGGGGTCGGCGTGGTCACGATGCTGTTCACCTGGTACTGCTGGACGCTGCGGCGCCGGGGAGTCCTGGCCTGAGCCGACTCGGCCGCCTGCCGCAGGCGGACCGCGGACCGGCGCGGAGACTCGGCTCGTCGGGGAACGGCGGGCTCCCGCTCCACCCGGCACCGCCGGGCCTCGGCGAGACGCGGTCTCCGTCTCCGGCGCGGCGGGTGGTCCCGACCGGCCGAGGCGTCCGGCGGGGCGGGTCAGCGCGCGGCGGCCGAGGAGAAGTCGTCCAGCGTGTGGCTGCCGCTGCCCTGCAAGGAGAAGAGGGCGCGTGTCGCGGATCTCGGGAGCCGGGTGAGGAGCTTCATCAGGTGCGGAGTGGTTCGGGCGGCGAGGCGGCTCCGGGGCACGAGTCGGGCGAGCGCACTCGGCCCGACCTTGCGACTCTGGGCGACCGGCTGCCGCATGACGGTCTCCGTCCGCTCATACGCCGCGCGATGGTCGCCGCCCGCACCCGTGAGCTCGTCGGCGAGCACATACGCGCCCAGGACGGCGAGCGCCGTTCCGCCGCCGACCGCGGGCCCCGGCGAATAGGCGGCATCGCCCACGAGGGTGATCCGCCCGTGTGACCAGGTCTCCATGCGTAGTTGGGAGATGGTGTCGAAGTAGAAGTCGTCGGATTCTTCCGCGGCGTCGATCGCGAACGGCAGCAGGTGTTCGATGTCGCCGAACGCGTCGTGCACCAGGTTCAGCCGCTGTCGGCGGTCTCGTAGGTCGACGGCGGCGACGGTGCCCGGCCGGAAGAGCAGAAGCGCCCGCGCGCGGCGACCGTCTTCCACCGCATAGGCGAAGGCGGTCCGGTCGACGTCGGCGTAGCCGAGGACCTCCCGATCCAGCGCGAGCGTGTTCGCATGGCTGAAGACCGACAGACAGGCGCCCAGGTCGTGCCGGAACCGCTCCTCGGGACCGAAGACGAGCCGCCGGACGCGGGAGTGAAGGCCGTCGGCGCCGATCACCAGGTCGAACGTGCGGGGAGCGGAGTTCTGGAACTCGACGGCGACGCCCCCGCCCTCGTCACCGACGGCCGTCACGGTGTCGTCGAAGAGATACTCCGCATGCGGCGCGGCCGCGTCGTACAGGATCGACACGAGGTCATCGCGCTGGATCTCCACATGCCGGTCCGAGATCGTGGCGCTCAGCCGCGGCATCCGAACGGGTGCTCCCCGTCGTCGATGGAACACCAGGCCGTCGCGCCGCACTCTGGCGTCCTGGACGGCGGGCAGCAGCCCCATCCGCTCGATGACCTCGATCGCGACGCCCGCGAGGTCGACGGCGTGGCCGCCGGTCCGCCGAAGATCGGGGGCCTTCTCGACCACCGTCGGCACGAAGCCGCCGCGCGACAGCCAGTACGCCGCCACCGATCCAGCGATGCCCGCACCCGAGATGAGTACCGTCCGTGTCATGTCACCAGTTTACCTGTCGGCCGGCAAGGCAATATGGCGGTCGGCCGGACGCCCCGGCCGCGGTGTCCCTCGCGGGAGCCGCGTACCGATAGGTTGCCTGTCGACCGGCCGGTCCCAGGGCCGGTCGACAGATCCCGGACACGAGCGTCAAGAGGGTGATATGTCGGACAGGACTTCCGCGACCGGGCGTGACGGGCGCACGACCGATACTCGACAGCGTGTCGTGGCGACCGCGTTGCGGCTGTTCGTGACGAAGGGCTTCTCCGCGACCAGCCTCAAGGACATCGCCGACGAACTGGGCATCACCAAGGCGGCCCTGTACTACCACTTCCCGGCGAAGGCGGATCTCGCCCGCAGCATCTTCCAACCGTTCATCGACGACGTCGACGACCTGCTGGACCGGCTCGACGGCCGTGGGGAGTCGCCACGAGAGATCCTGTCCGCGTACATCGACGTCCTCCTGCCCCACCGCGCGGCCCTCGCCGCGATGCTCCGCGACCCGGGTGCCGCCGCCGACCTGGATCTCACCGACGTGAGCGGCCGCTGGCTGGCCCGCCTGGGCGCGCTGCTCGAGACCGACGACGCGACACCGGAGGCGCGGATGCGGACGACGGTCGCGATCGGAGGCGCCACCCGCGCGCTCATGCTCCCGGAGGTGGAAGACCCCTCGGCCCGGGACGCCGCGGTCCGTGCCGCCGTCGCGGCGCTGGAGTCACGCTGACCATCGGTCATCCGGACGATCGGGTCATGCGAACGACGCGACGGCCGGCAGGGGCGAGGCGACGAGCCGCCCCTGCCGAACCAGCCCGGCGGGCCGACGGGCGGTCATGACCCGCTCGGCCTCGCGGTCCGATGCCACGACGTAGGCGGCCTCCCGACGGGTATCGCGCTGGTTGTGATTCACATCGAACCGGAGGGCCGATGCCACCCTGGCCGCCGCGCTCCGAGCGCAGCTTGATGCAGAGGTTGCGATCCTCATCGGCCCCGGAGGGCCGATGCCACCGGCGATGTCCGCGATAGCCGGAGCCAGAGTGCTCGTGTTGCGATCCTCATCGGCCCCGGAGGGCCGATGCCACCCTGACTCAGCAGGGGTGTCGCCGTCGGCGACACCGTGAGGTCACCGGGCCGTGACCGACACGCCCGCAGTTCGCTTCGGGAAGGTCAGGCGTGTCGTCCGACGCCTCCCCTCCCGAACCACGGGGAGACGACCTCGCCGCCCGTCGGGATCCCGCATCGCCGTACTCACGCTCCACTCCGAGCGGCCGCCCGAGTGGAATCCCCTTCGCGCGCGACGGGTGGTCCCCGCCGCACCGGGACCCGCCGAGTCCACCGAGGACGGCGTATCGGAGCAGACGGTCGGGCCGCCCGCTCCGACCCGCGGCACTCACGCGCGGCCGATCACCCCGGCACCGGGACGAACCTCGCGCTGCCCGATCCGACCTCGAACACCACCCGATCGTCGGTGGTCTCGACGTGCCGGGCCCGCGTTCGGCCCGCGGCGCGGTAGGTCATGCCGTCGATCCTCGGCAGCTCCACCCTCGCGGTCACGTTGACCGGGATCTCGACGTCGGCGTGGAGGCCGCGCGCGGTGCGCCGCCAGTCCAGGGACACCGGGCCGCGCTGGGTGTGCACCGTGCCCGCCGCGTCGGCCGGTCCCGAGGCGGGCGGCACGATCAGGACGGTCGCGGCGCCGGGCTCCCCGAGACGGATGCCGAGCATGGTCTCGACGACGTCGACGGCCGCCTGGGCTCCCCACCCATGGGACTGGCTGTGGTTGGTGCCCTCGTCCAGCGTCCAGGCCTCCCAGGTGAAGGTGCCGCCCTGGTCCAGGATGTTCGCCCAGCCGAGGTCATCGCGGTCGGTGAGCAGGTCGAGCACCGCGTCCGGCCGGTCGGCGTCGGAAAGGGCCTGCAACAGCCAGTGCGCCGTCATCGGTCCCTGCCGCATCCCCATCGAGGTGAGGTGGTCGGCGAGCACCGAGTGGTCCTCCTGCGGGGCGATGCCGAAGGCGATCGCGTAGGAGGTGGCGTGCTGGCCCCGGTGCTCGCTCCGCGTCCCGTCGGCGTGCAGGCCGTCCACGTAGAGCCCGTCGGCATCCCGCAGCCGCTCGTTCATCGCGTCCACCAGCGCCGACTCCGACCGGCGGTAGCCCTCGGCCTCCGCGGCGGGCCGTCGCAGCACCTCGGCCATGTCGGCCGTGCGCCGCAGGACCTCGACGGCCTGGGCGTTGATGGTGGTGCGGGCGGCGGTGTCCATGTCGTAGCCGAACCGGCCGGGCGCAGGCCAGTCGACGATGCCGTGCTCGTAGGCGCCGCTGCCGCCGGACAGCTCCGTCACGAGGCCTGCCGTCGGACCGGAGTCGGGGATGTGGCGCAGCACGTACTCGGCGGTCTCGCGGATCGCCGGGTAGGCCTCGGCGAGCAGCGCGCGATCGCCGGTGACCTCGTAGTACCGCCACACCCAGTCCACGAACATCTCGGTGTAGTCGGGGATGTCGCGCTTGCCGTCGCCGTTGGGATAGACGGCGTTGTAGCGGCCCGCGTCGGCGCCGTCGGTCCAGTGTCGTGCCTGGGAGGCGAGGAACTCGCGGATCGCCTGCCGGGTGGCGGTGCGCTCGCCGAAGCCCTGCATCGTCGCATAGGAGATGTTCACGGCGTCGCCGAGGAACTGGCCCTTCTCACGGGTGGGGGTGTCGACGAACTGCTCCTGCACGGAGTACAGCGCCGACCGCTGCATCAGGTCCCAGACCGCGGTGAGCGTCTCGTCGGAGCTGTGGAAGCTCGCCTCCCGCCCCTCGGGCACGGCGGTGTGCAGCAGCACGGCGGAGACGTCCTCGACGTCGAAGGACTCGCCCGCGTCGGGGATCTCCAGATACCGGAAACCGAGGTGGGTGAAGGCTTGGTACTCCTGGGGGCCGTCGACCTGGGTGTAGGGGAAGGTCATCACGGTGTCCTGAGTGGACAGCCGGTCGGCGGCCACTCTGCCGTCCTCGGTGAGTTCGTAGCCTGCCCGGATCGGCACGGTGTGCCCGGCGCGGCCCTCGTCGAAGCGCACCACGGGGCGAGCCGGGATGATCACGCCGAAGTCGGCGACCGGCGTCCCGTCGTCGGCGGTCAGCAGCTCCACGGCCGGGAACTCCGTCTCGGCCAGCCGGGTCTCCTGCCCGATGAGGCGGGTGAAGGGCTCGGCGGGGTGCGCGCCGAGGCTGGTCGCGGCGTGCCAGCCCGCGTCGTCGAAGCCGGGTTCCGCCCAGCCGGCGATGATCCCCCGGGCGTCCTGGGCGTCGACCCGGTCACCCTCGCCGTTGCGCGGCGGGGCGTCGGCGACGAAGCGGGTGTCACGGGCGACCCGCCAGGTGTCGTCGGTGACGATCACCTGTGTGCTGCCGTCCTCGTGTTCGATGACGAGCCGGTGCAGCAGGCCGGGTTCGGAGGCCGGCCTGCCCTGGCCGCCGCCGTACCAGTGGTATCGCACGCCGACGGCCAGCGGCGCGCCGGGTTCGATCAGGTCGGTGACGTCGGCGGCCTGGTAGTAGCCCTCGTCCGAGTGGGCGAAGGACGTGCCCCGGTCGGCGCGGGCACCGTTGAGGAACAGCTCGTAGGTGTGGTCGGCGGCCGTATAGGCGCGGGCGCGCACCACGGGGCTGTCGGCGACGAGCACCTCCGTCCGGGCGAGGGTGTAGTCGTCGTCCTCGGCGACGTCCCGACGTATCCATTCGGCGCCGTCCCAGTCCCCCTCGCCGAGGCCGGTCTCGAAGCGCGCGGGCTCCGCCCACGGCGAGACGGCGCCTGCTCGGTCCCAGGTGCGCACGGTCCAGCGGTACTCGCGGCCGGCGACGAGCTCGGGGCCGTCGTAGGGCACCGAGGACTGTTCGGCGGAGCGCCGCCTGCGGCTGTCCCACACCTCGGCGCCGTCGGCCGCGCGGTGCACCCTGATCTGGTAGGCGGTCTGCGTCTCGTTCGGGTCGCGGTCCCGCGGCAGCCAGCCGAACGCGGGTGTCCCCGCCACGTTGAGCGGTGCCGCGAGGTCGTCGACGGTCAGGGCCGAGGGGGCCCGCGGGGCGCTGTTGCGGGCGTCTCCCGCCGCCGACCCGGCGGGCAGTCCGATGCCGACGGCCAGGCCGACAGCGGACAGTAACGCGGTGATCACGGCGGCTCGCCTGCGCATCGTCACTCCCGGAGGTTGTTCGGACACTCGCCGTCGACCTTAGGCAGGCCTGCAGCGCGGGAGCGAGGAAACGAGCCGGTTCCGGCCAATCACGGGCCGGGTCCGTCCTCGGCGGTCGGCGGCCCGACAGGCCTGGTCGGATGCCGTCCGCCCTGTCGGGCAGGTCGGTAGGTCCCGGCTCGTCGATGGCTTCCGGCCCTGGTCGCGGGCCGGGGGGAGCGAGCATCGTGGAGAGCATCCGATTCGGAGACGATTCGGGGTCCGAGTCGGATGCGGGCAGGGTGCGGCCTGGTCCAGCGAGCGCCAGGCAGCAGTCGGGTGAGCGCACCCCGAGCCCGGCCGGGCGATCGTCCCGACCGGGCCGCCCGCGAACCGTCGGTGAGCATCGGCGACCGGACGACGACTCTCGCGGTGCGGCGGGGAGTCGCGAAGGCGGCCGATGCGGACACCACGAACGACGGCAGCACGCCGCCCCGGCAGCGTTCCGGGGCGGCGTGACTCACGACCGGACGATCTCGGCGAGAGACGAGCCGGCCGGGTGAGGCCGGGTGGCGCATCGACGACCCGGCGAAGCACAGCGGCGACGGGAGGCAGGTGTCATGCCGTACTGGGATCACGCGCAGGCGGGCGGAGGCTGGCTCATGCTCCTCGGCATGCTCGTCTTCTGGGCCGGACTGATCACCGTGGTGGTGCTGGTACTCCGCCGATTCGCCCACTCCTCGGAACGACACGGCGGCCGGGTCGGCGGCGACACCGGCGGCGCCTACCACATCCTCGACGACAGGTTCGCTCGAGGCGAGATCGACCGCGACGAGTACGAGAGCCGCCGGGCGGTGCTGCGCGAGACACACCGCGGGCCCGAATCGAGACGTTGAGTCCGGGTGTCGGGCGGCGCGCCGCCGCGATCCGACCCTTTCCCCGGTAGGCACCGCTGGATTCCGGATGTCACCGGCCGGGGAACAGGCGGGCTCCCGCCGAGTTCTCCGCCGCGCGACGAGGGCCGGGGGTGAGAGCGTCCGGCCTTCCGCCCTCCGCACAGGTGTCGCGTGGTCGTCGACGACCGGGGAGGTCTCAGCGGACCCGGCAGGGCACTCCGGCCACCGGCGCCTCCAGACCCAGAGGCCCCTTCACCACCGACGACGGCCTCGATGGGATGACCGCCGCCCCTCGCTCCACACGAGATCGAAGCGTCGCGGCACCTGCCGGGGCGGCTTGTGCTCCTCCGTCGGCCGGCGGGATGACCGGCCGCGGGCCCGCCCCGCTCGGGCTCAGGACCGCCAGGTGACGCGGGCGCCCGCGACCCAGCCGCCCGCACAGGACTCGCGGAGCTCGGCGGCGCGCATCGCGTCGGTGTAGGCCCGGTCCGGGTCGGCGGCGTGTTCCTCCGGCGGCACCACGCCGAGCCGGAAGCCGTAGAGGACCACCGCGTGTCCCGTGGACTCGGCCGCCGCGAGCCAGTCCGCGTCCGCCGTGATCTCGGCGCGGGCCCACAGCCCGTCCTCGTCGTCACGGAGTTCGAGTCCGCCCGACGCCCGCCGCAGCGTCCAGCCCGGCGCGTCCTGCACCGCCGAGTCGGGCGCGGCCACCCTGGCGCCGAAACCCGCCTGCACGATCATCTCGATCTGCAGTTCGGTGGCGGCGCCGCCGCTGTCGGTGACCATCAGTGTGCGCCGAGGCTCGCAGAGCAGGACGGGCGCCGGACGTGCGGCGTGTCCGGGGCTCGGCGCGGCGGGCGGCTCCGATCCGGCGGAGTCGAGGCCTGCGGAATCGAGGCTCGACAGGGCCGAGCCTCGGTCAGCCGTCCGCGCGACCTCGGTGCCGTCGGTGTCGGTGTCGGCTGATCGTGCCGGGTCGCCCGGCGCCGTGAGCGCGGGATGCCCGGCGGGCAGTGCCCGGCCGAGGACCTCGGTGTCGGCGGCGATGCGCTGCGCCTCGCTCGGCACCGGCCCCGCGGCCCGGCCCGTGATCGGGTTGACCCGGGTACCGGGCGGGCCGTCGGGCGGCCGGTTCTCCGCCGCTCGGGCCGCCTCCCGGCGCTGGCGCTTCGCTCGACGTCCGCTCATCCCACCGAGCCTGCCCCGTGCGGCGTCACCCGCCCACCGTTCTCACCGCATCGGGGGAGAGCTCGCGACGCCAACGGTGACGAAGGCACGCCGTCGTCCCCGCGCACGGCAGCGGACGCACACGGGAGCCGTCTCCCCTGCGTCCGTCGGACCCGCCCGGCGCGGAGTCGAGCGGCCTCACGAGCGCGCGGCTCCGCCCGCGCGTCGCGCCCACCCGCGTCGAGGCGGCGAACCGGCTCCGACCTCGCTGAGAGAGTCGAGCGGCGAAAGGCGAGGTGTGACCGTGTTCATGGGCGCCGGGCACCCGATCGCCCGACGAGATAACTTAGGCTAGCCGAACCTTAGGTCAACCAAGGCTCAGTGACACCCGGGTGTGTCGCGCCACCGTGGCCGCCTACCGGGGCCGCCGCGACCGATCGCGGCGGATGGCCGGAGGCGGATCGCCTCCGCTCTCGCGGCGGAGACGACCACGAGGCGGCGCGGCAGGCATCGTGGTTCACGAGCACGAGCACGACGAGGCACGCCGACAGGAGACGGTCCGCCGCGACCGTCGGTGCGAGGAGCAGCCGATGTCCGTCAACACCGAGATCCGCGCCGAGCGCTCCACCGTGGTGCGGCCCTTCTCCCTCTTCTACATCACCGCGACCGCCGTGCACGCCCTCACCCCGAACATGGTGCGGGTGACCTTCGGCGGCCCGGACCTGACCGGCTTCACCAGCGGCGGCCTCGATCAACGGGTGAAGCTGTTCTTCCCGCTGCCGGGACAGGAGGTGCCCGCGCTGCCCCCGCCCGACGACTGGTATCAGGCCTACCAGGACATGACTGACGACGTGCGACCCGTCATGCGGACCTACACCATCCGCACCCACCGCCCGGACGTGTCCGAGATCGACATCGACTTCGCGGTGCACGGCGACGTCGGTCCCGCGTCGCGGTGGGCGCTGCGGGCCCGGCCCGGCGACGTCCTCGGACTGCTCGGCCCGGACGTCCGTCACCCGCCGACGGGCAGCGGCGTGGAATACGACCCGGGTCCGTCGGACTGGCAGCTGCTCGTGGGCGACGACACCGCGCTGCCCGCCATCGGCGCGATCATCGAGACGCTGCCGCCCGACACGCGGGTCCGGGCGTTCGTCGAGATCGCCACCGCCGATGACGTGCAGGAGTTCGACACCAGGGCCGAGGTGGAGATCACCTGGATCGCCCGGGCCGGGCACGGACGGGACGGCGGGGCGGCGTCCCCGCTCGTCGAGGCCGTTCGGCGAGCCGAACTGCCCGCGGGCACGCCCTACGCCTGGACGGCGGGCGAGTCCGGCATGATCCGTGAGCTGCGCAGGCACCTGCTGAGCGATCTCGGCTGGGAGCGGCGCCGCGGCTACTTCGGCGGCTACTGGCGGGCGGACACGACCGATCCGACCGGCGCCGATGACGACTGACGCCGGCCGAAGAGGACCCCGGCCGCCCCACCGGGACGACGAGCACCGGGGCCGAGTACGGCGAAGGGACGCCGAGGCCTGACCCGAGGAGGCGGGGCGCGACGGCGGACGACGACGGAGCAGGCCGTGTTCCCCGAGCCGGACACGCTCGCGACACGCAGGCCACGCCTCGCCGTCCCATGCCGCCGGGGTGGAGCGGGCCGCCGGTGTGGAGCGCGAGCGGCGCGCCCGCGCCCCACGGCGATCAGAGCTTCACCAGCACCTTGCCCCGGTTGGCGTCCCGATTCACGTACAGGCTGCGATAGGCGTCGGGGATGTCGTCGAAGCCCTCCCGGACGGTCTGGTCGTAGTGGATCTCGCCCCGACGGACCATGCCGCCCAGCTCCTCATGCAGGGCCGCCCAGTTCTGCTCGGTGAACCACTCCAACGAGAAGATCCCGCGGATCGTGGTGCGGGGGAACATGATGTACGGCAGCAGCCGAGGACCGACGTGGTCGGCGCCGACCTGCGTGGCCCACTGCCAGCACACCGCCACCTGACTGTCGACGTTGAGCATCGAGAACGCCACGTCGGTGAGCGTGCCGCCCAGGCTGTCGAAGTACTTGTCGATGCCGTCGGGTGCCGCGGCCGACAACGCCGCCCGCACCGTCTCGGCCTCGTCGCCCTGGCGGTAGTCCACCACCGTGTCGAAGCCGAGACCGATCAGATACTCCGCCTTGCTCGGCGAGCCGGTGGTGCCGATCACTCGCGCGCCCGCCCGCATCGCGAGCTGGCCGACCAGTGAGCCGAGCGCGCCGGAGGCCCCGCTGACCAGGACGGTGTCGCCGGATCGGATCGTCATGAACTTGGTCAGCGTCCCCCAGGCGGTCATGCCCGGCCCGCCCAGGACGCTCAGCGCCGTGGAGATCGGCAGCCGCTCGTCGTAGTCGGCCGGGTCGAGGCGGCGGTACGCGGGGAACACCATCGGGAAGGTCCCGGTCTGCCACAGTGCGGGGCTGCCGTTGCTCACGACGTGACTGCGCCAGCCGCCGAAGCCCTGCACCAGGTCACCCGGTCGATGCGGCGCGGCGGGCCCCGCCTCGATCACCTCCATGATCGAGTCCGCGCCCATGTGATCGCCGATCGGCGTGTCCAACGCGATGCCCTGCAGGTAGGGGTCGACGGACACGTACAGCGTCCGCAGCAGCATCTCATCGTCCTTCAAGACGACGTCCACGTCCTCGGTCACCTTCTCGTAGACCCGTCGTACGTCGGGGACGCCCTGGAGATGTTCGGCGACGATCCACTTGTCGATCTTCACTTCGCTCCTTGTCCTGCAGACCGTGATCCTGCGGTGACGGGGACGGGCTCGGGCTCGGCGGCGGGCTGCCGCCGAGGCGGCCCCACCGGGATGACGACATGCGTGGGCGGCGGCTTCGTCTCGTCGATCGAGGCGGTGAACTCGCGGCGGTCGTCCCGGCAGATGAACTGCATGACGTGCCTGCCCGCCGCCGCCGCGCGAATGAGTCCGCCGGTGGTGGCCCAGACGCCGGAGAAGTAGAAGTTCTTCAACCCCGGCAGGCCGGGCCCGTACTTGCGGACCAGGACCTCCAGCGTCTCGCCGCTCTCCACGAACGGCTGCCAGCCCAGCACGGTGCCGTCGTAGTTGCCGGTGTAGCGCACCTGCGTGAGCGGGCTGGACATGTCCCGCACCGCGACGGCGTCGGTGAGGCCGGGGTACCGCTTCTCCAGGAATCGGAGGATGGCGTTGCGCACCTGCCGCTTGGCCTGGTGATAGTCGCGCCCGTGCCGGACCGGCAGGGTGTGCAGCTCCTCGCCCTTGCGAATCCGACTCGCCTGCTCCGGTCCGTCGTTGAGTTCGCGCCACGGAGCGATGTCGCAGAAGTACGTGGCGTAGACGACGCTCGTCGACTCCGGCGACAGCTCCGGGTAGTGCATGCTGCGGAACTGCACGTTCATGCTGGCGTGGCGGATGCCGATCATGTCGGCCGCCTCGTCCTCGGTGAGCAGATACGTGGTGCACGGCTCGCCCTCGGGGAACGGACGACGCAACCCGAGGAAGAGGATGAAGTAGCCGGGGAAGACCATCCCCGGCTCCTCGATGGTCTGGGTGTAGAGCTTGCGGTACTCGTCGTTGAGGTAGCGGCCGCCCAGGAACTTCATCGTCGTGGTGTGGCCGTCGGCGGCCGAGACCACGATGTCGGCGCGGAACTCCTGTCCGTCGCTGAGCCGGACACCGACCGCCTGATCGTCCTCGACGATCACCTCCTCGACCTTGGCGTTGTAGGTGACCTCGCCACCGAGCCGCTGGTAGCGCTCCTCGATCGACCGGGCCAGCCCCATCGACCCGCCCTCCGGCACGCCCGCCGACAGGTTCGCGTGCGAGGCGAGCTGGAAGTAGTTCGGGAGCACCGGGAAGGCCGGATGCCGCTCGTACAGGATGAAGTTGAAGGCCTCCCGCAGCAGCGGATGCCGGAACTTCGCCGAGTAGTCCGACATCAGGACGGTGATCGACTTGCGGACCACGTTGACGTACGGGAGGTAGCGGGACAGCATCCGCCAACGCTCGGTGGTCTTCATCAGGCCGACGGGCTTGAGGAACGGATACACCGCGAGCGCCTTCTTGAACTTGCGCAGGCCGTCGCAGAAGTCGCGGATGTGCCGGGCGTCCTCGGGCGAGATGTCGGTCAGATGCGCCTGGAGCCGGTCGGGGTCGGAGTAGAAGTACACCGCCTGCCCGTCTCGGCCGCGCACGATGTTGAAGACGTCGAAGTGCCGCATCTCCTTGCCCTGCAGCGCCCCGAGTTCGAGCCAGATCTGGTGCATCTCGTTGCCGGGTCCGTTGCCCAGCAGCCAGCTGATGCAGCAGTCGAAGGTGAAGTTGCCCCGATCCCAGGACGTGCAGCAGCCGCCGGGGAACTCGTGCATCTCGAAGATCCGGCTCTCGTAGCCGTTCATCTGCGCATAGCAGCCGGTGGAGAGTCCGCCGAGGCCCGCGCCGATGATGATCATCGTCTTCCTCGGCCGTGTCGGTGTGGTGGTGCGTGGCATGTGTCTGCTCCTCGGAGTTGACGCCTCGTTCGGTTACTGCACGGGCCGGGAGTCGAGCTGCGGAAGGTGGCCGAGTTTGGCGGGATGCCACGGCTCGGCGGGCGGGCTCTCCCAGGCCTGGAACTCCAGACCCAGCTCCTCACACAGGAACTGCGTGACGAATCGCCCGGTGGAGGCGGCGCGGATGAGACCACCCAGGCCGACCCACTGGCCCGCCATCGAGAAGGCGTGCAGGCCCGGCAGCCGCATGTGCTCCTTGTTGATCAGCCTGGCCGCGAGGTCGTCGGCATCGGAGAAGGCCTTCCAGGCGAGGATGCTGCCCTCGTGATTGCCGGTGTAACGATGGGTGGTCGCCGGCGTGGCGACGTCCACGAGTTCGATGCGGTCGGTGAGGTCGGGCATCCGACGGAGCAGCATGCCTCGGACGAAGTCGGCGACCTCGCGCTTGCGATCCCAGTACTCGCGACGATTGGTGGTGCGCAGCGTCTTCCAGTACGAGTAGTCGCTGAAGTAGGTGCAGTGGATCACCGACTTGCCCGCAGGCGCGAAGCCGTCGGAGTACTGGGAGCGCAGCTGCACCACGATGCTGTTCTGCAGCGCGCCGGGCAGGCGGGCACCCTCGGAGTCGGACAGCAGATACGTGGTGCTGTGCATCTGATCCGGATGGAAGTCGCCCTCGATGCCGACGAAGGCCGAGACCACGGCCGGGAACAGCGTCCCCGGCCTGGTCAGCAGCTCGTCGTAGAGACGGTCGATCGTCGGACCCGTGTAGCGTCCCTCCAACAGGTCGTAGATCGTGGTGCGTCCGTCGCAGGCCGCGACGACGTGATCGGCGTAGATCCGCTGGCCGTTCTTCAGTTCGACACCGATCGCCCGGTCGTCCTCCACCAGGATCCGCGCGACACGCGCCCGATAGGAGATGTCCCCGCCCAACGCCGTGTAGCGCTCCTCGATCGACCGGGACAGGCCCAGCGAGCCGCCCTGGGGGAAGCCCGCGTTGTCGTTATGGGCGCTGGCCATGTTGAACAGGAACGGCAGGAGAGGGAAGTCCTCCGGGTCCTGGAAGAAGATGTTGCGGAACGCCTTGCGCAGCAGCGGATCGCTGAAGCGGTCGGCGAAGGTGTGCATCTGCGTCGCGGCGGTCCGCCAGAACAGGCGGAAGGCGGGCAGGACGGTGCGAAGCTTCTTGAGCTTCTGACCGACGCTCTCCAACGGCGGCGGCGTCAGGAAGGGGTACAGGTCGATGGTGATGAAGCGCCGCAGGTCCCGACAGAACGCCTGGATGAGCTTCCGATCCGCGGGCGAGATCGCCAGCAGGTGCGCCTCCAGCCGGTCGGGGTCGTTGTAGAACGTCACCGACCGGCCGTCGGCGTCGACGACCTTGTTGAACACCGGGAAGTTGCGCATCGTCTTGCCGTCGAGCGCCCCGAGCTCCCGCCACACCTGGTTGGCGTCATTGCCCTCGGCGGTGCCGATCAGCCATTCGATGCAGTAGTCGAAGATGTAGCCGTCCCGGGACCAGGCGGTGCAGCAGCCGCCCGGCAGCACGTGCTTCTCCAGGATGCGGGTCTCCATCCCGCTCATCTGGGCGTAGCAGCCGGTGGACATCCCGGCCACTCCCGCCCCGATGATCAGCACCCTGGGCCTGGCGCCCGCAGGGCGGTCTCGACTGCCCCACCCGGCGACGAGGTCACGCGCCACTGAATCCACCTCCTGTGAGGATCTCCCTGGTCAGATCGGCGTTGCCCGCGAGAAAGCCCTCGTCGAGCATCTCGGCGTGGCTGCCGAAGCCCCGGAACACCGAGGTGCTCGTGGTCGAGGTGCCGTGCCAGGTGCCGCGCTGCGCGGCGCCGTAGAACTCGACCTTCTGCTCGTCGGAGATCACGCTGACCGAGGCGTCGAGGACGCCGAGGTTCGGTGTGCGACTGCAGAAGCGGATGTAGTCCCTGGCCTGCTCAAGCGTCTCCTCCGTGAGGATCTCCGAGCCGGTGTGCCTGCGCAGGTGCTCGCCGAGCTCCTTCTCGAAGGCCTCGAAGCGCTCGCTGCCCAACTCGAAGGCCTCGGGGATCCGATACGAGTCCATGATCACCACGTTCGGGACGGTGCGTCCCCTGGACTCCAGGACCTTCGCGACGTCGAAGGCGAGGTTCCCGCCCAGCGAGTAGCCGAACAGCGGGCACGGTCCCTCGGGCTGCAGTTCCTCGATGAGGTCCGCGTACTGCGTCACCTTGTCGTCCCCCGGCAGGTAGTTGAAGGCGACGAACTCGTGTTCCGGGAGGTGGGCGGCGAACCGGCGGTAGATCAGGCCGTGTCCGCCCGCGGGCGGGAAGCAGAACACCGTCGGACCCTGGCCGGGGTTGAATCGCAGGTAGGGGCGGGCGCCCTCGAGTTTGCCGGTGACGATGTGCTCCACGGTCCTGGCCATGCCGCGCAGGGTGGTGACGGTGAACAGCTGACTGACGGGAATGCTGATGCCGAACTCCGCCTGGAGGTGGTAGATCAGCTCGATCAGCCGGATGGAACTGCCGCCCGACGCGAAGAAGTCGTGCCGCAGCCCCACCTGGTCGAGGCCGAGCAGCGACTTCCAGTGTTCGGCCATCCGGACCTCGTAG
Source organism: Actinoalloteichus hoggarensis (assembly GCF_002234535.1). Taxonomy (NCBI): domain Bacteria; kingdom Bacillati; phylum Actinomycetota; class Actinomycetes; order Pseudonocardiales; family Pseudonocardiaceae; genus Actinoalloteichus; species Actinoalloteichus hoggarensis. Next base: position 3,756,756 of record NZ_CP022521.1, read on the forward strand.
AGGGTCACCGGCGGCTCGTACTCCTGCTCGTCGTGCTCGGCGCTCGGCGCGGGCAGGGCGGCGAGGTCGACCTTGCCGTTGGGCGAGAGAGGCAGCTCCGCCAGCTCGACGAGATGCGTGGGGATCATGAACGTCGGCAGCCGTTCGGCGAGGTGGCTGCGCAGGTCACGCAGGTCCAGTCGCGTGCCCGCGGCCGGAATGCAGTAGGCGCACAGGGTCTGTTCTCCCCTGGCGTCCGGTCGTACCGTCACGACGGCCTGGGCCAGCTTCGGCCAGTCGGCCAGCTGCGACTCGATCTCGCCGATCTCGATCCGATGGCCGCGGACCTTGACCTGGCCGTCGACCCGGCCGAGAAGCTGCACACGCCCCTCGGCGTCCCACCGCGCCAGGTCCCCGGTGCGGTACAACCGCATCGGCCCGGCGGCGGGCTCGGCGCCCGGCCCGGCGGCCGCCGCCGTTCCCGACGGCCGGTCGTCGACGGACTCCCGAGGATCGCCGCCGTGCGGCCGGTCGGCGAGGGTCGCATCGAGTGCGATGAGGCCGTGGTCCGGCGACCACTCGACGAAGCGCCGCGCCGTCTGCTCCGGGTCGCTCGGATAGCCGGTGGCCACGCCGTCCCCGCCGACCCACAGTTCGCCGGGGACGCCCACCGGCACCGGTTGGGCGTGCTCGTCGAGGATGTACAGCGTGCTGTTGGGCAGGGGCCTGCCGATGGGAACCATCTGGCTCGGCTCCAGACCGTCGACCGGGCCCTCGAAGTAGGCGCTGTCGATGGTCGCCTCGCTCAACCCGTAGGAGTTGACCACCCTGGTCCGCGGCCCGCACAGCCCGCGAAGCCGCTGATACTCCTCGACCTTCCAGGCGTCGGAGCCGACGATCAGCAGGCGCAGGAAGTCCAGTCGCAGTCCCTCGTGGTCGCAGAAGTTCATCAGGGCCCGGACCACCGCGGGGACGAACTCTCCGCAGTCGACCCTCTCGGCGAGCATCGTCCGATGCAGCCGCTCGGTGTCGAACAGCAGCTCGCGTGTGACCAGGACCAGCGTGCCCCCGGAGCACAGCGCGCGGACGAGGTCGCCGGTGAAGACGTCGAAGGAGAAGCTCGCCATCTGCAGGTGCACCCGGACGTCGATGTCCAGGCCGTACTCGCCGCGCCAGGAGTCGTAGGCCGTGGCGAGGCTGTGGTGGGCGACCTCCACCGCCTTGGGCCTGCCGGTGGAGCCCGAGGTGTAGATCAGGTAGGCGGGCGCCGCCGGGTCGACGGGTTCGGCGGGCAGCGGCGGTACGCTCGCCGCCTCGTCGAGCAGGTCCTCCAGGGTGTGCACGTCGGCGGCGGCCAGGCCCGCGAGCCGGTCCCGCCGGGCGGCGTCGACGACGGCGAACGCGGCGTCGGCGGTGCGGACCATGAAGGCCAGCCGGTCGGTGGGGTGGTCGGGGTCCAGGGGCAGGTAGGCGCCGCCCGCCTTGAGCACCGCCAGCACGGCGACGACGAGGTCCGGCGACTTGTCCAGGCACAGCGCCACCACGGAGCCGGGCCCGACGCCCAGGGCGCGCAGCCTGCCCGCCAGCCGGGCGGCCCGATCGTCGAGTTCGCCGTAGGTCAGCCGGTGCGACGTCCGTGTCTCGGCCGACCCGGCCGCGGCGGGCGGCAGCGACACGGCGAGGGCGTCGGGACGCTCGGCGGCATGCCTGCCGATCAGCTCGTGCACCGGCACCGCCTGCTCGACGACGCGGCCCGCGCCGCTGAACTCGCCGAGGATGCGGCGGCGTTCCTCGGCTCCGAGCAGGTCGAGACGGTGGATCGGCGTCGACGAGGGCGCCCGCGTCAACGACTCCAGCACCGTGACGTAGTGCGATGCCATTCGCCGCATCGTCTCGGGAAGGAAGAGGTCGGTGTTGTACTTGAAGACACAGTGGAAGCGCTGGTCGGCCTCCTCCTCGTAGACCGACAGCGTGAGGTCGAACTGGCCCTCCTCCTCGGGCAGCTCGATGTAGTCCAGTCGGTAGCCGTACTTCTCGGTGGCGACCTTGTGGACGAGCAGGATGAACATCGCCTGGAACACCGCGGAGCGGCTCGGATCGTGCTGCAGCCCGAGCTTGTCGACCAGCAGCACGAACGGGTACTCCTGGTTGTCGAGTCCGTTGAGCACGGTGGCCCGCACCTGCGCCAGCAGCTCCGTGACCGACGGGGCACCCGCCAGGTCGACGTACAGCGGCAGCGGGTTGACGAAGTAGCCGTAGACCGAGGAGAACTCCTTCTGGGTCCTGCCGGTCACCGGGCTGCCCACGATGACGTCGTCCTGCCCGGTGTAGCGGTGCAGCAGCACGTAGTAGGCGCTCATCAGGACCATGAACACCGTGACGTCGTGCTCCCGCGCCAGCGCGTGGACGCGGGCGCTCAGGTCGACGTCCAGGGCGAAGAACTCCGAGGCCCCGTTGTAGGTCTGCACGACCGGCCGCGGCTTGTCCGTCGGGAGGTTGAGGATCGGGACCTCGGCGGGCAGGTGGCCCCGCCAGTAGTCGAGCATCCGCTGTGCCTCCCGGCCCGCCAGGAACCGGTTCTGCCAGTTGAGGAAGTCCAGGTAGCTCGCCGACGGCGGCACCAGCTCGACCCGGCGCCCCTCGCGCAGGCCCTCGTACACCTCGAGCAGCTCCTCGATGAAGGTGAACGTCGAGATGGCGTCGGAGACGATGTGGTGCACCGCCTTCACGATCACCCAGCGGTCGTCGGCGCGTTTGAACAGCCGGAACCTGATCAGCGGGTCGCGTTCGAGGTCGTAGGGCTTGCGGTACTCCTGGATGATCAGCTGGTAGACGTCGTCCCAGTCCCGGCCCACGACGTCGAACAGGGCGATGTCGTCGGGGATCTCGTCGACCTCGCGCAACACCTGCACCGGCCTGCCCTCGTGCAGCGTGAAGTTGGCCCGCAGGCTGGGGTGTCGGGCGATCACCGTCCGCACCGCCTGGAACATCAGCTCCGGTTCGAGCCGGACCCGCACCTCCACGGCGCCGCCGATGTTGTAGGCGAAGCCGTCGGGGCTGAGCTGCTTGAGGAACCACAGCGCCGTCTGGTTCTGTGTGAGCGGATGCCGTCGCTCGTCGTCGTAGAGCTCGACCGCGTCGGCCGCCGCGTGGTCCTCGCCCTCGGCGACCAGTTCGACGAGTCCGTCGTGAAGCTGGGCGACGGCGTCGCTGATCGGCGCGCTGCTCAGCAGCGCCACCACCGGCAGCGCGACCTTCAGTTCGGTGTGAATCCTGGCGCGCAGCTCCATCGCCAGCAGCGAGTCCAGGCCCAGCGCGCCGAGGCTGATCGCGGGGTCGACCTGTTCGGTCTTCACCCGCAGCACCGCGGCGACCACCGCCGTGAAGTGCTCGGTCAGCAGCAGTCGCCGCTTCTCCTCGTCGGCGTCGCGGAAGGCGTCCAGGAAGCTGTTGCCGTCGGAGGCGGGCTCGGCGGCAGAGGAGGCCAGCTCGGCCACCAGCGTCGGCGGCGTGGGGTACCAGGCGAGGAAGACGGGCCAGTCCACCACCGTGGCGACCAGCAGCTGCGCCCGATCCTGCCCGATGACCCGTTCGAGGACGGCCATGCCCGCGTCGGGGGACAGCGAACTCATCCCTCGGCTGTTGCGGTAGTGGTCGATCAGGCCGAGTTCCTCGATCATGCCGGTGGCCCACGGGCCCCAGTCGATGCTCAGGGCGGGCAGCCCCACCGCCCGTCGGTGATGCGCCAGGGCGTCGAGGAAGGCGTTGCCCGCCGCGTAGTTGGTCTGGCCCGCGGTGGTGAGCAGCGAGGCCACCGAGGCGAAGAGCACGAAGTGGTCGAGCGGCTCGTCGCGCAGGTGGTGGTGCAGGAGGTAGGCGCCGATCACCTTCGGATCGTGGACGGCGTCGAAGACGGCGCGGTCCATGTCGGCGACGAGGGTGTCGCGCACGTGACCGGCGAGGTGGAACACGCCCCGGATCGGCACGGAGGTGGTCGCCCGATACTCGGCGAGCCACGTCGTCAGCGCCGCCTCGTCGGTGATGTCCAGCGGTGCGAGGATCGTCTCGGCGCCCGCCGCGGCCAGCTCGGTCAGCAGGCGCACGCCTCGACCGGCCGGGGTGTCCGGGTCGACCTCGTGCCATCGGTCGCGTTCGGGGAGTCGGGTGCGGCCGACCAGGATCAGCCTGCGGGCGCCCCTGGCGACGAGGGTCCGACACAGCAGCCTGCCGAGGGCGCCGAAGGCTCCGGTGACCAGGTAGCTGCCGTCGGGCCGCAGCCGCAGCGGCAGCGGACGGGTCAGGTCCTCGGCCGTGACGAGTCTGCTGGTGCGGCGCCCGTCGGCCCGGAGGGCGATCTCGTCCTCGTCGGTGATGGACACCTCGCGCAGCAGGGCCCGTGCCTCCGCGTGGCGCGCGTCCGCCGAGCGGTCGCCCGAGCCGTCGAGGTCGATGAGCTTGCCCCGGTACGGGATCAGCTCCTGGTTCCACAGCACCCGTCCGACGCCCCAGGCGGGGGCGCCGAGCGGCTCGACGACGTCGGTCGGTGACGCGGCCTGCGTGCCCCGCGTCACGACGTGCAGCCTGCCCGCCGCCACCGAGTCGTCGTGGTCCTGCGCGGCCAGGGTCTGCGCCAGCGCGATGAGCGAGTACGTGCCGAGGCTCTCCTGGGCGGTGAGCGCCGAGCGGCTGGTGTCCGTCAACGACGGCAGGTCCAGGTTCCAGAGGTGCACGATGGTGCCGAAGGACGGCACGCCGCCGTCGCGCAGCTCGTGGAAGAGTCGGGCGAGGTCCTCGCGGGAACCCGGGTGCACGACGGACTCCCGCCGGTCCGGGGCCAGCGCGTACTCGTCGCCCGGCCGTACCAGGTGACAGCGACCGCCCCGCGCCGTGACCAGCTCGGCGAGTGCGTCGGCCACTCCCCCGCCGTCGGCGAAGACCAGCCAGTCGGCGGAGACCGGGTCGGCGGTGCCCAGGGCGTCGCGTCCGTCGTCGACCGCCTCCGCGGGCAGCGGCGCGTCGAACCAGCCGACCTCGGTCAGCCAGCGGTCGATCGTCGCCTGCCCGACGGTCGTGGCCGCCTTCTCGACGTCGGCGGCGCGGAAGCCGCCGATCCGGCCCAGCGCCACGCCGCTGTCGGCGAAGACGACGATGTCGCCGCGCAGTTCGTCATCCTCACGTCGGGTGACGACGGCGTGCACCCACAGAGGTTGATCACCGACGGGCGCGAAGCGCATCTCGTCGATCGACAGCGGCAGCCGGATGCCGGTGGACGAGGAGTCGTCTTCCCGGCCGCCGTCGAGAAGCTGAGGGGTGAGCAGGGACTGGAAGCAGGCGTCGAGCAGCGCCGGATGGAAGTGATGCCCGGCGGCGTCGTCGCCGAGTACCTTCGCGGGGCGGATACGGGCCAGAGCCTCGTCGGCGCCGACCCAGACCTCCTCGATGCACTGGAACGCCGGGCCGTACTCGTAGCCGAGATCGGCCAGGCCCGAGTAGCACGCCTCGGCGTCGAGGTGTCGGGCGGTGCGAGCGCGGATCGCGTCGGAGTCCAGCCGGGCGGTCAGCCGCCGCCGCTGCCCGGTGCGCAGGACCCCCGAGGCGTGCACGCTCGGCTCCTGGTCGTCGCCGGTGACCGTGGCGATGGTGAAGCCGGCGTCGGCGCTGGAGAAGGCGAACTGGACCGTGGTGGCCGCGTCGTCGGCCAGGAACAGCGCCTTGCGCAGCGACACGTCCGCGATGGTGGCCTCGACGCCGCCGGTCATCGCGCGGACCGCCTGCACCGCCATCTCCAGGTAGCCGGCCGCCGGGAAGACGACGTTGCCCTGGATGCGGTGGTCGGCCAGGTACGGCGTCGTCTCCACGTCCAGCCGGGACTCCCAGACCGGTTCGACGTTGAGCATGCGACGGCCGAGCAACGGGTGGTCCACCCTGCCGAGGCGGATCTGCTCGACGGGTGCGGGCTCCACCCAGTACCGGTCGCGTTTGAAGGGATACCGGGGCAGCGGAACCGACGGCCCTTCGCGGTGCAGCGCCGTCCAGTCGATCTCGACGCCCAGGTTGTGCAGGCTCGCCAACGACATCGCGATCCGGGCGGCCTCGTCCTCGTTCCGCCGGATCGAGGGCAGCGTCCGACCGTCGGCGTCCCGGGCCTCGAGGCATTCGCGGATCGAGTGGCCCAGCACCGGATGGGGCCCGATCTCCAGGAAGAGGCCGTGTCCGTCGTCCACCAGCCGGTCGATCGCCGCCTGGAAGCGGACGCTGTCCCGGACGTTGTGCCACCAGTAGCTCGCGTCCAGCTCGGTGCCGTGCGCCCGGCCCTCCCGCGCGGTCAGGTAGAGCGGCACCCGCGCCTGCCGCGGCGTGATGTCGGCCAGCGCGGACAGCAGCTCGTCCTTGATGAGGTCCATCCGCGCGCTGTGATAGGGCACCCGGACGGTGAGGAACTTGGCGAAGACCTGTTCGGAGCGCAGCGTCTCGGCCAGCTCGGCCAAGGCGTCCTCGTCACCCGCGAGTGTCATGGCCGTCGGGCTGTTGATCGCCGCGATGGACACCCGGTCGCCGTAGGACTCGATCCGTCGGGTCGCGTCGTCCTCGGTGAGGCTGACGGCCAGCATGGTGCCGGTGTCGACCAGCTTCTGCTGGAGTCGGCTGCGGTGCACGACGACGGTGACGGCGTCGCGCAGCGAGTAGACGCCCGCCTCGTAGAACGCCGCGACCTCACCGGTGCTGTGCCCGACGACGGCGTCGGGTCGCACGCCGTAGGACCGCCAGAGTGCCGCGAGACCGACCTGGACGGCGAAGTTCGCGGGCTGTGCCAGCCAGGTCTCGGCCATGTTCGAGTCGGCCTCGTCGGCGTTCATCTCGGCGACCAGCGACCAGCCGGTGAGGGCGGTCAGCTCTCGATCGCACTCGTCGACGGCGGCCCGGTAGACCGGCTCGTTCTCGTAGAGCAGGCGGCCCATCGCCCACCACTGCGGTCCCATGCCGGTGAAGGCCCAGACGAGTCGACGGCGGTCCGGCTCCACGACCTGGTCGAGCAGGATGTGCGGATGCGCCTCGCCCGCCAGGAACTCGGCCAGCCGCTCGTCGAGCGACTCGCGGGAGGAGTACACGACGGACAGCCGCGACTCGAGGTGCTGGCGGCGATGCGCCAGGGTGCTGCCCACGGCGGCGAGTGAGGCGGCCACGCCGTCGACGCCCGCCAGTTCCCGCTGGATCCCTCGGACGAGGTCGCCGAACGCCTCCGGGTCCCGCGCGGTCAGCGGCAGGATGGAGTAGCCGGGCCGCTGGTCGCCCGCGATCGGCTCCTCGGCGTCCTGGCGAGGCGCCTCCTCCAGCAGGACGTGTGCGTTCGTGCCGCCGAAGCCGAAGGCGTTCACCCCGGCGCGGGCCGGTCCGTCGTGCACGGGCCAGTCGGTGACCTCGGTGGGGATCTCATACGGCAGCGCCGCGAGGTCGATCGCCGGATTGACGTGCTCCAGGTTGATGTGCGGCGGGATCTTCCGGTGTTTCAGGCTCAGGGCGACCTTGATGAGCCCGGCGATGCCCGCCGCCGACTCGGTGTGTCCGATGTTGGTCTTGACCGAGCCGACGTAGCACGGCGAGTCGGGTTCGCGGCCGATCGCCAGCGCCCGACCGAGCGCGTTGGCCTCCAGCGGGTCGCCGACCGGGGTGGACGTGCCGTGCGCCTCGACGTACTGCAGGTCACCCGGCGCGATGCCCGCCTCGGCGCACACCCGCTCGATGAGACCGATCTGCGACTCGGGGTTGGGCACGGTGATGCCGCTGGTGCGGCCGTCCTGGTTGACGCCGCTGCCGATGATGACGGCGTGGATCGGGTCGCCGTCGCGCAGCGCGTCGTCCAGACGTTTGAGTGCGATCACACCTACTCCCTCGGCACGGACGTAGCCGTTGGCGGAGGCGTCGAAGGTGCGGGATCGCCCGTCGGGCGACAGGAAGCCGCCCTTGGTCTCGGCGATCGTGTACTGCGGCGTCATGTGCAGGAGCGTTCCGCCCGCCAGCGCCAGGTTCGTCTCCCCGCGACGCAGGCTGCGGCAGGCCAGGTCCACCGCCACCAGCGAGGAGCTGCACGCGGTGTCGATCGAGAGGCTGGGGCCCCGGAAGTCGAAGCAGTAGGAGATCCGGTTCGACACCATCGTCATCATCGTTCCGGTGGCGGTGTGCGCCGCCAGCGTGTCGAAGGAGAGGTCGGCGAACTGCACGATCTTGTAGTCCAGGGTGAAGGCCCCGACGAACACGCCGACGTCGGTGCCCGCGAGGTCACCGGGCTTCTGTCCGCCGTCCTCCAGCGCCTCCCAGGCCACCTCGAGCAGCTTGCGCTGCTGCGGGTCCATGTGCTCCGCCTCGCGCGGGCTGATCCCGAAGAAGGCCGGATCGAACTCGTCGAAGCCGTCGATGTAGCCGCCTCTGCCCCCGACCAGCCTGCCTGGTTTGGCCTTGTCCCGGCTGCCGAGGCTCCCGACGTCGTATCTGTCCGCCGGTGTCGGCGTGATGCAGTCCTTCCCGTCGAGCAGGTTCTTCCAGAACGTTCGATAGTCCGAGGCGCTACCCGGCAGTCGGCAGCCGATACCGATGATCGCGACCTTGTCGCGGGCGGCAGGGTACTGTGATTCCGTCACCGTGAAATCCTTCGATCGAGGCACTCGTCACGAAACAGGGGACAACACTGTCGGCAGTCAGTCCGATTCCGTCTTCGTCGCGGATTCGGCCGATGCGGTGGTCGTGTCTGCGGGACTGTCTTCGGCGGCAGATTTCCGCTGCTTCCGCCAGGGATGCAGCAGGGTGGCGATCAGCGAGGAGGTCTTGGGAAAGGAATCCGGATCGTGCAGGCCGACGGCGGCGGGAACGCGACCGGGATACCAGGTGAAGCTGCCGAACACTCGGTCCCAGATGGACACGTCGGAACTGAAGTGTCCGGCCTCGTCGAGATCGATGCTGTGGTGCAGCCGATGTTGCTCCGGGCTGGCGACGATGTGATTCAGCCAGCCGATTCGGACATCGATGTTGGCGTGCACGAAATAGCCCTGGGCGACGATGAACAGGCCGACCAGGAACACCGCCGGGTGGGAGAAGCCCACGAGGGCGAGTCCGAGCTGCACGAGCCCCTGGGTCAATGCGATGTCCACGACGTGATTGACGCCGTTGTTGGCGACGTTGACCTTGTCCGGGACGTGATGGACGCCGTGCAGGCGCCACAGCCAGGCGTGATTGTGCGAGATCCGATGCACCCAGTAGCTCACCAGCGAGCCGAGGAGCAGGGCCGCGGGAACCTCCAGCCAGATCGGCATCCCCGACTCGGGAACGGCCACGGCGCCGACGAGGGCGGCCACCGGGAGCTGCGCGAGGCCCCCGCCCAGCATGGTGAGCCCCAGATAGACGCCGTACCATGCCCATTCACTTCGGCTGGGATGCCAGTCCACCTCGTAGGGGATCAGGCGTTCGAAGACGGCGAGCATACCGATCGTGCCGACCAGGAAACCGAAGTTGACCAGGCCGAAATTCCATCCGAAGTGCAATGCCGCCGTTCCGGTGAGGACCATCGCGGTGATCAGCAGCGGATAGGCGACGTGGCAGAGGGGAGATCGAGGTCGAGCCGACTCTGAGTCGGGTTCTCTCTCGACCCGCGACGTCTGTCTTACCGTGTGAGGGCGAATATTCATGGCGTTGTCCATCCACTTCAAGCCACCGGGAACTCCCGGCCAGGCCACCGCCTGCCAGGATGACTGCGAACACGACTGGGCGCGAGAAGCGCCACGGAATCAGCTTCGAGCCGACGCCCACCCTCGGACTCGATTCGAAAAGCGCAGTAATGACAGTGCACTTCTCGACGGTGACGCGCAAGACTCTTTTTCGGGTACACCCCTCCAGGTGGTACTCACCGTCTCAATCCTTGATATTCGGCGCAGATCCGCCGATCAGCGGGCAGCCGAGACCGACGCGGGCTTCTCGGGCCGGACGAGGAGACCGATTCCGGGCAGCCGCGGGCATCGCGTCTGACCGCGGTGTGAGACGCGAGTCGAGGACGGATTCTTCGTGGCCGTCATGCGACGAGTCGACGCGGAGCGCCGAGCCGGTCGAGACCCGATCGGCGGATCTCCTCGTCCCGGCGGGGAAGCGGGACGAATCGAGGGACGTCCGCGTCGGGTGGTCAGTCCGAGTCGAGTCCTCGCTCCCTCTCGGACGCCCGACGACGCCGCCGCCACGCATCGGACGGCGCCGCAGGCCGAGCCGCTGATCCGTCATCGTCGACGGCGGTCCTGCCTCCGCCGAGACGCGGCCCGTCTCGGCGACTTCCCCTCGTCGTCGCGAGTCCGACGCACGCCCGCGCCGTCGTCGCAGCCGACCGCTGATCGTTCTCAGCACGCGCGGGACCGAGCCCCGACAGGAGTCGATCATCGCGTGCCCACGCCGTCAGTGCCCGGATCCGATCGTCCGCCGACGTCCCCGACACGGGCCCGTCGACGCTCCCCACGGCATCCTGGGACATGATGTCCTCCCCACCGGACCATCACCGAAAGTGTCCGACTCGATGCTAACGGTAGTGGGTTGGGTTCAGGGATCACCCGATCGGTCATACGTCTGCGGTCAGCCTCGCACCGTAGAGGACTGCTGATCGTCATGACGTGACCGTGACGCCGACGCCGCTCCCTCGGTCACCGACGGGCAGGCCTGGCGCGCCGAGCCGCCCGGTCCGCATTACGCGACAGCCCTTGTTCGCGACGTCGTTCCGATCTTCCGCACGGACCGAGGAGTGGCGGCGGCGCCTGCCCGGAAATTGATTCTCGCCACTTCGTGACTCGCGAATTTCGATGTGAGAATCGCCGCCGCGAAGAGGACCCGGCAGCCTCGCCGCCGGCACCGCCGCACTTGCGCAAACGACACCGCGGAACCACGCCTCCATAACCGGGCCGCGCGGCAGGCCGCGGCTGACTTCGCCCCGCCCGAGACGGCACCGACCACCGTCCGGGTCACGCACCCCGCACCGTCTCCCCCGCTGGGATCCGCACTCGGCACGGCGCGTTCCTCGGCGCTGAACTGCCCGGACGGTCTCGACGCACGACATGTCGAATCCGGCCGCCCGCGCAGCCGAGGCCATCTCGACGGGACAGGGACACGACGGCGTCGGCTACGCCACCCCGGAGCAGGTGATCGCTCTCGCACCACGACGCTCCGCGTCGTCGAACACGATCCATGCCGCCTCGACGCGAATTACCCGGCTTTGTTCCTCGGATACTTCCACTCGCGGGCGGGTGACCCCGTCGACGATTCATCAGGCCGCCGTCGAGCCGCGTCCGGTATCACCGGTGAATCGCCGATGATCGAGGCGACGGCCCGCCGCTGCCGGGCTCCGTTCGCCCGGGACAGGACCGAGCGAACGGACCGCCCGAGGCAGGCGACCACGGCGCCGTACGGCACCGTCGCCGGGCCGGACTCAGGCGCTCGACCCCGGAACGACGGTGCCGTGACGCCGGTGATCGGAGTGTCGCGTGCGACTCCGGGTCACCGCAGCCGGCCGCCACCGGCTCTCGACTACCCGACGGCAGGCCCTCGGTTCACCCGGGCGAAGTAGTCACCGCCCGACGCGACGTCACTGCGTCACCACGTCTGCGCGCGCTCCGCCCACGCCGCCGCCGCGGACCGCCCGACCCGTGCGGCGGTCTGCGTGACGACGGCGCTCGCCAACGGGGCGTGGACCGCGCTCGGCAGCGCATGCCCCATCCCCGGGATCTCCACGAGTCGCGCGCCGGGGATCGAGTCCGCGAGATGCCTGCCGTGTGGCGGCGGGCTGATCGGGTCGAGCGGGCCCTGGATCACGAGGGTGGGCGTGGTGATCCCGGACAGCTCCGCGCCCCGCTCGACGAGCGACTGCTCGATCAGGCCGTGTGGGTGCGACTCCGGCGGCGGCGTCGTTCCGACGTGGTCGAGCACCCTGGCCTGGGCACGCCGGAAGGCGGTCTCGTCGAAGGGCAGCTCGTCGCCCGCCAACGCCTTCCCGTACGCCACCAGCCCGTCCAGCTCGGACTCCCGATCCGTCGGGGCGGGCTGCTCGGCGAACACCGACTCGACGAACCAGCGCCGGGGAGTCGGCAATCCGTCCGGGGTGGGTTCGCCCGTCAGCGCCCGCTCCCAGTTGCCGAAGAAGTCGACCCCGAGGGCGACGGCGCCGATGAGCGTCAACCCCGTCAGCCGCTCTCGGTGGTCGAGGGCGAGGAACTGCCCCAGGACGGCCCCCATGCCGAAGCCGACGACGTGCGCCTGCTCGACGCCCCAGCCGTCGAGGACCGCGACGGCATCGGCGGCCAGCTCGTCGAACCCGTAGGGACGGTCCGCGAAGTCACGGGTGGTGGACCGGCCGGTGTCCCGGTGGTCGTAGCGCAGCACACGCAGCCCCGCCGAGGCCAGCAGGGCCACGAACTCGTCCGGCCATTCCAGCCCCGACTGACAGTCCCCCGCGATCAGCAGGACCGTCGGGTGTCTCGGATCGCCGGAGCCGCGACTCCACAACTCGACGTCGCGCGACTCGACGAGCCGGTCCTCCTCGGGAACGCCGCTCACCGGAAGGCCTCCACGTGCTCGGAGACCCACTGCTCGAGGGTACGGGCAGGCCGTCCGGTGACCTGTTCGACCGTCGGCAGCACCGGATCGGGACTGCCGATCCGCTTGCGCCAGAGCTCCAGCAGCCACTCGGTCACCTCCTCAGGCATGTCCTCGGCTGCCATCGACGCCCGCCACTCGTCGGGCGTCAGCTCCTCGACGGTCAACTCGCGGCCGATCGCCCGCCCGACGGCCCGCACCTGTTCGAACCTGGTCAACGACTCCGGACCGGACAGCGGGTACCTCGCGCCGACGTGGTCGTCGGTGAGCAGGGCCGCCACGGCGACCTCGGCGATGTCGTCCTCATGCACCGGAGCCTGCGCGATCTCGCCGTACACGAGTCGGACCACGCCTTCCGCGCGGATGGACTCGGCCCAGTCCAGGACGTTGCCCGCGAACATGCCCGGCCGGACATGGGTCCACTCCAGTCCGGACCGTTCCACCGCCTGTTCGACCCGGCGGTAGTCGGCACCGCCCTCCTCCTCGGGATCGTCGGCGGTCGTGCCGGAGAGCACGACGATCCGCCGCGCCCCGGCCAGCCGGATCCGTTCGACGACCTCGTCGGCGGCCTCGGCGGCCGGGAACAGGTACACCCGGTCGGCACCGACGAACGTCTCGCTCAGCGTCGCGGGCACTTCCAGGTCGCCCGCCACGACCTCGACCTCGGCGGGCAGCGCCGCCGTCTCCGGCCGCCGGGTCAGCGCTCGCACGTCGACGCCCGCCGCCACCAGCTTCGCGACCACCCGTCGTCCGACGACCCCGGTCGCGCCGGTCACCACGATTCGCACACATACTCCCTGTCTTGACTGCTTCCGGGCGGTTCGACGGGGCAGATTCCCGTCCCGCTCGGCTGGACCTGCGCGACGGTATGACCGAAGACGACATTCGCGCCTATAGAACTTTGCTTTCAGGAATTCACCTGCTCCGCTTGACAGCGCGCCGATCCTGCCCTCCGCGGATCCATCGCGATCGACACGATCTCGCACCCGAGATCCTTCGACGGTGCGGCAACGCGGCGCGCCGAAGGTCGAATCTCGACGCATTCTTCCGTCCGACATCGAAACGGACGGCGATATTCACACTTCGCGCATCTCGTCGGAGAACGACATCGCGAGAAGCGTCCGTCGAGTCGCCCGGTATTCGTTCGCCGCACCGGCGTCGCATCCGTCGACCTCTCACCAGGACCGACGCGAACGCAGCCGCGGCGGCGCACATCTCGGCGATGAAGGAGATCAGATGCGAGAACGTCGCGGTCCGAGCACGGCGGCATGGGCCGTCGCCGTGTTCTCGATGTCCATGCCGGCGGGAGCCCCGGTGCATGCGACGATCACCGCACCGCGCCAAGATCCGACCTTGACCTGCGATGCCTTCGCGCGGTTCTCGGTCACGTCGCCTACGGGTGACGTCTACGACATGGCGCACAGCGACCCGGAGGGAGGCGCCGACCGTTGGGATGTCGCGCTGCGGCCGGTCGGGAACGGCGTCGACGGACGCGCGCACGCCGGTCCCGGCGGTCTCCTCTACGAGATCAAGAGCGACGGACCGCTCCAGAGGTACCGGCGCGGCGAATCGGGGTGGGAACAATGGGAGGACGGCCCATACACGCGGGACTTTTCAGACCACCTTAGGCGGCTACACCAGCCCGGCGCGGCGGAATCGCATCACCGTCGACTCGGGCGGCGACTTCTATTACATCCGAGGGAACGGACAGCTGTACCGGGCGATTCTCGACATCGAGACGCTGGAACCGCGGCAGGAGTCGATCGACGGAGACTGGAGCCGCTTCTACCTGATCAGCGCCGCGGGCCCCGGGGCGCTCTACGCACGTGACTCCGACGGCACGCTTCATCGCCATCACTACGATGCGAGCACCGGTGTCTGGACCGACCGGGAAACGCCGGCGGCGGACGGTCGGCAGCGATTCACCCAGGCGGACTCCCCCGGAGGTGACGTCCTCTACGCCGTCGACGCGACGGGCAGCTGTACTGGCAGCGTTTCCTCCCGTATTCGGACGGCACGATCGAGCCGAGGACCGCCCACCCCGGCAACTGGCTGCGGGACGGCTTCGCGATCAGCGGTGACACCTGCGACTGGACGTCGTCGGGCTGACCCGCGCACCGGGGTTCGTCGGCGGGCGGGTTCTGGGATCGGCCCGGTGGCGCGGCGCTCCGTCCGGCGAGGACGGGCCGCGCCGCGCCGACTCGAGGTGGGTCTCCGCCTGCTCAGTGACGCGGTCGTCCGCACCGGCTCCAGGCTGATCCCGAGGGAGGCGAAACACCACACCGATCGCCCGCGTTCCGCCTCGCCTCGCGCAGGCCCGCACCGGCGACGGCGGGCCCGCACCGGTGCCGCCGTCCGCCGAGTCCTCATCCCGCCAGATGTCGGAGAAACCAGTCCGCGGCCAGCCCGGCCACCGCGTCCATGGCGCCGTCCTCTTCGAACAGGTGGCCCGCGTCGGCGACGACCTCGATACGATGCGGGGCGGACAGCTCCGCCGAGGCCTGCCGATTGAGCGTGAGCACCTGCTCGTCACGGCTCCCGACGATCAGCAGGGTGGGGGCCCGCACCGCGCGCAGTGCGTCCCGGCCCGCGAGGTCGGGACGACCGCCGCGCGACACCACGGCGCGGACCTCGGCGAGGCGTGCGGCGGCGAGCAGCGCGGCAGCGGCCCCGGTGCTCGCACCGAAGAGGCCGAGTGGCAGTCGGCCCGTCGAGTCGGCGCGGATCCAGTCCGCCGCGGCGGCGACCCGCTCGGCCAACAACGGGATGTCGAAGCGCAGTTCCCCGGTCCGCTCGTCGCGCGACGCCTCCTCGGCCGTCAACAGATCCATGCGCAGCGTGGCCAGCCGTCGATCGTGCAGCACCGTGGCGACGGCCCGGTTACGCGGACTGTGTCGCGAACTGCCCGAACCATGGACGAACACGACGATCCCGCGAGCGCCTTCGCCGACGGTGAGATCACCGGTCACCGTTCCCGCGGACGCGGCGATGGACACCGGCACCGATACCGCCATCGACCTCGACTCCTCTGCTCGTCGCACCGGCCGACGCCTCGGACACCGGCGACCGGCGAGGTGCGTCCGGGTCGGGGCGTCACCACCCGTTCTCGTGGGATTTCCGCCCGCGGGCACCGGCAAACGTGCCTTGGCGATCAGTGCGGATACCCGCGGCCCGAACCGCGACCCCGGGACGTCGTCCGACACACCGACCACCGGCAGGCTCGGTCGGCTGCGACGGCGGAGATCGAGCAGTCGAATCGCGGTGGATCGACCGCCTCTCGCGCCCCGACGGCGTCGGCGCCGAACAGCCGCCACGCCTCGCCCGCCGCAGGCGACACCGCCCGACGAACGCGGCGACCGCACACCGGAACCCCTCCCGCGCGCGGATCGTGACAGGCTTCGGTGCCGCCGGGAAGGCGCGGCCACCGACTCCGACGGCGAGGAGCAGCCGATGCAGACCCCGACCACCGTGGACTTCTGGTTCGACCCGTCCTGTCCCTACACCTGGATCACCTCACGATGGCTGGTGACCGTGGCCAGGACACGGCCGATCACCGTGCACTGGCATGTGATGAGCCTGTCGGTGCTGAACGAGGACCGCGAGGACGATCCGGAAGACGATCCGGACGGCTGGCTGTGGGCGCCCGTACGTGTCTGCGCCGCCGCCGAACAGCGGTACGGGCCCGCGGCACTCGACAGGCTCTTCACCGCGATGGGGACCCTGTTCCACCAGCGTGACGAATGGGACCCGACGCAGGCCCTCGTCGAGGCAGGTCTGCCCGTCGACCTGGCGGAGGCGGCCGAGTCGACCGAGTACGACGCGGCCGTCCGCGCCTCCCACGCGGCGGGGATCGCCCTGGTCGGCGACGACGTCGGGACGCCGCTGATCGCGCTGACCCGGCCGGACGGATCGCGCAGTGCGTTCTTCGGCCCGGTCATCTCGGCCTGTCCGCAGGGCGCGGCCGCCGTCCGACTGTGGGACGGCCTGCTGTTGCTCTCGAGTGCGCCGGGGGTCGTCGAGCTGAAACGTTCGATCGACGCCGCGCCGGACTTCACCGGTCTCGGCTGACCGATCCGTCCTCCGCCGGGGTGCGGTCGACCCGGCGTGCGGCGAGGAACCGCTCGACCGTCCGGACGACCGCGGTCCGTGCGCCGTCGACATCGGTGAACCTGGGACAGCGGCTCACGACGTCGTCGCCGATGAGAAGGTCGACGTCGGCCCATCCGCCGGTCCACACGACGATCTCCAGCTCGCCGTCCGGTTCCCGGGAGACTCGGATGCTCAGCGATTCGGGCATCACGACACCCGCCCGATCCGTGCCGATCGGCGGCGGCCAGGGCGCCCGCTCGTCACGCCACCGCAACGGCCCCACCGTTGCCCGCAGCCGCCAGGACTCGACGGGAGCGGCGAGCAGCGCGGCGAGCGCGTCGAGGTCGACGAGATGTTCCATGGTCGGCCTCCGGGGCGGGGCGGGGCGCAGGACGGCGGTGGGACCGCGCCCGGCGGCGCGGGAGCGGGCGCGGTCCACGGTACGTCGCTCAGTCGTCGGCGCCCGTCGCCTCGGCCTGCCTCAGCAGCACGCCACGCAGGAACGATGCCTGGCCCGCGTGCTGCAGATCGTCGGCCACGACGCTCACCAGCCGGGTGGCCAGCGTCACCGGCGGGTCCCATGCCTCGTCGACGATCCGATCGAAGTCCGCGTCGGAGAGGCCCCTGAGATACCGCGTGGTCATCGCATGCACCGCGTCGTGATAGCCGGTCAGCAGATCCGGCGAGTCCACGCAGACGACCCCGACCTCGCGTCCGGTCTGCCCGTATCCGGTGTCCGCCGCGCCGAAGGGCAGACCGAATCGGTCGAACCAGCCCTCGTCCGTCCACATCTGCTCGACCCCGGCCAGTTCCGCCACGTGGTCGTCCTGAACTCGAGTGAGATGCCACAGCAGCCAGGTGATCGAGTTCGACTCGTCGTCCAGCCGGGCCGCGAGCTGATCGATGCTCAATCCGGCCACGTTCTCCGCGACCAGGTCGCGGACCCGATCGAAGGCGTCGATCAGCAGCCGGGAGCTTCTCTGCGAGGTCACACGACTCACGCTAGAAGGTCACGGCGAGGACGTCCGCGCGAAGCAGCCGCAACACCCCGTTGGGGGGTCGGCTGTCGCCGGGAGCGCGGGCGGCGCGGACGACCACGCATCCGGCTCTTCTCGCCGCCCTCTCATGCCGGCAACGGCGGGGTGTCGGCCGCGCGCGGGTGGGCGGTGGTGAACGCGCGCAACGTACGAACCGGAGACGTCGCCTCGAGCCGAGGCATCACCCTGGACCTTGCGTCGCCGGACCTCGCATGGTCCGGACCCGATGCGTCGTCCGGGACGGCCGCGCCGCCGGGCCGCGCTCGCCCGCCTCGACAGCGGACGACGGCGACAGCGGACCACGGCGACGGCGGACCACGGCGACGGCGCCCGGGCGGAGTTCGGCCGATCGTCGGCACCGCCCGGGCGGCACGAATGCGCTGTCCGGGGGATGTGATCCACGCCTCCTTCCGGTTACCGTCGTTCCGGGTGCGCGGCATGACGGTGATTTCTCCACCAGAAAGGGAGAACGGGATGTCTTCTCTGACGCGCGTCCGACGCTCGCTTGTCGCCAGGGCGGCCGCCATCGCCTCGGCGATGCTTCTGCTGTCCGCGGGCCTGTTCACGGGGACCGCATCGGCCCATGGATCGGTGATCGATCCGCCGTCGCGGAACTTCGGCTGTCACGACCGGTGGGGCGGCGACCACCTCAACCCCGACATGGCCACCGAGGACCCCATGTGCTGGCAGGCCTGGCAGGACAACCCGAACGCCATGTGGAACTGGAACGGGCTCTATCGGGACAACGTCGGCGGCAACCACCAGGCGGCCATCCCCGACGGGCAGCTGTGCAGCGGCGGTCGCACCGAGGGCGGCCGGTACGACTCGATGGACGCCGTGGGCGACTGGCGGGCCGTCGACGTGTCCAACGACTTCTCGGTGCACCTGTACGACCAGGCCTCGCACGGCGCGGACTACTTCCAGGTCTACGTCACCAGGCAGGGCTTCGATCCGCTCACCGAGAGCCTGGGCTGGGGCGACCTGGAGCTGGTCGAGGAGACCGGCTCCTACCCGCCCGCGACGGACATCACCTTCGACGTCTCGGCGCCGAACCGGACCGGGCGTCACATCGTCTACACGATCTGGCAGGCCAGCCACATGGACCAGTCGTACTACATCTGTAGCGACGTGAACTTCACCGGCTGATCGACACCGGCCCGTCAGCGCGCGGCCGTCTCACAGCCACGTCGACCGGTACCGGCACCGGCCGGGCGCCCACGCGCCGGGTCGGTGCCGGTCCGGGCGTGCCCCGGGCGACGGCCCAGACGGCGAACGGCCCGCGCGGAGCCGGGCGAGCGCGATCCCGACAGCCGAGCAGCACCGTGCCCGGCAGGACCCGCCGTCCGGCCGACGATCGCGCGGCAGGACGCCCAACGGACGACCGCGGCGTCCGACGGGTGCAGCGGACGCGGCGGACACCGCGCCGGCAGGGACGAACGACGGGCGGGTGCGTCATCGAGACCGACACCCGTGCGGCGATCCCCTGTCGCCTGCGGCAGCGGATCGCCCCGGTCGACCCGTCGATGAGCAGCCCGAGCGACCGCGGGCACCTTCGGCCGTGATCACGGCGGGACGGCGGGCCGCCCGACTCGCAGCCGGCCCGCCGGAGCAGCCGAATCGGCTCTCATCCCGCCGCGAGGCGAGCCGCGGACGCCGCCCTCCCGCCGACACCCGGTCCGGAGCGAACCGCGAGCACGTAGGTTCGAGGCCGCGACGGCGGACGGTCGAGACGGGTCGGTGCGACCCGCCCGAGTGGACACGGGCCGCCGCCCGGGTCGACGGAGGTGGCGCATGGCGACGAAGCACGGATACGCGGTACCGGACCTGTCGGCCTATCTCACCGGTCGTTGGCGGCTGGAACGGGAGATCCTGGATGTCAGCGGCTCTCGACTGGGCGGCGTGATCGGCGTCGCCGAGATCGTCGACCACGGCGAGCGCCTCGACTACACGGAGCAGGGCGAACTGGTGCTCGCCGACCATCGTGGCCCGGCCCGCAGGCGGCTCGGCTACCGCCTCACCGGACCAGGCCGGGCCGAGGTCCACTTCGACCACGGCGGGTTCTTCCACGAGGTCGACCTGCGGGACGGCCGGTGGAGTACCCGGCATCTCTGCGGAGACGACGACTACCAGGGCGGCTATCACGTCGTGGACGCCGACCGCTGGCGCCAGACGTGGCGGGTCACCGGCCCGAGAAAGGCCCACGTGCTCGTCACCGAGTTCCGTCGGCTTCGCTGAGTACACGCCGCCGCCACTGGCCCACGCCGCCGCGCGAACCCCGACCGCCGTGCGGCTCGCCCCCGGCCCTCATCGGCTTCGCGCGGCAGTGGAGCCGCAGGCGCTCGCCTCGCGCGAGCGGTGGCACCCCGACGACAGTCCGGGCGCCGCCCCGAGTTCGGGCGGGCCGGCACCCGAACCCGGCCGCGGCTCCGGCGCGGTCGTCAGGACCCGCCGGCCGCGAGACCGTCCAGCGCGCGCCGGAACTCCGCACGCATCGTGTCGCTGCCGGTGTGTCCGGAGTCCTCGACGACGACCAGTTCGGCGTCCGGCCACCGCCGTGCGAGTTCCCAGGCGGTGTCCAGCGGAGATCCCAGGTCGTGTCTGCCGTGGATCAACACGCCGGGGATGCCCGCGAGCCTGCCCGCCTCGCGCAGCAGCACGCCCTCGTCCAACCAGGCTCCGTGGGAGAAGTAGTGCGCACAGATCCTGGCGAAGGCGATGCGATCGTCGCCCGCCACCCTGGCGCTGTAGGCGTTCGGCGCGCCGTTGGGCTCCTGGGAGATGACGGTGTCCTCCCAGGCGATCCAGTCGTGGGCGGCGCGGGACCGCACCGCCGGGTCCGGATCACCCAGCAGTCGGGCGTAGGCGGCGAGCAGCTCGGGAACCTCGCCGCCCCGGTCTGCTTCGGGAACACCGTCCCGGAATCGTTCCCACTCTTGCGGGAAGAGCTTCCCGACGCCTCGGTACAGCCAGTCGATCTCCGATCGCCGAGTCGTGGTGACGCCGGCGATGACGATCCCGGCCACCCGGCTCGGGTGACGTTCGGCGTAGGCGAGCATCAGGGTGGAACCCCAGGAACCGCCGAACAGCACCCATCGATCGATGCCGAGGTGCTCGCGCAGGAGCTCCATGTCGGCCACCAGGTGATCGGTGGTGTTGCGGGACATGTCGGTGGCGGGGTCGCTCGCGTGCGGGGTGCTCCGGCCGCACCCCCGTTGATCGAAGAGCACGATCCGATATCGGGCGGGGTCGCAGTACCGGGTCAGACCTCGGCTGCGGCCGGCTCCGGGGCCGCCGTGCACGATCAACAGCGGCCTGCCCTGCGGGTCGCCGCCGACCTCCCAGGCGAGGCGGTTGCCGTCACCGACGTCCAGCAGGCCCTCGTCATAGGGCTCGACGGGTACGAAGTGCTCGGTCATGGGGTATCCCTTCCACGTCAATACATTAGCCCTGTTACATTAGCCGCATGACGGAAGGCACCGGCGGCCCCGGACCCGAACTGCTCGGCACTCGGCTGCGCCACCTGCTGGACCTGGTGGAGGGCGACGTGACGGAGGTGTACGCCGACCTCGGTCTGGCGGGCTTCCGTCCGCGCTACACCCCGATCGTCTGGGCCGTCGCCTCGTCGGAGCGGAGTTCCATCCGCGATCTCGCCGCGGCCGTCGGCGTGACGCATTCGGCGGCGAGCCAGACCGTCGCGCAGATGGCCGAGGACGGCCTCGTCGTCCTGACGCCCGGCACGGACGCCAGGACGCGCATCGTCGAACTGACCCCGAAGGCGCGACGACTGCTTCCGCTGCTGCGGGCGGAATGGCAGGCGACTACCGAGGCGGCCCGCGTCCTGGACGCCGAGCTCTCCACGCCGTTGAGCGCGGTGCTCGACGAGGCCATCGACGCCGTCGAACGCAGATCGATGCGCAGGCGCATCGCCGACGTCGCTCCGGAGATCACCCGACTTTCCCACGACGAGGCGCCGTGAACCGGACGCACCGCTCGACGACGTCGGGCGGTGCCCGCCGTGCGAGCGAGGCCGACCCGACGACGAGACCGTCCTCGGTCGGACGGTCCGGATCTCACCGGGGGCGGCCCGCGGTCTCCAGATAGGAGACGAGCACGATCTGGAGCTCCTCCGTCATGGCGGCCCGCCCCGACTCCGCCGCCTCGGCGATCAGCGGGATCATGCCCCGGACGATCTGGATGACGACGGTCGTGGTCCTGGCGAGATCGGCCGCGTCCAGGCCGGGGACGAGCGTGCCGATGAGCACGGCGACCCGATCGTGCACGGCCTGCTGCACCGGAGCGACCGCCGCGCGCAGAGAAGCAGGCATGTCGGTCCTGGCGAACAGCGACTTGAAGCCCGGATGCGCGAGGTTGAAGGCGACCAGCGGCCCGACGACGCCCCGCACCGCCGTGGGCAGCGAGAGCCCGGCCGCCGCCTCGGCGGAGAGCACCTCGGACCGGAAGGCCGCGAGGCGCTCGGCGTAGTGGTCGGCCAGCGCCCGCGCGATGTCGTCCTTGTTCTTGAAGTACTGATACAGCGAGCCCGGCGAGATCCCGGCCGCGCCCGCGATCGCGTTGGTCGTCGCGCCCTCGTACCCCTGTTCGGCGAACACCGTCGCCGCCGCGTGCAGGATCTGCTCGATCCGCCGCTGCCCCCTGGCCTGCCGCCGGGGCTCTCCCGGCTTCACATCGCCGGTCATCGCCACCCCCTGTCTCG
The DNA here is from genome assembly GCF_002234535.1 of Actinoalloteichus hoggarensis. Classification (NCBI taxonomy): domain Bacteria; kingdom Bacillati; phylum Actinomycetota; class Actinomycetes; order Pseudonocardiales; family Pseudonocardiaceae; genus Actinoalloteichus; species Actinoalloteichus hoggarensis. The sequence continues at coordinate 3,779,187 of NZ_CP022521.1, forward strand.
GGACCCGTCCGGACGGATTCGACAATGCGAGCATTTGCTCGTATTGTCGGCGCCGTCCAGAAAACACGAGCACTTACTCGTTTATCCTACAGGGGGACCCCGTCCATGGTCGGCAGAGTGACAACGCGCTACCCCCGGTGGGTACTCGCGGCCGCCGGGCTGCTGCTCGTGCTCTTCGGCGTGCTGGCCGCGGGCACGATGGACTCGCTGGCACTGAACCGCTACGAGGCGATGGACTCGGAGTCGGTCGCGGCCCGCGAGGTCCTCGGCGAGCAGTTCGGCACCGGAAGTCCGAACGTCGCGATCCTGGTGAGCGCCACGCAGGGCACGGTCGACGACGCCGAGGTCGCCGAGATCGGACGCGGGATCACCGAGTCGCTCGCGGCGAACCCCGAGGTCGGCGACGCCTGGTCCTACTGGAGCCCGAACGCCCCGGAGACCCTGGCCGCCGTCGACCGAGGGCATGCCCTCGTCCTCGCCTGGGTTCCCGGCGACGCCGACCACGTGCGCGGCACGGTTCTGCCCGACATCGACGCCACCGTCGTCGAACCGATCGACAGTCCGGCCGCGGAGGTCGTGCTCGGCGGCGGAGACGAGATCTTCCGGGTCGTCGCAGGCCAGGCCCGTGAGGACTTCCTCCGTGCGGAGCTGATCATCCTGCCCCTGGTCGCGCTGCTGTTGTGGGCGGTGTATCGGCGCATCGCCCCGGCGCTGGTCACGTTGGGGATCGGTCTGTTCTCGGTCGTGGGCACCCTGGCGATCCTGCGGATCGTCACCGCCTTCACCGAGGTCTCGACGTTCGCCTCGAACATCGCCCTGGTGCTGGGCATCGGGCTCGGCGTCGACTACGGCCTGTTCGTCATCTATCGCTTCCGTGAAGAGCTCGCGGCGGGCCGCACCGTCGAGCTCGCCGTGCGCCGCACCACGGCCGGGGCCGGCCGCACCGTCCTGTTCAGCGGACTCACCGTCGCCGCCTCGCTGGCCGTGCTGTTCGTGTTCCCCTTCCCGTTCCTGTCCTCCTTCGCCTACGCGGGCATCGCCGTCGTCGCCACCGCGATCCTCGGCGCCGTCGTCGTCCTGCCCGCCGCGCTGGCGCTGCTCGGTCGGCGGGTGGTCCGCAAGGGCGCGCCGCGGGGCGCGGGCGAAGAGGGCTTCTGGCACCGCACGGCCACCAGGGTGATGCGCCGCCCCGTCATCGCGGGCGGCATCGGTCTGGTGATCCTGCTCGCCCTGGGCGCCCCCGCGCTGGGCATCCAGTTCGGCTCGCCCGACGACCGCATCATGTCGGCGGAGCAGCCCGTACGGACCATGTACGACACGATCCGCGCGGACTTCGCCACCGAGGACGCCGACGCCGTGCAGGTCGTCGCAGGTCAGGCCGACGAGGCCGCGCTGCCCGAGTACGCCGCCGCCCTCTCCGAGATCCCGGGCGTGCTGCGAGTCGACTCCGCCGCGGGCAGCTTCGCCGAGGGCGAGCGCGTCGGCGAGCCCGGGCCCGACGGTGCCGAGCGTTTCAGCGACGGCACCGGCACCTGGCTGGCGGTGCTGCCCACCGGCGACCGCCTGGCCGACGATCCGACCGGGCTGGTCGCCGAGGTGCGGTCCGTCGAGGCGCCGTTCGACGTCCAGGTCGGCGGTTATCCCGCCGAGCTGACCGACTATCGCGACGGCGTGGTGGAGCGGCTTCCCCTGGTGCTCGGACTCATCCTCGTCGTCACCTTCGTCGTGCTCTTCCTGATGACCGGAAGCGTGATCGCCCCGCTCAAGGCCTCGGTGCTGAACCTGCTGTCGTTGTCGGTCATGTTCGGCGTGCTGGTGTGGGGCTTCCAGGAGGGCGCCCTGTCCGGGGTGCTCGGGTTCACGCCCACCGGCTCGATCGAGCCGAGCATCGTGCTGCTGATGTTCTGCATCGCCTACGGCCTGTCGATGGACTACGAGGTCTTCCTGCTGGCCAGGATCAAGGAGGACTACGACCGGACCGGCGACCTCGACGGGTCGGTGCCGCGCGGCATCGCCCGCTCGGCGCCGCTGGTCACCGCCGCCGCCGCCCTGCTGGCCGTCTCCTTCGCCGTCTACGCCACCAGTGAGATCACCTTCCTCCAGCAGCTGGGCATCGGAATGGCGCTGGCCGTCTTCGTGGACGCCACCCTCATCCGCGGCGTGCTGGTCCCCGCCTTCATGCGCCTGGCGGGCGGGGCGAACTGGTGGGCGCCCGGCCCGCTGCGTCGCCTGCATGATCGCATCGGGCTTCGGGAGGACATCCCCGACGAGCCGTCGGACGCGGACGGCGCCGCACCGGAGCCCCGACGCCCCGACGCCGCGCCGGTGGGCTGAGGACGGAGCAGGACCCGGTCGACGCCGCCTCGCGCGGATCGACGACCCGCACGGCGCCGACACCGGGGCACGCCCGGTGTCGGCGTCCCGGTGTCGGTGAGGCGGTGTCTCGGTGTCGGTGTCCCGGTGTCGGCGGCTCAAGGGCGTCTCGGGGGCGGCGGCTCGGAGCCGTCCACTCCGGGCGGCGACTCGGCGCGCACGCCCTCGCCGATCACGCCGGTCGTCACCAGGACCCGGTGACCGCCAGACTCGGATAGTCGGTGTAACCGGCGGCGTCGTGGGTGTGCAGGGTGGACTCCTCCACGGTGTCGAGTGCGGCGTCGCGGGCGAAGCGCTCCGGAAGGTCCGGGTTGGCGATGAACGCGCGGCCGTAGGAGACGAGGTCGGCCAGTCCGGCGGCGAGGACGGCCTCGCCCTGCTCCCTGGTCGTCGGCGCGCGATTCTCGCCGACGTTGGCCACGAGGGTGCCGTGCCACCGAGGACGCAGGTCGGCCAGCGCCGGATAGTGGTCGTCGTCGGTCACGTGGAGGTAGGCGAGCCCGAGCGGGTCCACCTCGGCCAGCAGTGCCCGGTAGACCGGAGCCGGATCGGCCTCGACCATGCCGAACTGCGGATTGCCCGGTGAGATCCGCAGCGCGGTGCGATGCGCGCCGATCTCGGAGGCGACCGCGCGGACGACCTCCACGGCGAAGCGGAGTCGGTTCGCGATGGAGCCGCGTCCGTACTCGTCGGCGCGGAGATTGGTGTTGTCGGCGAGGAACTGGTGGATCAGATAGCTGTTGGCGCCGTGCAGCTCGACACCGTCGAAGCCCGCGTCGAGGGCACGGCGGGCCGCGTCGGCATGGTCCCGCACCGCCCGACGGATGTCGGCCACCGTCAGCTCGGCGGGCGTGATCGCCTCGACCTTGCGCCCGTCCCGGATGCGTGCGGGCCCCGGCGCGGGCACCGCGGACGGTCCCGCGGGAAGATCGCCGTCCAGCCGAGCCAGCGGATGGCCCTTGCGGCCGCCGTGCATCAGCTGGGCGAAGATCCGCCCGCCGCGCGCATGGACGGCCTCGGTGACGGCCCGCCAGCCCCGAACGTGGTCGGGGGTCTCCAGGCCGGGCAGCCGCCACTCGGCCTGGCCCCGGCTGCTCGGCCAGATCCCCTCGGAGACGATGAGTCCGGCGCCTGCCCGCTGGGCGTAGTACTCGGCGACGATGGGCAGCGGAGTCCCGTCCTCGGCGGCGCGGTGCCGGGTCATCGGAGCCATGACCATTCGGTTCGGCAACCGCAGGGAGCGTGAGTCGTACGCTTCGAGCAGGGGAGAGGTCGTCATGCCGGTACGGTAGAACCTGACATCAATGTCAGATTCAAGTCGAGCGAGAGGACGGCCGCGATGCGCATCGGCGAGCTGGCCAGGCGGACGGCGGTGAGCGAGCGCTCCCTGCGCTACTACGAGAAGCAGGGCCTGCTCGCGGCCGAGCGCACGACCGGCGGTCACCGGGTCTATCCCGCCGGATCGGTGGACCGGGTCGTCCGCATCCAGGAGCTCTTCGCGGCGGGCCTGTGCAGCGCGAAGATCGCGGAGATCCTGCCCTGCGTTCGAGATGTCGACGGCGGGCCCGCCGAGACGGCCACCCCGTTCCTCGTGGAGGAGCTCACCGTCGAACGCGAGCGCATCACTCGCACGATCGACGATCTTCTGCGCTCCCGGGATGTCCTGGACGAGGTGATCGACAACGCCTCCGGACGGTGAGCCCGGGCGGGACGTCGGCAGCGAGGGGCGTCGGCCGGACGCCGATCGGCGTTCCGGTGGAAGGCGGGGCCCGGGATGAGCGGCGGTGGCCGTGGCGCGCACCGTGACCCTTCGGCCGGTCCTCGCCGCAGCGGCCGGCCCGGCGGAGTCCGACCCGCCCGACCCGATCGGCGCCCCGTGTGCCGGGCGTGCGCTGCCGGGGCGGCCTGCCTTTGCCGCGGGCGTCGCGGCCCGACCGACTCGAAGGCACCGACCGACTCGAAGGCCGGCGAGCTCTCGGCGCCGAGTGCCGATCGCACGGCCGTGAGAAGGACCGCACAGGATGCCCGTCGGCGCAGGCGGTCGGAATCCCCTCGAACGGGACCGTGTCCTGATCACCCGCGTCCTGATCACCCGCCGCCTGCGGGCCGCGCCGTGGACTCTCGGACGATGAGCGAGGTCCCGAGCAGCTGGCGCGGACACCGGTCCTCACCGTGGACGGCGGAGACCAGGACCTCGGCACAGGCGGCGTCGAAGTACCGCCGCTCGTACTCGACGGCGATCAGGTTGTCGCCGTAGACCGCCCGGTAACCCTGACATTCGCGCCGGCGACCGCAGTGCTCGGCGATGGCGAAGTCGAAGCCCCGTTCGCGAGAGACCTCGGCGGACAGCTCGACGGTGTCTTCTGCGCCGACGCCAGGTCGAGCGAGTGGGCGACCTCGGTGAGCAGGGTGGCGAACGCGACGGCCTCCTCCTCATCGAAGGGCACCTGCCCCTCCAGCGGCGTTCCGTCGAATCGGATCCAGGAGTCCGGGTTGTCGTACTCCACGGCGGAGAAGCCCTTGGTCGTGCAGGTCTCGATCACGGGACGCGGATGCTCGACCGCGTCCGCCCGCTTCTCGGGCGTGGAGACGTCGATCAGGTACTCCCCGCCCAGTCGGGATCGTCACCCAGCTCGCTGAGCACCAGGTGAGCGGGCCAGCGGGATCGCGCGTCCGGGCGGTGGAGGCCGCCGTCGTCGCTCTGGGTCTCGAAGGCGTTGACATAGCAGCTCCCGTAGACGCCCGCCGGTGCCTCGCCCGCGTACCGGCCTCGGGACACGACCTCGTCCCCGTCGGGCAGCGGGTAGTCACCGCCGATCCGGTAGTCGAAGGTCGCGTCGATCGGCGGAGCGCTCCAGGCCTGCGCAGGCGCCTCGGTCACCCCGGAGGCGAGTTCGGGGGCGGCGACGGCGCAGCTCGTTGCCAGGGGGATCGTGAGGGCGAGAACCGAGACGCGACGGATCATGACGGCATCCTTCTCGATCGAACCGAGCGCGGCCGCGGGCCCGCTGTCGTCGGTGCCGCCGCCGCGCGGATCGATCTTGTGGACGGACTCGGCCTACGACGCACCCGGTTGGCGATCTCCCCATCCGCGCGCCATCCCGCCACCGGGACACCGGTCTGCCGTCGCCCGCCCGCCGTGGCCGCGTCGGACCGACGTCGGCGACGACGAGCACGTCGCCGCGCCGGTCGGCCGGGCACACGTCGCTCCACATCGACCACGCCGCCCACCACACAGGACGATGTGACGTGGATCACGGCAATGATTCGAGAAGGTCTCGGGAACCAGCCGCCCCACCCCGACGACTTGTCGGTGCACGGATGGCACGAGCGACAGGTCGGGACGGCGGGGTCGGCAGGAGTTCGAGGATGCCTGCGGATTCGCGCGGCAGGGGCCCGCGTCGTCGTTCGGCGACGCTGAGGAGGTGACCGCAGATGCGCAAGAAGGTGATGACGGCGAAGATCCGCCGGAAGAAGACCCGTACTCGCACCCTCACCAACCACGGCTGATCCACGCGGATCAGCGGCAGCACCCGGTCGGCGCCGCGGGCGGCGGAACCTCCCGCCCCGGCGCCGACCGGTCGGCGGACGACGACGCGGACGTGGAAGGCGAGGATCAGGTGGAGTACCGACGTTCCCGCAGCCTGGCGCTGTACTGGCATGACGGCGAACTGACCGTGGAGAACTATCTGGAGACCCGCTCCACGGATGAGGAGCAGGACAACGCGCTCGCCGTCGACGAGGAGACCGTGGCGCTGCTCAGCCGCTTCGAGGAGTTCACCGACGTCGACGAGGTCGTCGCGTCCTTCCCCGAGCACGATCCCGAGTCGGTGCGCAAGGCCGTCCTCGACCTGGCCGAGGACGGGCTGCTGTTGACCCGCGATGAGACCGCGCGCGAGGACCGGCTGCTGGAGACCTGGGGAGCGTGGGGCGAAGAGGCCCGCTACTTCCACTTCGGCACCCGCAACGCGATCTACTCCGGCGACAGCCTGGAACAGCGTCGCTCCGACGCCCGCTGGATTCGCGAGACCGGCGGCGATCCGCCCCCGATCTTCAAGAGCTACCCCGACGCGCCCCGCGTCTACCTGCCCCGGCTGCCCCGACGCATCGACGACGACTTCGTCGACGTCCTCACCCGGCGCCGCACCCATCGCGTGTTCACCGGCGAGAAGGTCGCCCTCGCCGACTTCGCGACGGCGCTGTACTACACCTTCGCGCCCATGCAGCTCTACGACGCGGGCGACCTGGGCACGCTCATGCTGCGGACGAGCCCGTGCGGCGGCGCCCGGCACGAGCTGGAGGGCTATGTCGGCGTGTTCGACGTCGAAGGAATCCCGCCCGGGCTCTACCACTACAACGCCGAGAGCCATGCGCTGGAGTTGATCGACGCCGACTTCGACCGCGACCGGCTGCACCGGCTGACCTACGAGTCGGAGATGTGCACGCCGTCGGCCTTCGTGTGCTTCGTGACCGCCGTCTTCGAGCGCACCATGTACAAGTACCGCCATCCGCGCGCCTATCGGGTCACCCTGCTGAGCGCGGGACACCTCGGGCAGACCTTCGTCCTCACCAGTACGGCGTTGGGGCTCGGCGCCTGGCAGACGGCCGCGTTCCGGGACGACGAACTCGACGCCGCGCTCGGCGTCGACGGCTTCGCCGAAGGCGTGCTGTACATGTTCGGCGCGGGCCTGCCGGTGTACGCGGCGGACGGCATGCCCTCGGGCATCTCCCGCGCGGGACTCGTCGAGCCCGCCGCCCTCATCGCGCGACACCCGCGGCCCGACGGCGGCGCGGAATGAGGTACGGCGGCGAGTCGTCCGGGTGCCCGTCCGCGGGTCGACGGCGAGTCGTCCGGGTGCCGTCCGCCGCCCGCCGCACGAGCACCCGGTGCCCCACGGCGGACCGGCGCCGTGATCGACTTCTCGTCGGTCTCGGTCGACGAGAACACGGCTCGACGTGCACACCGCGTTCCCGTCGCGCGCGAGCGCACACCACCGGGCCCCGTGCCGTCGGGCACGCGGGTGGCACGGCCTCCCGGCAGGGTCCGCCACGACACCCGCCGTCGCGCGGACGAGGCACGGGATCGCGCGGCGGGCACGCGGGCGTCCCCACGGGCGATGGCGGCGGCACAGACCGCTGGTGATGACAAGGAGATGACGGTGGAACGTACCGGCGAGAGCCCGAGACCGCCACGCGGCGATCTGCGGACCGACGTGAGCGCGACGGCCCTCGAACTGATCGTCGCCGCGGTGCTGACCGCCGCGGTGTACGTCCTGCTGTATCAGCGGATCGAGGCGGAGACCTCCGACACCACCCTGGTCATGCCGTTCATGGCCGACGCGGCGACGCACTGGCCGTACTGGCTCAGCCAGGCGTTCGGCTGGACGGCGCTGCTGTGGTCCTGGGTGACGGTGCTGCTCGGCCTGGCCGTCTCCGGCCGGTCCCCCGCCTGGCTGCCGCTGTCTCCGGCGCGGCTCGAACGACTGCATCGATCGACGAGTCTCACCACGATCGTGCTGATCTTCGCCCACGCGCTGGTGCTGGCCTGGGACCCGGCCGATCCCAACCTCGCGGGCAGCTTCATTCCGTGGATGTACTCGCACCCGCCCGGCCGGTTCGGGGTCGCGCTCGGCGTCATCGCCTTCTGGCTGGCCATCCCGCTGGGACTGTCGTTCTACCTGCGCAGGCGCATCGGTCCGCGGCTCTGGCGCATCGCGCATCGCTTCGTGATCATCGTCTACATCCTCGGCGTCTGGCACACCCTGCTGTGGGGTACGAACGTGTGGTTCGACGGAACCGCGCGGTTCGTGCTGTGGGCGTTCCAGATTCCCGTCGCGGTGCTGCTGGTCTGGCGACTGGTGGACCCGGCGCGGCGGCGCGAGCGGCTTCCGCTGCGCCCCACCGAACTGCGGGGCAGGCTCGACGCGGGAACCGTCGCCCGGCTCGGTGGCAGGCTCATCGCCGCGCTCGCCGCCGTCGCCCTCGTCGTCGTGGTCGTCACCGGCTCCATCGGCGGACGCGACCGAGACGACTACGAGCGGGTGCCCGCGAGCGAGATGCAGGACCACGATCACAGTCACTGACCCGCCGTCGCCGCGCGGGCGAGACAGGCCGGGCCGGTGCTGACTCACGGTGGGTCGCACCGGCGCGGGCCCGATCGAGCGACATCGACCTCGGCCGTCCGATGCGGCATCGACCCCCGGCACGCACCGACGTCGTCGACCGGACCGCGCCCTGCGCCTCGGACGCGACCTCGCCGCCGGTGGCGGCGGCGTCGGAGACCGCCGCCGAGAGCCACGCGGCCATCGAGGCGGGCGCCGGTTCGTGGGCCGGCCGTTCCCCGCGATCGCCCCCCGGGGACAGGTCCCCGGGGCCGGCCCTCTCGAGAACCGACCGATGCCGCGCGATACCGGTGGCGCCGGCCGCGCCCGAGCGCCCGGTCCCCGTGACGAACGGGAGCCGGGCGAGACTCACGGCCCGCACCCGGGAATCAGCCGCGCCAGGCGTCGGTGGTCCGCACCATCCCGGTCGCGGGCACGGTGGCACTTCGATCCGCGCCGTTCTCCCAGGTGACGACGCCGTTCGAGTCCTTGCGCAGGTACTTGTACCGCAGCACGGTCCCGGCGGGCACCGAGACCTCCCCGGTCCAGACCGGATAACCCGCGGAGGACAGCGGCACCGCCGCCGCCGGATTCCACGCGCCGAGGGCCGCGTGATCCCCGACGACGAAGATGTTCTCGCCCCAGGTCGTCGTCGCGGTCACGCTGAACGTCGCGCCGGTCTGGCCGGGCCCGGGCCCCGGCGCGGCCGTGGCGCCGACATGCAGGGCCACGGCGTCTCCCGCGCCGACCGTCGCGGTGAACCGCCCGTCGCCACCCACGGTGTAGGTCGTCCCGGTACAGCCGCCGCCGGGAACGGGGTCGCCGTGCTGGACGTCGCAGTAGGTTCCGGCGGGCAGCGACGTCTGGAACGTCCGGGTGATGCTCGCGCCCTCGTGGTTGATCGCCACGAAGGCTCGATCCCCACGGCCGAAGGCGATCGCGTCGGCCCCGTCGTCCCACCAGTTCGTGACGCCCGCATCGCCTGCGGCGTTGCGGAAGCCGACCATGTTGGCGATCTGCGGCCAGGCATGCTGGCAACTCCAGCCGTCGTGGTAGCAGGCGCCGACGTTCCCGCCACCCGGCGCGCCTGCATCGTAATCGGAGAACTCGTAGCCGGAGTGCACCGAGGGAGTGCCGTAGGGGTGGGCCAGCATGAACACGTGGGCCAGGGTGTAGGCCGCGTCGTCACGATAGCTCAGGGTCGATCCGTTGCGCTCGGTGTCGTGATTGGCGACGAACACACCGGACTGTTCGGACGGCAGGTATCCCCAGGCTTCGCCGTAGTTCTCGAGATACGCCAGGTTCTCGTTCGTGAAGACCCTCTTGAGGTCGGTGGCGTAGCGGAACTCCTGCACGTCTCCGTTCTGGAGGTACTCGCCGGGGCTCACCGCCTCATCCGCGCCGTAGACGGCCTCCTGAACCCAGTAGACGTCCGGATTCGACAACCTGTTCTTGATGGCGCGGAGGTCGTCGGTTGCCATGTGCTTCACCGCGTCGACGCGAAAGCCCGCGACGCCCATCGAGATCAGATCGTCGAGGTACTCGGCGATCTCGGAGCGCACATAGTCGCTGCCGGTGTTCAGATCCGACAAGCCCACCAGTTCGCACTGCTGAACGTCGTACCGATTCCGGTAGTCGGTGATCGGCTGCCGACAGCCGTGGAAGTCCTGATTCTGGTAGTGGCCGGGGTAGTCGTACTTCGTGTATCGGGTCCCGCCCGTCCCGATGCCGGATCCGGCGGACATGTGGTTGACGACGGCGTCGACGATCACGCCGACGCCCGCGTCGCCACAGGTGGAGATCATCGACTGGAACGCCGCCCGGTCACCGAGCGGCCCGGCGATGCGGTAGCTCACGGGCTGGTAGGCGGTCCACCACTGCGGTCCCTGAATGCGCTCCTGTGGCGGGGAGACCTGCACGTGACCGTAGCCCTTCGGTCCGAGGACCTCGGTGCAGGCGCGCGCCACCGACGCGAAGGTCTGTTCGAAGAGGACGGCGGTGACGTCCCTGGCGCCAGGCGGCGCCGCGGGCTCGGCCGCGGCCGCGACGGGCACCGTGGTGGCCGTCGACGCGGCCAGCACGCCTGCAAGCAGGCCGGCCAGTAATCGACCTGGCCCGGTGCGCCGGGTGGAAGCGGAACTCGATCTCACGGTTACCTCCTTGGAACACGTGGATCGGCCCGGCGCGGCGGGCTTCGGGCGCCGTGGCCGTCGATCGACGCAGGGCAGGTCGACGACATGCGGCGTGACGCTGCCGTGCAATGCGCGGGAAGAGTTTGCAGACCTCCGAGGAGGTGATCCGAAGGTAAAGACTCCGAGGGTCGCCGTCAAGCCTCGGCCTCGTCGAGATGAACCGCGGACGGTTCCGATCCACTGCCCCGGTTCTCGGGAGAGCCGGTCGGTATCCGTGCAGTTGAGGCGATCGTCCACGCCCGTCCGGACCGATCGGACCGGAATGCGATCGGCGACCGGGGTGACAGCGGGGCGCCCCGAGGCCGAACCGGGACACGCCGGTCTGGACTGAAAATTCTTGCAACAGGCGCCGGAGGCCGCCGTTCGCCGCCGTAGCGCGCCCGACCCGGACGCCTCACCGACCGACTCCCGCTCCAGGCGTGGCGGAGCACCGTGCGGTGGCGAGGCGGCGCCGATGGCGCCATGCTGCGGCGAGCGAGTATCGGACATCCGGCCCGTATCGGTCATCGCCTCCGCCGCCACGTCGACCGGAGCCTTGACTCAGTGTAGCCTTATATAAGCCGGTGCTGATATCATGCTCGCCTCAGCAGGCCGGAAGAGGGAGAAGGCATGAGCGACATCGTCGACCAGGTCAATCAGACGCAGCGCGAGGTCGGCACGGGTCGCATTCCCGCGGGCGAAGGCCACACCGTCCTCCTGCGCAGGCATTACGCGGCCGACCCCGAGGACGTCTGGGACGCCTGCACCGACGCGGACCGGATCGGCCGCTGGTTCCTGCCGATCACCGGCGATCTCCGCCTCGGCGGCCACTACCAGCTCCAGGGCAACGCGGGCGGCACGATCCTGCGCTGCGAGCCGCCACAGCTCTTGACCGTCACCTGGGTCTTCGGGGACGACCCGACCGAGGAGGACGTCACCGAGGTCGAGGTGCGGCTGACTCCCGCCCCCGAGGGCGGCACGCTGTTCGAACTGCGGCACACCGCCGTCGTCGATGAACTGCGCTGGGCCCAGTACGGCCCCGGTGCGGTCGGCGTGGGCTGGGATCTCACCGTCATCGGCCTGCACCTGCACCTGAGCGGGCAGGTCATCGAGGACCCTGCCGCCTGGGAGTCCTCGCCGGAGGCACGAGAACTGGCCGCCGCGAGCAGCCTCGCCTGGGGAGCGGCGTTCCAGGCCTCGGGAGCCACCGCCGAGGAGGCCGCCATCGCCGCCGAGAACACCACCGCCTTCTACGCGCCGGACTCCGACACCACCCCGTGATCCGTCGTGCGGAGCGCCCGCGGCCGATCAGCCGTCTGGTCGGTCGCGGCATCCCGATCGGACAGCCGCCGCTGAGGCCGCTCCGAACCAGACGGCGAGGGTGACCCGACGGCGCGCCGCACTTCTCATGCGAACTCATTCGACGTCCGATCTCGTCCATTCGATACGCCATCCCCTGCGACACGCCATCGAATTCGACACGTCACCGAAATCGACTCGACGCGGAATTCGACTCGACGCGGAATTCGACGGCGTCGAGAACGGTCCGCAGGCACCTTCACTCGCAATCGGTGGAACTTCATCCGTCGAGTGCGCGGACACCCGCCGCCGAATGTCTGATCACCGCGACGATCACCTTCTTTCCCAGTCGACAGTGCGCTAATCTCCTCGGCGCGGAGTCGCCGCCTGGGACGACGACTCGGCCGCGATGACGGGCGGAACAGGCCCTTCTCGCCCCCGAACGCCCCGGCTGCCGAGGGAGGTTCATGCGTGCGGAACACCCGCGGCTCGGCGAGCGACCCCGCATCATCCCGCCATTCGATCCCGCGCCGAACGATTCTGCGGGCAGCCGGACACGGGCTGCTCGCGACGACTGCGCTCGGCGCGGTCACAGGCTGCGGAAGGGCCACCCGGGACGGCCCGGCACTGCAATGGTGGGATTACATCATCGAGCCCGAGCGTCAGGCGGGCGTGGCGGCACTGATCGCCGAGATCGAGCAGGCGAACCCCGATATCCGCATCGAACGCCGGGTCTTCCCCTACGCGGAACTGCAACCGGCGCTCCTACGGGGTGCGGTCTCCGGCGAACTGCCGGACATCGCCGTCGTCGACACCGTCGCGGTCGGCGTGCTCGGCGGCTACGGCCTGCTGGCCGATCTCAGCGACCACGTCCGCCGCTGGGGCATGGCCGAGCAGTACGTGCCCGCCGCCTGGGACGCGGGCGTGATCGGCGACCGGGTGCTCTCGGTCCCCAACAACAGCAACTGCCTGGCCCTGATCTCCAACGTCGACCACCTCGACGAGGCAGAAGTCGACGTCCCCGCCGACTGGACCGAGCTCACGGAGGCAGGCCGCGCCCTGACGGCCCCGGACCGTCGCGGACTCGCGGTGGCCGCCACCGCCTCCGAGGAGGGCGTGTTCCAGTTCCTGCCCTTCCTCTGGCAGACCGGCGGCGATCTCGCCGACTTCGAGTCGGCAGGCGCCGAGGCACTGGACCTGCATCGACGGCTCGTCTCCGACGGCACGCTCTCCGCGCAGGCGGTGGGCTGGACACAGCAGGACGTCGCGGGACAGTTCACCTCGGGAGCCGTGTCGATGATGCTCAACGGCCCCTGGCAGCTGCCCACCCTGCGGGCCGCCGAGGGACTGCGGTTCCGGGTCGATCCCCTGCCCGCCGGTCGCACGCGGGCGAGCTGCCTGGGCGGGGAGGGCTGGACGGTCATCGCGGGTTCGAACAAGGTCGAGGCCGCCTGGCGCGTCATCGAGCACAGCCAGCGCAGCGAGGTGCTCGTCCCCTACCTGGACACGATGGGTCTGCTGCCCGCCAGGACCGACCTGACCGACTCCGGTCCGTGGGCGCGAGACCCCGAGCTCCAGGTCTTCCTCGCCGAGCTGCACCATGCCCGCCCGAGGGCCTACGGCGCGGGCTATCCGGAGATCTCCCAGGAGGTCTCGCGTGCCCATCAGACGGTGCTCTCCGATCCGGCGGCCGATCCGCGTTCGGTCGCGGAGGCGGCCTTCCAGCGCATCGCCGGGGACCTGCCGTGAGGCGCGGCGCGGAGATCGACGGCCCTCGCACGCCGGCACCGGCCCCGGCCGGGAGACCGGGACGAGCGAGGAGCGGGCGGGCGAGCGGGCACGGCGCGGTGTCGACGGCCCGCAGGCGCGAGGGGCTGCTGCTCGCCGCGCCCGCATTGATCTTCCTCGTGGCGATGCTGGCCTTCCCGCTGTTCTACAACCTGGTGACCTCCGTCTTGGACGTGGACCTCGCGGGCCTGCTCGGCGAGGGCACGCCGTTCGTAGGCGCCGAGAACTACCGGACGGCGGTCTCGGAGTCGGCGTTCTGGTCGGCCGTCGCCCTGACCGTCGTGTTCACGGTCAGCTCCCTGGTCCTCCAGTTCGGCATCGGATTCGCGCTGGCGCTGCTGTTCGCCCGCGACTTCCCGTGGAACGGCCTGCTTCGCTCGCTGATGCTGGTCGCCTGGCTGCTGCCGCCCGTGGTCAGCGGGTCGCTGTTCCGCTGGATGCTCGACGCCGACGCGGGAGCCTACAACGCGATCCTGCGCTCGCTGGGGCTCGAGGTGCTGACCAACGCGTGGCTGACCGACACCGGCACCGCGCTCGCCGGGGTGATCTTCGCGAACGTGTGGATCGGCGTGCCCTTCAACATGATCCTGCTGCTGGTCGGCCTGACCTCGCTGGACCGCGACCTCTATTCCTCCGCCGAGCTGGATGGAGCGAGCGCCTGGCAGCGGTTCCGGTATCTGACCCTCCCCCTGATGCGGCCGGTGATGGCGGCCGTGCTGCTGCTGGGACTGATCTACACCTTCAAGGCCTTCGACCTGATCTTCGTGATGACCGGCGGCGGACCGGTGGACGCCACCAGAGTGCTTCCGCTGCTCGCCTATGAGCGCTTCTTCGAGTTCTTCCGGTTCGGCGAGGGCGCCGCGATCACCGTCCTCCTGCTGGTGATCCCGCTGGTGGTGTCGCTCTGGTACGTCCGCGGGCTCGGCAAGGAGACCGATCGATGACGTCGACGCGACGACCGTGGCTGCTGACCGGGATCGCGACGGCGATCGTCGCGGTGTTCCTGCTGCCGCTGTACTGGATGACGGCCACCGCGCTGAAACGCCCGGAGGACGTGCTGGCCATCCCGCCTCGATGGCTGCCGATCCCGCCGTCCGGCGCGGGATTCTCCTCGGCCGTGTCCGACCCGTTGCTGCTGCGGGCGCTGCTCAGCAGCGCGATCATCGCGACGGGGACCACGATCCTGACGCTGCTGCTCGCCGCGCCGGTGACCTACGCGATCGCCCGCACCCGGGTGCCCGGCTCTCGACTGATGCTGCTGGCGATGATGGTCGCGCAACTGCTGCCGAGCATCGTGCTGGCCGCGCCGTTGCTGCTGCTCATGCGCATCGTCGGACTCACCGACACGCACCTGGGACTGATCCTGGCCGACACGACCCTGACGCTGCCGTTCGCCGTCATCGTGCTGCGGCCGCTGATGGCGGCGCTGCCGGGAGAACTGGAGGAGGCGGCGCGCATGGACGGCGCCTCGGTGACCGCCCTGTTGCGGCGCATCGTACTGCCGATACTGCGGCCGGGGTTGATCGCCGCGGGCGCGTTCGCGTTCCTGCTGGCGTGGGGCGAGTTCGTCTTCGGCATCACGCTGGCCAGCTCGGAGTCGGTGCAGCCGGTGACGGTGCTGCTCAACTCCTTCGTCGGCCGCTACGGCACGGCGTGGGGGTCGCTGATGGCGGTGGCGACACTGATCAGCGTGCCGATCGTCCTGATCTTCGCGGCGTTCCAGCGTTTCATCGTCAGCGGGCTCACCGCGGGCAGCGTCAAGTCCTGATCGCCTCCGGGGTGCGAGGGCCGCTGCGGCGGCCGGTAGCGCCGGAGCCCAGGGCGGCGAACGCCGGGAACGGCCGACCGGCGAGTGCGCGGTGGTCGACGGGGACGCTCCGGTCGGTGCGACGCCGCGGCGTCGATGGGCGGCGTGGAAACCGACGGACAGGTGATCGTCGGACGGCATGGCGGGGTTGATCGGTCACGGTCGTCCTCTCCGGGCGGGCGTCGTCGTCCCGATCCGCGAGGAGAGACGCGCGCGGCGACCGTCGGTCAGGACGCGGGCGCCGCGCCATCGCTCGACTCGACTCGAGTCGACTCGAAGCGACGAGGCGAGACGAGTGGCGGCCCCGACGTGGCGCGGCGCCGACGTCGTCTCAGGTCGTCTCCAAAGGCATGCCGACCACGTGCGGGCCGATCGACGGTGGACAGGTCCGGTGCAGCGCCGAAATCGGTCGTTCCGGGCCCGCCGCCGACCCGTTCACCGTTTGCGTCACCGCTGCCCGCATCGGGGCCCCTGTCTGCCGTCGGTGACGCTGACCGGCGGACCGTAGGATCGCCGGTCAGTCGATCGAGAGTCCTGCCGCAGCGGCGTCGGGGCGAGCGCCGCTCCGGAGGAACGGCCTCGCCGACGCTCGACACGGCCGGGTTCGCCGGCCGTGCGCCCAGGACCGTCCGTCAGAGCCCGGCCATCAGATCCGTCTCGGTGATGCCGGGGCCCTGCCCCACACGGATGAACCACTCGATGCCGAAGGCGACCGAGAACGCCTCCTCCGGGATCGACAGGAAGAACGAGTCCTCACTGATCTGGCTGGCATGTGCCCGCATGGCCCGACGCTTGTACTCGTTGTAGGCGGTCACGTCGACCCTCGCGGTCAGCTCCGCCTCCGGCTTGCCGACCTCCTCGTCGCCGTCGTCCAGGTCGGTCATGTCCATCCCGGCGGCCTCGGCCTGTGCGGCGAAGGCCGCCATACCCTCCCGAAGGTGATCGCGGTTCATCGTGTTCTGGTACACGCGCGGCGTCCCCGCGAGCTCCGCAGCGCGCATCCCCACCCGGTGCACCTGGATGTGATCGGGGTGACCGTAGCCGCCGTTGTCGTCGTAACACGTCAGCACGTCCGCGTTCTCCTCGCGGAGGATCGCGGCGAGCTTCTCGGCCGCCTCCTCCACCGAGGCCGTCCAGAAGGAGCCCGGCGCGTCGTTGGTGGGCTCGCCCATCATCCCGGAATCGACGTAACCGAGGAACTCCGTCCGTGCCACGCCGAGGATCTCGGCGGCGGCCTCCGTCTCGGCGACCCGTCGCTGCCACAGTTCCTCGCCTTCCGCCAGGAAGTCCGCGGGCACCTCGCCGTGCTCGCCGCGAGTGGCAACCACCAGGACCACCCGATGCCCCTCCTCGAACGCCTTGCGCATCACTCCCCCGCAGCCGATGCATTCGTCGTCGGGATGAGCGTGAAACGTCACCATCGTCGCCATGCGGCGAAGGTACTCGGTGGGGGCGACGACGCGGCGGCGGCGATGTGACGGCGGCGGCCGATCACGGCGCGGGTGTGGAAGCGGGTCCGTGTCGCCGCCGGACTGATACGCCCGAGAGAGCGAGATCTCCGGCCGCCGGGGCCTGCCGACGGCGTGATCCCCGACACCGCCGCGCCCATCCCCGTCGCCATGGTCGCCGGAGGCGCGGCGGTGGCCGTGACAGGCGGCATGGCCCCCGTCGCGTCCGTCCACGGCGTCCCGCGCGATCCGAACACGCTGCGCGTCGACCGTTCTCCTTCGGTCTCTCGGTCGATTCCACGGCCCCGACCGACTCCCGGGAACCGGCTGGTCTCGCGGCACCGGCTGATTCCCGCGCACCGGCTGATCTCCAGACGTCAGGCCGGTCGACGACGATCATCCGGTGTTCGACGGGATGCCGAGTCCCCGCCCGCCTGCGGCCCGCCCGCGCACCGGCGGTGGTCCGTGTCCCGAGACACCGTCGCTGGACGCGGCGACCGGCTTGTCAGGTCCGCCGCGAACCCGGCACGTACCTCTCGGCCGCCGCCGAAGCTCCACAGGCGGCCGGAGCGCCGCCCCGCCGCCATCGGCACGGACAACACACTTGTCATGATCGTCTTCGGCCGCTGCCGGGAGCATGGCGGCGGCAGGCGGGCGGGGGACCGCGACGACTCAGAAGATGCGGCGGCCGGGCACGGGCGGTCCGCTGGACTCGCGCACCGTGAGACGCACCGCATCGGGCAGCGGGACCGAGTCGGCACGTCTGCCGCGGAGCGCGCCGAGGGCGATCTCGGCGACGTACCGGCCGAGCGCGCGATTGTCGATCGCGACCGTGGACAACGACGGCACCAACAGGCGTGCGACGGGGGTGTCGTCGAAGCCGAGTACCGACAGATCCGCGGGGACCCGAAGGCCGCCCCGCAACGCGGCGGACACCACGGCGGCGGCGAGTTCGTCGTCATAGCCGCAGATCGCCGTCACTCCCTCTCCGTCGACCCAGTCCCGCACGATGGCCGCGGCACCCGCGACGTCGGGAGCGATCAGCGCCGTCCTCGGCGCGCCCAGCCCGTGGGCCGCACAGGCCTGCCGCAGGACCTCGGCCCGTAGGGCCGCCCGTGCGGCGAGCCGAGGCTCGGCCGGGAGCACGCAGCCGATCCGCCGATGCCCCGACTCCGCCAGGTGGCCGATCTGAAGTGCGACGCCCTGTGCGGCAGGCCAGAAGGCCGCCACCGGGCGGTCGCCCTCCGCGGGCAGGACGTGTTCCACCCCGGCACGTCGCATCGACAGCACGTCGGCCGCCGAGAACGGCTCGAAGCCCAACACCACCTCGGGCAGCAGCACCGACCACAGCGGCACGGCCGTCTCCACGACGTGGTGGTGCACGACCAGTTGATAACCGGCCTCGGCCAGCTGCACGGTGGCGGCTTCGAGGAGTTCACGCAGCGCGTGACCCACCGGCAGATCCGGCAGCACGAGCAGGACGATCCGACTGTGACCGCTGCGCAGCGCGCGGGCACCGCCGTGCGGCTGGTAGCCGAGTCGCTCCGCCGCGGCCAGGACTCGCTGCGCGGTGGCCGAGGAGATCGACTGTGAGGACGTCCGGTTGAGCACGAAGCCGACCGTCGCCCTGGACACGCCCGCCTCGGCGGCCACGTCGGTCGCCGTGATCCGTCGTCCCGCCCTCATCCCGGTGTGCACCTCGTTCGCCACCGCACCCCCGACTGCTCCAATCGGGCAATCTTAGCTGCTCGCCGGTACTAGCACGTGCTAGTTTCGGGGCGTCGACACACTGTCGTGATCACGGTTCGGCGCCGACGACCACCGGCTCCGACGGGGAGAAGACTCGCCCGTCACCGCCGTTCCACTCGATCGATATCTTGCCTGAATAGAACATCTGTTCGATAGTCGCGTCATGGTCGATCACCCGCTCGCCGTACTCGGCGTATTCGCCGTACTCGCCGTATTCGCCACACCAGTCATGCCCGCCGCGGTCGCCGTGTTCATCGTGTCGGCTGCCTCTCGCCACGCGTTCGGTTCCCACGCCTGTCTCCGATCACACGGCGCGGTCCAGCTCCATCACACGGACCCGTCCTCCGGTCGCCCGACGCCGAACGCCGTCCATGCCCGAGACCGAATCGCCGAGTCACCGAACGCGATCAGCCGTCCCGACCACCGCACCGACTGCTCGTCCGGCCCGCTCGGCCCGGGCCGCCCGCGAAGCCGAGCGGTCTGCTCCCCGGAACCGGGCCGCGTTCGAGGGCCGCCGTCACCCGCCCATCCCGATCGATCAACAGCCGAAGTGCAGACCTGGCGAGCCCCTCGCCCGCGCCGCCGTCCAAGGAGGACCACCAGTGACCACTGCGGACCGACAGCCGCTCGACTACCCCTTCGCCCTGCCGACGGCCGACGAGCCGCCGCCGGAGTGGGCACGCCTACGCCAGGAGTGTCCGGTCGCCGCGATCCGACTGGCCAGCGGTGACGAGGCGCTGCTGCTCACCCGCTACGAGGACGTGAGACAGGTGCTCGGCGACCCTCGTTTCACCCGCTCGCTCAGCGCGGACGACGCCGCGCGCGTCACGGCCAACGAATCCGGTGGCATCTTCGGGTCCGCCAGCGCGATCGACGCCTCGACGGACGCGCACCAGCAGTGGCGCAGGCTGGTCGGCAAGGCGTTCACCGCCAAGCGGATGTCTCAGATGCGGCCCGCCATCGAGGCGATGGCGGCTCGGCTGCTCGACGAGATGTGCGCACGGGGGGCGCCCGCCGATCTGGTCGCCTCGTTCGCCTTCCCGTTACCGGTCTGGGTGATCTGCGATCTGCTGGGCGTGCCGGATTCCGACCGCGACCGCTTCTCCTACTGGTCCGACACCATGCTCAGCCTCGATCGGTACGAGCAGACGGAGATCGACAGCGCTCAGCAGGAGTTCGGCGAGTACTTCGCGGCCCACATCGCGACTCGGCGGGCCGAGCCCGGCGACGATCTGCTCAGCGAGCTGATCGCCGTCACGGACGCCGCCGACGGCAGGCTTCCCGAGGAGCTGCTCATGCTCACCGGGCAGGGTCTGCTGGTGGCGGGGCATGAGACCACGGCGAACATGATCTCGAAGATGGTGGTGCTGCTGCTCAGCGAACGGAGCCGGTGGACGGCGGTGGTCGAGGATCCGTCGTTGGTGCGTACAGCCGCCGAGGAGGCGCTGCGGTTCGACGCCAACGCCGGCTTCGGCCTGCCCCGCTATCTCACCGAGGAGATCGAGGTCGGCGGCCGGACGATGCCGCGGGGGACGACGATCGTCACCAGCCTCGCGTCGGCGAATCGCGACGAGCAGGTCTTCGTCGATGCCGACGACATGGACCTTCGTCGTGCACCCAATCCGCACCTCGCCTTCGGGGTGGGTCCGCACTCCTGCCTCGGGCAGGCGTTGGCCCGTACCGAACTCCAGGCCGTGCTGAGTGTGCTGGTGCGGAGGCTGCCCGGTCTGGATCTCGCCGTCCCCGTCGAGGAGCTGCCGTTGCGTAAGGGGCTGCTCGTGGGCGGGCTCGAACGGCTGCCCGTGCGGTGGTGACGGCCCGCTGGCCGCGGAACGCGATCCGCGGACGCCTCTGATGGGCGGAGGTTCGCCTCAGGTCCGTGGCCGACCGGCGTCGTCGGCGGGCAGCGGCACGGGGGAGTCGGAGACCGCCCGTGGGCGAGCGCCCGTGCGGCGGCACGACTTCTCGATCCCGCGCGGCGGACACGGTCTCCGATCACCGCGGGGCGTCGGCGCAGGGCGTCGGCGCGGGGCCGAATGCGGCTCCGAGTGGGGGTGCGGCAGCCTGTGCCGCTCCCGAGCCGGCCTGGCGCCCTTGCTGCTCAACGGCGACTTGATCGCTCAACGGGGGCCTTGTCGCTCGGCAGCGGGCCGGGTCGCTCAGTACGGTCTCCGCCTCGGTCGGCCTGCGCAGGTCGACTCCGATCCGAAGGGATTGCCGATGCATGTGGACGTGGACACCGAGAAGTGCTGTGGTGCGGGCCAGTGCGTACTGCTCGCACCCGAGGTGTTCGATCAACGCGAAGAGGACGGCATCGTCGTGCTGCTCGACGCCGAGCCTGCCGAAGAGCAGCACGGACCTGTGCGGGAGGCGGCGGCCGTGTGTCCCGGTATGGCCATCTCCCTCACCCCGTGAGCACCGGTCTGAACCTCCGGCTGCCGAGGATCGACACACCGGACCCACGTCGATGGTCGGCCTGACGACACCGCGGCAGGCGGGCCGCGACAGCGATCCGACAGGGCGGAGGCCGCGAGACCACGCAACCACGCCGCTGTCGGCGCGTCGGACGGGACCGCGACGCGATCCGATTCCGATATCGACCGACCGGGGCCTGTCCCGCCGGCGAGCGTCGACGCTCGTGTCGCGATCCGGCGGCGGCGGAGGTCGAACGCCTTCCGGGGTCACGGCGGCGTCCGGTCAGTACGTCGCCGCCACCACAGCGCCTCCACCACAGCGCGTCCGACGGAGGCGTCGCCCTGCCGACGGGTAGGCGGGAGAGCCGACGCGCTCGGCCGGCTGCGCCGATCGTGCGATTCGCGCGCCGCGCCGGAGGCGCCGCTCTCTCGGGGCGGCGCGTCGTCCCGGGTCCGCGGGGTCTCACCACCATCCAGGACGTCACCACGCGCGCCTGTACCGCGTCGGGCGAAGCTCCGTACGACCGGGGCGGCCGCGGTGCTCCCCTGGGGGCCGTCCGTCTCCGCTCGGTCCCCCAGCCGGTGCACGGTGTGCTTTCGACGTCGGTGTGAGCCCGCGGTGAAGACGATGTCTTCCTCCGCGTCGTCCGATGGGCTACCGTCGAGACGTCGTCCCTCCACAGGGGACGAATGCACGACGCCGTTCGACGGGGGAAGCCGGTGGGAGTCCGGCACTGTCCCGCAGCCGTGAGCATCCGAGTCCTCGGGTGTGAGTCGGAATGCCCGTCAACGGTTCTGTTCAGCTCCTCTGTCGCGGTGTGCAGACCGGAGCTTCGGTGCCCCTAAGGCGGGTCCGGGCTGCGGTGTGCCCGAACCGAAGGGAACTCCAGGACATGTCCTCGAGCCGCTCCGTCCGACGTCGTCTCTTAGCCGGTCTCTTCGCAGGTTCGCTTCTTCTCTTCGGCGGCACCGCCGCCGCGGCCGTCCCGGCCGAGACCTCCGCCGCCGACTCGGCCGCCGTCGTCTTCGCCGAGGGTCCCTGCACGGGCCCGACCGGTGTCACGGTCGTCGTCGACTTCACCGGTCACGCGGGCGGCGACGTCGTCCGGCACTGCACCGAGAGCGACCCGGCGACGGCCTTCGCCGCGCTGGCCGGGCTGGGTCTCGCCCCCGAGCACGGCATCGGCCAGGGCGAGGCGGGTCCCTACCAGTACCTGTGCCGGATCGACGGTCTCCCCTCGCTCGCCGACGATGCGTGCGACGGCTTCCTGCCCAACGCGCCGTACTGGGCGTTCTGGGTGCCGAACGCGACCGCCGATGCGTGGGGTTACGCCGATGAGGGCGTCGACACCTACGACCCGCCGCAGGGCGACGTCCTCGGCTTCTCCTTC
The DNA here is from genome assembly GCF_002234535.1 of Actinoalloteichus hoggarensis. Taxonomy (NCBI): domain Bacteria; kingdom Bacillati; phylum Actinomycetota; class Actinomycetes; order Pseudonocardiales; family Pseudonocardiaceae; genus Actinoalloteichus; species Actinoalloteichus hoggarensis. Next base: position 3,801,728 of record NZ_CP022521.1, read on the forward strand.
GGTGCGGGCACCGCGGCCGACCCGAACGAGATGAGCCTGACGCTCGAGGAGGCGCTCGACCCGAACTGGACGTCGACTCCCTGATGTTCAGGTCCCTTCTCGGCCTGACGGCGGGAGCGCTGCTCCTCGTCTCAACGGTCGTCCCCTCTGCTGCCTCGGCCGACCCGGCGTTCGACGTCGGGTCGGCCGAGGCCGGTACGGCGGCGGAGTTCCTGGAACGGGAGCTCGTCCGGCTCGACTACGTCTATCCCAGCGCCATGCCGGGGACCCCGGACCCTGGTCTGCAGGCCGACGCCCTGTTGGGGCTGTATGCGGCAGGTCGAACGGGAACCACCTTCGATCTCGGCGTCCGCGCACTGCGCGACATGTACTACAACGGCAATCTGGCCAACTCCGGCGTCATCGCGAAACGCCTGCTGGTGGCCCTGCGTGCCGGGGTCGATCCGACGAACTGGGGCGTCGACTCCAATGGGGACCGGATCGATCTGGTGGACCGGCTGGAATCGACGCTCGACGTCGACGGCCGTTACCGCAACCTGAACGCGGGTGACTACGATCCCCGCCGAGATCTGTCGAACACGTTCTCCCAGGCGTTGGCGCTGATCGCCGTGGACGAGTACGCCGCGCGCACCGGGACGCCCGTCGACCAGCGCGCCGCCGTGGACTACCTCCTCCGCCAGCAGTGTCCGAGCGGCGGCTTCCGTCCGAACCCCCCACCGGAGGACGTCGGCTCCCGCTGCTCCGAGGCCGACGACAAGCTCGTCAGCGTCGACAACACCGCGATGGCGGTCTGGGCGCTCGCCGAGGTCGGCGGCAGTCCCGGCGCGCTGGACCGGGGTGTGCGCTGGCTGCTCGACCGTCAGCATCCCGACGGCGCCTTCGGCTTCGACTCGTCGTCACCGGAGTTGATCGCCTCGACGCTCAACGCCAACAGCACCGGGCTCGCCGCCCTCGCGCTCACCGTCGCGAATCAGGCCGGACCCGCTGGACGCGCGGGCGGCTGGTTGACGTCGATCCAGCTGGGCAACGGCGTCGATCCGGGCGCCATGATCGGCGCCGTCTCCTATTCGGCACGCGACTATCTGGACGCCCAGGTCGACGGGCCGCTGTACTGGAGCCGCGCGGGCAATCAAGACCGGCTGCGGCGGGCGACGGCACAGGCGCTGCTGGGTCTGTCGGCGACCCCGCCCGCCGAACCGCCCGACTCGCCGACGGTCCCGCCGACGACGAATCCGCCTGGTGAACCAGGTCCGACCGGCCCCCCCGGTGCACCCGGGCAGCCGGGACAACCCGGCGCGCCGGGACAGCCGGGCCTTCCCGGGCAGCCGGGCCTGCCGGGTGAGCCGGGACATCCCGGCTATCCGGGAGCAGCCGGAGACGCGGGGGCGCCAGGACTCGGTGGGGCGCCGGGTTCGGGGGCCGAACCACCGAGCGCGGTCGCTCAGACACCTCGGCCCGAGCCGCCGCCCGCCGTCGCGCAGGCGCCGTCGCCCGGTGGCGAGCCGACCGGACAGGGCGCCGCGCCGGAAACCTCGCTCGCGTCCTCGGTGAGCGACTTCCTACGCAGTCCGGCGGGCCTGACGTCCTCGGCGGTGGTGGCGTTGCTGCTGGCCACGATCAGTTACCTGCTGATCAGCAGGCCTCGACGACGGGGCGGTGCGGTGTGATGAGCCTCGCCCGTCTCGTCACGGCGGGGCTGCTCGCCGCGGCCATGCTGATCGCTCCGACCCCCGCCCCGGGCGCCGCGCAGACCTGCACGACCGAGACCGGCGTCGTGGTGGTCGTCGACTTCGGGGCCCTCGGCGGCACCGTGTCCCGCTGCGTCCCCGGCACCCCGGACACGGGTTACGCGGCGCTGCAGGAGGCCGGCTTCCGGCTCGCGGGGACCGCGCACGACGGCGCCGGGTTCATCTGCCGTATCGACGATCGGCCGGGGCCAGAACAGGAGCCGTGTGACGACACGCCCTCCGGGAACGCCTACTGGTCGTACTGGATCGACGAGGGCGGCAGCGGCTGGTCGTACAGCACGCGCGGCGCGTTGGCGTCCTATCCGACGGCCGATCGGGTGGAGGGCTGGTCCTTCGGTGCGGGCGAGCCACCGGGGATGACGGCGGCGGCGGCCAGGGCTCGGTTCGCCGCGGGCGGGGATGACGGCGCGCCGAATCCCGGTGATCCCGCGCCGCCCGCCGCGCCGGGAGATCCTGCGCCCGGCGGCGCGGCCGACCAGCCGCGTCAGCCTGCGCCGCCCCCCGACGGCCGGCCGGCCCCGACGGACGTCGAGTCCGGCCGGGGTGCGCCGGATTCGGGCGGTCCCGAGGACACGGACGGGGAAGGACCGTCGGGGGCCGAGAGCACGCCCGCCGCCGAGGGAGCGAGCGGCCGAGACCCCGCCGGCGCGGCGGAAGGCACCGAGCAGACCGCCCAGGAGGCCGCGGAGACCGGCGGCGTGCCGTGGGCGACGATCATCGCCTTCGCCGCGATCTGGGTGCTGGGCATCGGCGCCGGGATCATCGCCCGCCGTCGCCGCGCGGCCGAATGACGCGTTCGGCGATCGACGTCGCGCGGCGGCCGGGCGGTGGTGCGGCCGTCCGGCGCCCGGCCGGCTCCGGGCGGTGAGCCGCGGGGCAGGCCTAGCGGCCTGCACGGCCTCCCGCCTCCCCGTGCGGGGCTGTCGGCGCGGGGAGCCGCACGTCGCCCGACCTCGGGGCGACGTCGCGGCGACTCGCCGAGGCGGATCGACGTCACGGCCCCGGAAGCCGGTCTCCGCGGGAGCAGAGCGCATCATCGCACCTCGGCGCCGCACCCGCGGCCGGGCGCGCGAAGGTGGTGCCACGAGTGACTGCGCACCGGCCACCCGAGGCGCCGCCGTCGTACGAGCGGCGGGACCGCGACGGCCCGTACACCCCGTCAGCCCGCTCGGCGAGACGGCGTCGAACCGACTCGGCGGTGGGCCGGAGGTCCGCGGCCGGGAACGCGCGGTCATCGGACGGCGGCGAGCGCACGGCAGTCCCGGCCCGGCGGTCTTCGCCGTCACGAGGACAGCCGTGTTCCCGCGTGGGGTTCGCCGGCGAAGGCGGACAGGAGGTCGGGGACGTCGCATCGGCCGGGGCGCATCGCCCGGCCGGGTCGTCCGCGGGCGGGGACCGAACGCCTGGTCGGTTCGGCGGCGGCATCCGCGCCGAACTGCTCCGGCCGGGCCGACAGGCCGGACACGACGCGGAGCCGCCGTCCCCCTCGCCGCGTGACACCGCGCCGTCTGGACACCTGCGGGTCGTCACACGACGGTGGAGCCGTCGAACAGGAACAACACGTTCACCAACGCGGCCGTCACCACGACGACGCGGAATCGCCGCTGATTCCCACTCTCCGCCCGTCCCCGCGCCATCCGTCCCCGCGCCGCCCGGCACCCGGGTCGTCACACGACGGCGGAGCCGTTGAACAGGAACAACACGATCGCCAGGGCTGCCGTCAACACGGCGGCGCGGAAGGGTCGGCGGCTGTCCGGGGCGGCGGGGATCGCCGTCCCCGCGATCGCCACCGCCGCCGCCACCGCCGCGATGAGCAGACTCGGCAGTCCGATCCGTCCCGGGGTCCCCACCAGCAGCACGCCCACGGCGGCGAGCATCACCAGCGGCGTCAGCGTCCGGCAGGCGGTCCGACCGATGCGCTGCGGGAAGCCGCGGACCCCCGTCACCAGGTCGCCCTCGATGTCCGGCAGCGCGTTGACCAGGTGTGCGCCCATCCCCAGCAGTGCGGCGGCGACCACCGCCCACCAGGCGGGCCAGGGAGCGCCCGGCAGGCCGAGTGTCACGAACGCGGGCAGACTGCCGAAGCCCACCGCGTAGGCGAGCGGGGAGAGCACCGTGCGTTTGAGGCCGACGTTGTAGGCCCAGCCGGCCGCCACCATGCCGAACAGGTGCACCGAACCGGCGATCAGCCCGTTGGCCAGCGACAGCGGGATGCACACCAGCACCGCGATCACCGCGGCGACACCGACGGAGCGCGGCGACAGCAGGCCCGCGGCCACGGGCTTGTCTCGGCGGCCGGTGGCGAGATCGCGGCGGGCATCCCACGCGTCGTTGGACCAGCCGATCGACAGCTGTCCGGCCAGCACCGTGGCGGCGACCAGCACCGAGCCGCCCACGCCACGGCCGATCGCCGCGGCGAGCACGGTGGTGAACAGGGTGACCGCCACGGCGGGCTCGGGATGGGCGCTGCCCAGCAGCGCGCTCAGGCGGGCGGTCGGGGACACCGACGGGGCTGATCGACGCTCCAGGTCCACCAGCCCAGTGATACACGCGAAACGCCGTCATCCGCCCGATCGCCACGCCGACACCCTGTCTGCTTCGCCGCCCGTCGACGCCGGCCGTTCTGATCGACCGGACGGCGCGGCACCGATCCGATCTCGCGCTTGAAGCCGACGCGGGCGTCACGATGCGTCTGCTGCGACTCGGTCTGTCCTACGGCAGGTCGACACACCGTCCACGGCGACGAGCTCCATCGCAGGGCCGCCGCAGGGCCGCGAGTCCGCGCGACGGGCCGGAGTCGATTCCGCCGGACGCGCCGAGAACACCCGAACGCTGAAGCCGATCACGGCCGCACAGGCGCGTCGGCCACGAGCCGCACCGGGTGCACCGGAAGGAGGCGGCAGGCACCGCCGCCCGGGTGACAGGCCGCACACAGTCCGAGGTGGTGGCCGGCAACGACCGTGTCGGCCGCCTCGGAGACGGCGGATCGGGGTGAGCGTCATCTCGGCGGCCGCCTCGCCGCCACGTCCGCGGCTCGCCGCCCACGGCAGAGCCATCGCCCAACCGCTCGCCGAGGCCGTCGCCGCCGTCCCCATCGACGTCGCGGGTGCCGCGATCAGAATCACCATCAGCACCGATCGTCCCGCCGAGCGGGCCTGCCACGACCTCGGGGACGACCCTCTCGCGTCGGGCCGGCAGGTCTGCTTCGCGCTGTCGGTCGCCTCCCGGTCGGTGATCGGCGTCTACCGACCGCTGTCGGAGCCGCTGGGACTCGCCCACCCGCGGTGCCTCGTCATGCGGTCCGAGCGACCTGATCCGGCAGGGGCGGGCACGCACCCGCCGGACGATCGCATTGGACGGATGCCGGTCGGGACGATCCGGCGCCTCGGCCGGCGGATCGGCGTGGCGACGGGAGGCGGGGGCGGGACGATGCCGGTTATCGTCGACGGGAAGATCCGCACGAGACCGGTCCCGACCTTCGACGACGGGTAGTCCCCATGCTGTTCTACACCCTCCTCGTCCTGGCCGTCGCGCTCGAGCGACTCGCCGAACTCGTCGTGGCGCGGCGCAACGGCCGACGCAGCCTGGCCCGCGGCGCGGTGGAGTCCGGCCGAGGCCACTACCCGGTGATGGTCGCGCTGCACACCGGGCTGCTCGTCGCCTGCCTCGCCGAGGCCGCGCTGCTGGACCGGCCCTTCATCCCCGCGCTCGGCATCCCGATGGTCGTGCTGGTGGTGCTGGCCCAGGCCTTGCGCTGGTGGTGCATCGTCTCACTCGGCGACGCCTGGAACACCCGCGTCCTGGTGGTGCCGGGCGCGGAACCGGTCCGCGGCGGCCCGTACCGCCTTCTCCGACACCCCAACTACGTGGCGGTGGTGGTGGAGATCGTCGCGCTGCCGTTGGTGCATTCGGCCTGGCTGACGGCGGTGGTGTTCACCCTGGCCAACGCGGCGCTGCTCACGGTCCGCATCCGCTGCGAGGACAAGGCTCTGACACAGCTCGCGACCGTATGAGGCTCGATCACGACCTGCTGATCGCGGGCGGCGGACCCGCCGGGCTGGCCACCGCCCTGTACGCCGTCCGGGCCGGGCTGCGGCCGGTGGTGCTGGAGCCGCGTGCCGCACCGGCGGACAAGGCCTGCGGCGAGGGGTTGATGCCCGGCGCGGTGCGGGCGTTGACCGCGCTCGACGTGGCGGTGCCCGGACTGCCGATCGAGGGCGTGCACTACGTCCAGGGTGCCCATCGGGTGCGGGCGGCCTTCCGCGCCGGTCCCGGCCGCGGGGTGCGCCGGACCGTGCTCCATGCGGCGCTGCACGAGGCGGTGCTGGCCGCGGGCGTGCCCATCGTGTCCGCCCGAGTCGACGAGGTGCGGGCGGACGCGACGGGGGTGACCGTGCTCGGCCCGGATCTGCGCGGCCGCTGGCTGGCGGCCGCCGACGGGCTGCACTCGCCGACGGCCCGCGCCTTCGGTCTCCGAATCGAGGATCCGAGGCCGGCCCGGTACGGCCTGCGCAGACACTTCGCCGTCGCTCCAGGCTCGCCGGCCGTGGAAGTGCACTATGGAACGTTCGGCGAGGCCTATCTGACTCCGCTGGGCCCCGACCTGACCGGTGTCGCCCTGCTGACCAGCCGCCGAGCGTCGTTCGACGAGCAGTTGGGCGGGTATCCCGCGCTGGCGGAGCGGTTCCCCTCGCAGCTGGCCGTGACGGCCGTCCGCGGTGCGGGGCCGCTGCGGCAGCGGATGCGACGACGAGTCGCCGCCGGCGGCCGTGTGCTGTTCGTCGGAGACGCGGCAGGCTATGTGGACGCGCTGACCGGCGAGGGCATCGCTCTCGCGCTGGCGGGGGCGGCGGCCCTGGTCGACAGCCTTCGCCGAGGCAGGCCGCAGGACTACGAACGATCCTGGTCGCGGGCGACCCGACGGCACCGACTGCTGACGGAGTGTCTGGTGGCGGCGCGGCGGAATCCCCTCACCGCGAGCAGGATCGTCCCCGCCGCCACGCGCCTGCCCGTGGTCTTCGGCGCGGTCGTCAACGCGCTGGCGTGAACGGAGGTTGATCGACCATCGAGGCGGAAGGGGGGCGCGTCGACACCCGACCATCGGTCCATCGCGGAGCCCACCCGGGATGACGCGTCACAGACGAATGACGCCCGAGCCGCACCGCAGGTCACCAAGGGCAGGCCCCGCAGGTGCAGCATGTGCGGGGGATCGGGTCGAGGTCGCGCTCGACGTGCGCGATCTCGCGTGGGCCCCGCGCAATACGGGGGTGTCCGGCGGCCTGCTAGGCGACGTGGCCGACGGGGCCGCGGGCCCGCAGGACCGCACGCGCGGGGGTGATCCGCTGCCGGGCTACGCGTGGGACAGCCGCGCGGCGTAAGCCCCGCACCCGCAGGGTCGAACCGTTCCTCGCGGCGTCAACGCGGTCCCGATCGAGGTGGTCCCCGTGCGGGGCGGTGACTCGACCCAGGTTCGCCTCACCCCCGCCCATCGGTGGCGCATAGGCCCGGCGCGCTCTGGGGTGGAGGCCGCTCGACATGAAGCCGACGAGACGAGGGTGATTCCCGGCACCTGCGGGGACAGCCCGAGCCAGGACGCCGTGCACAGATCGACGCCGGCAAGCCCCGCGCACTCCGGGCCGCCCCGCGGACCCGGCCGTCGCTCTCGCCGGCATAGCACCCGCGCACCCGGAGACGATCCGTCCGCATCGGGAACGAGACGACCGGCGGACATCCGACCGTGACCACCTCACTCCTGCAAGGTCACGAAGTGCGCCCGAGCCGCCGCCCCTCACCCTGCCGTGCGTCGGCGACCGTGCCGGGCCCCGCCGCCGGGCCCCGCGATCGGCGCGACCCAGGCCGTCCGCAGCCCGATCACGTCGGGAACTCCGCTCACCAGCGGAGCAGGACCAGCTCCGCGCAGAAGCCTGGGCCCATCGCGAGCAGCAGGCCAGGGGTGCCCCCGGGCGGGAGCGGTTCGGCGAGGTTGCGACGCAACACGTCGAGGACGGACGCCGAGGAGAGGTTGCCGAGGTCCGCCAGCGACGCGCGGGTGTGCGCCAGCGCGGTCTCGGGCAGTCCGAGCGACTCGGTGACGGCGTCGATGACCTTCGGTCCGCCAGGATGGCAGATCCACGTGCCGACGTCCTCGACCGTGAGCCCGTGATCGGCGAGGAAGCCGAAGACGTCCTTGCTGAGGAAGTCGCGGGCGATGGTCGGGACGTCGGCGGAGAGCACGAGCCGGAAGCCCCCGGTGCCGATGTCCCAACCCATGACGTCCTCGGTGTCGGGGTAGAGCCTGCTGCGCGTGGCCGTGATCGCGGGAAGCGCCTGTCTCTCGTCCGTGAGCCGGATCTCCGGGCCGCCGTCGGGCCCGGCCGCCGTGGCCGATCCCCGAGCGGAACGGCCGGCCGCGGGGGATTCCGCCGCCTGCCCCGCCGCGGGGAGCCGCGCCGACCCGCCTGTCGTCCGGCGACGGCCGCCGAGCAGCACGACGGCGGCCGCGCCGTCGCCGAAGAGGCTGCTGCCGACGACGTTGGCGACGGAGACGTCGTCGCGTTGGAGGGTCAACGAGCACAGCTCCACGGACAACAGCACCGCCACCTGGTCCGGCCACGCTCGCAGGTAGTCGGCCACCCGCGCGATGCCCGCCGCGCCCGCGACGCAGCCCAGGCCGAAGAGCGGAACTCGTCTCACGTCCTCCCGGAACCCGAGTCGCCCGGCCAGGCGGGCCTCCAGCGAGGGAACGGCGAGGCCGGTCACCGTCGTGGACACCACCAGGTCGACCTCGTCGGGCCGCACCCCCGCCTCGGCCAGCGCACGGCGCACGGCGCGCTCGCCGAGGTCGAGTGCCGCCGCCAGGTAGGCCTGGTTGGCCTCGGTGAAGCTCTCGAGCGACCGAAGCCGATCGATCGGGACCGCGAAGTGCCGCGTGTCCACTCCCGAGTTCGCCGAGATCCGCTCCGCCGCCCGACGTCGCGGACTTCCGACCGGCAGGAACTCGTCGACGAAGGCCGCCAGGATCTCCTCCTGGCGGTAGACGTGCTCCGGCAGGGCCGTGGCGGCCGCCGCGATCCGAGGAGCCGGGGTCGGCCACGCCTCGGCGTCGCTCCCCTGCTCCTCGTGATGACCGCGGCGCGTTCCCGTGACCTGAGACATCGACATCCTTCCCGCTCGCGTCGCCGACCCCCGTCGAGCCTGGGCCCGAAGCGGTCTTCCGGTGCGATGGGCACCCGATCGTGTCCCGGTACCGCGCACCCGTCCTCCGCCGCGGGCGGCGGATCGGCGCCGACCGGCCGCTCCGCCGCCGACGAGGGAGAAGGTGGACCGTCGCCCTTCATCATCCACGGGTTCTCGTCGCACGGCAGTCACGCGGGAGCCGGATCGGCCGGTGTGGGCGAAGCACGGTGGTGGTCGGCGGCCGTCAGGGGCGGCCGCGACGCCGGAACCCGCGTGCCGGGTGATGCTGTCGGGTGATCCCCCGAACCGGTGGCGGAGCGCGCGCCCCGCCCCGAGCACGGGGCGTGCCGGGCGCGATGATCTGCTGGGCGTCGACGCCTCGCGGGGTGCGCGGGGCGGGAGGAGAGGTGCGCGTGGTGGCAGGCCGGTCAAGGAGACGGATTCCCGTCGTCATCGTCGCGGGGTTCCTCGGTGCGGGGAAGACGACGCTGCTCAATCACCTGTTGACCAACCGCGCCGGGGTACGGATCGGTGTCCTGGTCAACGACTTCGGCAGTATCGAGATCGACGCGATGACGGTGGCGGGTCAGGTCGACTCGATGGTCTCGCTCGGCAACGGCTGCCTCTGCTGTGCCGTGGACACCAGCACGGTGGACGAGCTGCTCGACCGGCTGGCCCGCCCGGCCGCCGGGATCGACGTCATCGTCATCGAGGCGAGCGGCCTGGCCGAGCCACGCGACATGATCCGGCTGGTGTTGGCGAGCGAGAACCCGCGGGTCGAGTACGGCGGGCTCGTCGAGGTGGTCGACGCCGCCGAGTTCGAGAGCACGCGATCCCGTCATCCCGATCTGGGCACCCGGCTGTCCCTGGCCGACCTCGTCGTCGTCAACAAGTCCGACCGCCTGCCCGCCGAGGGACGGGCCGCCCTGCTCGCGTCGGTGCGGGCACTGGGCGGCGGCACGCCCGTGGTCACGACCTCCCACGGTCGGATCGACCCCGAACTCCTCTTCGAGCCGCCGGAGCGCCCGCGCCCCGAGGAGCGCTTCGGCCAGCTCTCCTTCGACCAGCTCGCCCCAGGAGGCGCCGAAGGGTCCGCGCGGACGAGTGAGCAGGCGCGGCGAGACCACCAGGAGGACGGCTGCGTCGACGAGTCGCACCTGCACCACGGCTATCAGACGGTCTCCTTCAGTTCCGTGACGCCGCTGCATCCCCGTCGGCTGATGGCCTTTCTGGACGATCGGCCACCGGGGCTGTACCGGACGAAGGGCTTCGTCTACTTCGGTGTCGCCGGGCACCGGCAGAAGTTCAGTCTGCATACCGTGGGCGCGTTCCTGCGCTTCCGACGTTCTCGGTGGGCGGCGGGCGAGGATCGCGCCACGCGGCTGGTGCTGATCGGCTTCGGCATCGACGTCGAGGCCGTGCACGCGGCGCTGACGGCATGTCTGGAACCGCGTCCCGCCGGGCTGACCGAGCAGGACATGCTGCGTGTGCTGACCTTCGTCGAGCCCTGACGGCCGTCCGCCTCGACACCGGCCCCGGCGGCCCGGCACGCAGACGCCCGGCGCGGCGGAACCCGGTTCCGCGACTCTCGACGGGCAGGACGCGACGTCGCACGCTCTCCGCGGGATCCTCTCCACACGATCCGCGACGCCCGACCAAGGACGCCCGACCCCCGCGGTCGGGTTCGCCCCGACGTCGCGTCGTCCGCACGCCGCGGCACACGCCCCGGCCCTGCCCCTCGAAGAGCCGGGAGACGACGTCGCGTGCCGCGGCGGATCGGCGCGACCGAGGCGAGACGTCCGTCCCCGAGCGGCATCCGTCCGCTACGGACGCCCGCTCCCCACGCGGTTCAATCCAGGACGAGCACCGGGTGCTCCGGGCAGTCCAGCCACAGCGTGTGGACCCCGTCGGGCGTGATGGTGAGCCCGTATCGGGCGGGTTCCGGCCTGCCGTGCTCGTTCCACAGCTGGGCGATCCGCATGTAGTCGTCCCAGAGGTCCCGGACGCCGCCGTGCACGATGGCGGCACGGGACGAGCCGATGAACCGGGCGCGGGCCCACGAGCCGGTCGCGGGATCGCCGAGCACGTGTGCCTCCCCGCCCCCATCGTGTCGGATCACCTTGTGCACGTCGGGATGCACCAGCGCCCGCAGGCATTCCAGCGGGCGAGCACCGAGGTAGTCGGGGAATCCGTCGATGCGGACGGTGCTCCGCGCGCCCTCCTCGGTGGCCATCTCGACGATCTCGCGGCCGGTCGGCGTCCGATAGGCCGGATGCGGCCGGAGGCGCATGAAGGCCGCGTAGTCGGTGAACGGGCCGGTGGCCCGCCCGTCGGCGTCGACGGTCAGCCGCGCCAGGGCATAGCCGAGATTGACCAGGATCACGCCGTCCGGGGCGACCTGGCGCAGCCAGGAGGCGGGCACCCTGGCGACTCCGCAGGTCGCGATCAGCCGGTCGTACGGCGCGTACTCGACGACGCCCTGCGTGCCGTCGCCGATGATCAGGTGCGGGTGGTGCCCGAGCCCGTCGAGCGCGTCGCGGGCGCGGACGACCAGGCCGGGGTCGATGTCGATGCTCGTCACCGTGTGGTCTCCCAGGACATGGCAGAGCAGCGCGGTGTTGTAGCCGGTGCCGGTGCCGATCTCCAGTACCGAGTGTCCCTGCCAGAGGTCCAGTCGTTCCAGCATCAGGGCCATCAGGCTGGGCGTGGTGGAGGAGCTGGTCGCCGTGCCCCCCGCGTCGCGCTGGGTCAGCAGGTTCGTGTCGCGATAGACGGCCTCCAGCGCGAGGGGCCGGTCGACGGCGAGGTCGAAGAGGGTCTGCTCCCCGGTGGGACTGCTGATGATGAAGCGGTCGACGAAGGCCTCCCGCGGCACCGTGCGAAACGCCTCCAGCCAGCGACGGCTCTGGAGATAGCCGCTCGCCCGCAGCGAGTCGGCCAGCCGGTGGCGGAGTCGGTAGCTGTCGACGGTGGTGATCATGTGCACGCTCCGATGAGTGTCCTCGGCCGGTGGCGGCCATGGCACGGGATGCGAAGGTCCCGGCGGGCCTGCCGTCGGTGTGGTGGCTTCCAGTGGCCGTCGGGCCTGGGCCTGCGGCGACGGGCTCGGCGGTGGGGGCGAGGGCTCGGCCGCCTCAGCGGCGCCGGAACCTCGTTCTCGCCCGGCCCGGCGGAGGGATGTACGCACCTCGCGCCGGACTGCTTCCCACGGCGATCGCGACGGAGGTGCGGGCGGGCGCGGGCGGGTCCTGTCGCGGCGGCGGGCGGTTCGCGAGGTGGGACGCCGAAGCGCACCGGGGGGCGGCCGCAGCGGAGCCGCGCGGAGTCGCCCGCGGCGACGCCGGGAACCGCGTCATGACGCGGTGCGCGCCACCCGACGGGTTCACGGCCGCCGGAACGGCGGAGCGTTCCCGTCGTCGCCCGATGATCTCGGCGGTCGGCTGCTCTTCCCAGGTCATGGCGCACGCACGCCGAGGACGACGATGGATCGACTCTGGACGAGCGAATCTCGGTCGATGAGACGGGTCATGGACTCCCCCTTGATTGACACGCACAGTGCTCGTGCGGACACTCAGAGTGTCCATCCTGGTGGGCTCGCGAACATTCACAGTCCATGCACAACCGCCTACCCTGTGAAGTCAACCGCACGGGTCCGCCACTCCACGAGTCCCCGTCACGGGGGCGCGACCAGAAGAGAAGAGACGTAGTCATGGTCGAGGACGCTTCCCATGTCGGCGCCGCCATTCGTCGCGCACGACTGGCCGCCAACCTCACCCAACCCCGGCTTGCCAGGCAGGCCGCCGTCTCACTCAGTCTTCTCGGCAAGGTCGAATGCGGCGATCGCGTCGCGACACACGCCCTGTTGACCGCCGTGTCCCGAGCCTTGAAGATCCCGGTCGAGCGCCTCACCGGCCAGCCCTACGCCGACAACCGTCGGGATGAACAGACCCACCGCGCCGTGGAGGCGTTACGCACGGTGCTGCGGCACTACGACCTGCCCGGCGACATCACGCCCCGCCCGCTTCCCGAGCTGGCCGCCGACGTCGAGTGCATCGCGCGCATGCGGCGCAATGCCCAGTACGGCGCGCTCGCCGCGCGGCTGCCGTCGCTGGTGGAGGAGCTGACCGCCGCGAGCCAACTGGCCGGGACCACCGACGTGCCCCAGGTCTTCGGGCTGCTGGTCACCGTCTATCACGCCACGCACACCCTGCTGCACCGACTCGGCTACGCCGATCTCGCGGAGTCGGTGGAACACCACCTCACCCAGGCCGCCCATCGGGCGAGCGACCCGCTGGCAGGCGGGCTGGCGCACTGGGCGCGGGTGCAGAGCTTCCAGTCGGCGGGCGACTACGCCCACGGGCTTCGCCTGATGGACACCGCCCGGGCCGAACTCGACGACACCCTGAGGGCACCCGACGAGGCGGCCATCACCGTCTACGGCAGCCTGCATCTGCGGTCGGTCACCCTCGCCTCACGGGCGGGCGACGCGGACACGGCGCGCTCGCACCTGGCCGCCGCCCGTGACCTGGCCAAGGACCTGAACACCGACCACGTCCACTATGGACTCACGTTCGGGCCCGCCAACATCACCACCCACGAGGTCGCCGCCCACGTCGAACTGGGCGACGGCGCGGCGGCACTCACCGCCGCCACCGGATGGGCACCGCCGCGCACGATGCCCAGGACCCGACGGGGACACCACCACCTCGACCTCGCACGGGCCCATCTGATTCTCGGGGACCGGCACAGCTGCCTCAACGCGCTCCAACACGCGAAGCACATCGCACCGCAGCAGACCAGGCTGCATCCGATGGTGCGGGAGACCACGTCGGTGCTCATCAGTCTGTATCGGAGGTCGCATCCCGAGCTGTCGCACTACGCGGACTGGCTCGGTCTGACCGCCTGAGGCGGCCGAGGGTCGGCGGTCCGGCGCGACCGCTTCGGCGCGTCCGCTTCGGCGCGTCCGCGTCAAGCGCCGCCGGCCCTCCTCCGGTTCGTCGACGGGGCCGACGGGCAGGGCGGCCTGAGTCCGGCGATGCCTCCTCGATGGTCGAGGGCGCCAGGCCGCGGGCGGAGTCGGTCGGCCCAAGCCGCCGGTGCGCGCGGGCGGTCATCACGATCCGGCCCGGCGGGCGGGAAGCGGCGTTCAGGCGGCTGCCGTCGGCTCACCCGCGTCGGCCGCGGCGGGCGAGCGTCTCCCGCGGAACGCGTCGCACCGATGGCCCCCGGCCGGACCGACGACCATGCCGACGGCTCGGTCACCGGGCCGGCGCGCGCGGTCGGGGCGGTCCGTGCCCCGTCGGGCCACGGGATCGACGGCGCGGGAGTCGGCGTCCTCGATCAGCCTCGACGTCGCCGAAGCCCGGGGCGGGCGTGTTCTGCGGCGCCCGGCGACGTCAGTCACAGCCCGCCGAGACCGCCCGTCCCGCCCCTCGTCCGCACCGAACAGGACGGAGTCCTCACCCCGTCACGGTGTAGGTCTCCCCCGCCGTCGCGGCCAGCAGCAGAACCTCCGTCGCTCGATCGACGTCCACCACGGCACCCGCCGAATCGGTGACCGTGACGCGGGCCGCGCCGCCCGCGAACCGACCGACGCCGATGCGCAGCGGGCCGTCCCGCCCCGCGCGCAGCTCCGCTCTCGTCGGCAGGCCCGCCGACCACTTGACGCCCACCGTGACGTCGCCGCGCGCCCGCAGGCCCGTCACCGAGCCCGAAGGCCACGCCGCGGGCAGCGCGGGCAGCAGGTCGACGACACCGAGGTGACTCTGCACCAGCATCTCGGCGATGCCCGCGGTGGCGCCGAGGTTCCCGTCGATCTGGAACGGCGGATGGGTGTCCCAGAGATTCGGCAGCACCGAGTGTCGCAGCTGGCCTGCGAGCATGGCGTGCGCACGGTCGCCGTCGCGCAGCCGCGCCCAGAGACCGATCCGCCAGGCCCGGCTCCAGCCGGTGCCGCCGTCACCGCGGGCGGTCAGGGAGACTCCGGCGGCCTCGGCGGCCGGACTGCCGGGTCTGATCGCCGTGCCGGGGTACAGCGCGAACAGCTGAGAGACGTGTCGGTGATCGTCGTCCGGGTCGTCCCAGTCCTGCCGCCATTCCTGCAGCTGGCCCCACGAGCCGATCCGGATGCCGGGGTCCAGCGCGGCGAGCGCCACGTCGAGCCTGGCGCGCAGCTCCTCGTCCCCGCCCAGCCGCGCGGCGGCGGCCAGGGTGGTCGTGAACAGGTGCGTCACGATCTGCTGCGACATCGCCGCGCCCGAGGTGAAGTCGCCGTGCTCCGGCGAGTAGCTCGGCGAGACCACCAGCGCCCCGTCACGGGGATCGGTGTGCAGGGTGTCCAGCCAGAACTCGCTCGCCTCCCGCAGCACCGGATACACGACGTCGCGCAGATAACGCTCGTCACCGGAGAACAGATACTGGTCGTAGAGCTGCTGTGTCAGCCAGGCCGCCGCCTCCGGAAACCAGAACGCCGTCGCCCAGTCGTGGACTCCGGTGAAGCCGAAGGGGTTGGTCTCGTTGTGCACCAGCCAGCCGCGGGCCCCGTGCATCGTCGCCGCGGTGCGGCGGCCCGGTGCGCGCAGGGCGTCGACGAAGGCATCGTAGGGGCCGGTCGTCTCGGCGAGGTTCGTCGACATCGCGGGCCAGTAGTTCATCTGAAGGTTGATGTTGACGTGGTAGTCGCCGCTCCACGGCGGGGTGGTGGAGTCGTTCCACACGCCCTGGAGGTTGGCGGGCAGCGATCCGTCCCGGGATGAGGCGATGAGCAGATAACGGCCGTAGGCGAAGAACAAGGCCTCCAGCGCGCGATCGGCGGCCGACGACCCACCGGTGTAGTCGGCGAGCAGGACGTCGGTGGCCGCGGCGGGCCACTGCTGTCCCACGTCCAGACTGACGCGCCCGAACAGGGCGGCGTGGTCGCCGACGTGGTCGGCGCGGAGGGTCGGATACCCTGCGGCGACGGCCCGATCCAGCGTCGCCGTGATCCGCTCGTGTGGATCGACTCCCCGGTAGTCGGGATACGCGCAGGCGTAGTCGGTGCCTGCCGCGAGCAGCACGGTCACCGCGTCGGCGCCGCTGACGGTGATCGACTCGCCGTCGTCGGTGACACTGCCGCCCTCGGCGAGCACCTGAATCTGTGCCTCGTACCGGAGTCCGTTGTCGGGCAGCGCGCCGCGCAGCGTCAGCCTGCCGCCCACGACGGTGCGGACCCCGCCCGGGTGCGGCGTCGCCATGCGCAGCGTGACGGACACCGAACCGGGCCGGTCGGCGCTCAGTCTGCCCGCGATGACGCCGTGCGGATGGCTGGCGAGGTACTCGCGCTCGTGCCGGACCTCGCCGTCGCGATAGGCGACCCGCGCGACGGCCTCGGCCAGGTCGAGCTCGCGGCGGTAGTCGGCGGGTTCGACGGGTCCGTCCGGGAAGTGCAAGAGGACGTCGCCGAAGGGTTGGTAGGCGCCGAAGCCGCGGCGGGGCAGGCCGAGCCGATCGGCGACCCACTCCGGCGCGGCCCGCTGCTCGACGTCCAGTGTCCTTCGGACCTCGTCGAGCGCCGCGGGGCGCGGTGCTTCCCAGTCGCCGTGGTCGTAGCCCTGGGCCGATCCCGGCCCGCCGGTCCACAGGGTCTTCTCGTTGAACTGGAGTCGTTCGACGGCCACCCCGCCGAACACGGCACCGCCGAGCGCGCCGTTGCCGATGGGCAACGACTCGGACTCCCAGGACTCGGCAGGCTCGTCGTACCAGAGGATCATGCCGTTCGAACACCTCCGTCTGTCGTCGGCGGCCCGGTGCCATGACGAGCGACGCCGAGCCGAGATGCGACGGGCACGGCTGCCGTCCCCTCGACAACGAGGCGTCGGCCCGCGGGTCCTTCCGGGTGGTGCGACGACGTGCCACACCCCTGCACACCGCCACCGCCGACGCCGTGTGCCGGTCGTCACCGACGAACGTCACCGGAGGGCGGTCCGCGTCGCCGCGGTGGTCGACGGCATGCGGACAGTCTGCCGCAGCGCCGCCGACACCGGCGGCGCGCCGCCCCGGTCCCCAGCGGCCGCGCAGCCACATCGCCGGCAGCTCCACCAACATCACCGTGGCGAAGTTCAGGACCAGCACCGTGGTGACGACGCCGAAGTCCACCACCCGCGCGGTGTTGATCAGGGAGAACCCGATGCCGCCCGCCCCGACGATCTCGGCAGGGCCGCGGAGCGGATGCTCGTGTCCCGCAGGTAGAACGCGGGCCCGACCAGCGCCGTGCCGCGCCCGCGATCGACGCGACGACGATCGCGGCGCTGAGCAGCGCGTACGTGACGCCGCGTCGACGAACCGCCCACGGCGGCGTCACACGTCCCTCGGCCCGCGCCGCCGCGGAGCGACCGCTCGGCTCGACGGATGCCGGTGCCGGTGCCGCCGTGGTCGGGTCAGGCGACGGATCGGGCCGCTGACGCCCCGTCGAGGCCGGTCGCCGCCCCACCGAGCAGCGCGGCGCGGATCGTCCCCGAGACGAGCTCCACCGCGATGCACAGCGCCAGCACGACCCGTCAAGCCCGTCCCGGTCGTGCCGCGGGCTGTTCACCTCTCGTTCGGCTCGACCGACTCCTGTTCACTCGGTCACCCGATCGATCGGTCCCCTGACCGGCTGATCGGTCTGCGGGCCCTGTCGAGTGAGTCCGCACACCGCCTGCGCCGAACAACACCGACGCCCCCGGCGGCCACCCGGTCGCCTCCAGCCGAGAACGGCGTCCCGAGGGTGACGTGGGCGCGACCCGAGGTCAGGGGCGCCAGTCGTCCGAGGGCAGCGACAGCCCCGCCTCGACGCCCATCAGTGACACTCCCCCGTCGACGAGGATCGAGGCGCCCGTGACGTAGGACGCGGCGGGCGAGGCGAGGAAGGCCGTCAGCGCCGCGACCTCCGTGACGCCGCCGGGTCTGCCCAGTGGCACACCTGGCCGGGGCAGCTCCCGCGGATCGACGTCCTCGCGCCGGTTCATCGCCGTGTTGATCTCGCCGGGCGCGACGGCGTTGACGGTGATCCCGTGGCGGGCGAGCTCCAGGGCCATCACCTTGCACAGCGCGCCCGCGCCCGCCTTCGCCGCCGAGTAGGCCGCGAATCCGACGCGGGGCAGATGCTCGTGCACGCTGGTGACGGTGATGATCCGACCGCCTCGACCCGCCGCGATCATCCGTCTGGCGGCCCGCTGCGAGCAGAGGAACACCGCGTCCAGGTCGACGCGGTGCGTGTCGCGCCAGGTCTCATACGAGGTGTCGAGGAAGTTCGAGTCGGTGGTGATCCCCGCGTTGTTCACCAGGATGTCGAGGCCGCCGAGGTCCTCGGCGAGAGCGTCGACCACGTCGGCGGCCCCGGGCAGCTCGGTCAACTCCACCTGCCGGATCGCGGCCCGCACCCCGAGTTCGCCGACCTCGTCGGCGAGTTCCCGGGCTGCCCGCTCGTCGGTGCGGTAGGTGATGCCCACGTGCACGCCTTGGCGAGCCAGTTCGAGCGCGACCGCCCTGCCGATGCCGGACTCCGAGCCGGTGACCACGGCGGCCCGATCGGCGGAGGGGACATCGGCGGGCAACGGGGCGAACGGGGTGGACATGCTGATCGAGTCCGTCATGGTCCGGGATATACCGGACCTCGACGACAGACGCACGGCGGACGGGCACCGGGTACCGGGTACCGCCGAGCGTGCCAGAGATGACGCGACCACGCCGAGGCCCACGCCGCGCCGCCGGGTCACGGCTGGACCACGGCACCGCTCGGCGGGCGTCGAGCGCACGTGGGAGCGGGGACGGCGGAGCGGAGCAGGCCGCTCGGTTCCGCGCGGGTGGGCCCGTTCGCCGTGTCCCGGCCCGCTGACCGGGTCCGGCCCGCACGACCGTCCTTCGACGGAGGGGGTCTCACCGATCCCTGATCCGCCCGCCGGCCCGCCCATCGGGCCGAGGGTGCCGCGCCGACGGATCGTGTCGCTCGGCGAGGCGTCCGTCAGGCATCGTCCACCGGAGGCGTGCGGTCGTCTCGGCGGGCCGCGCCGCCTCGGAGACGCGGTCGCCCGCAGCAGCCCCGACCTGCCGCCCGCAGTCGGGAGGAACGCCGGGGGCCGCCGCCGAGCCTGCGGCTCACCGCGGCACCGACGGCCGTCCCGGCCACCCCCTCCGCACCCATCACCATCAGGGACGCGGCCAGGCAGACACCGCAGGGCATCGCCGTCGCCGCGTCGATCACGTCCAGGATGTCGAGGTCGACGATCGCGAGCTCGGCCCCGCACCGCGCCCGCAACAGGGCCGGCCCCGGGTCCGGCGGCGGGCAGACGTGCACCAGCCTCCCCTGTTCCGACACCAGTCCGCTGCGCAGCCGGACCAGGCGTACCGGATCGAACTCCAGGACGTTCGGCGGCGGTGGACGCCTCCCCGCGGCGACCTCCGCGCACTCCCAGCACAGCCGGAAGCCCGGAGCACCGATACGGCGTCGGGCGCCCGATGCTCCGCCCGCGGTGTCTCGGCAGGTGTCGTCCCCCGGCTCGGGCCCGCCCGGGCCCGCCGCTTCGATGTCGATCACGTCGGTGTCGGGTTCGGTCGCCGCACCGACGATCACGGAGCGGCAGCAGAGCGTGACCACCACGGTGCCGGTCGCCGGCCGCAGGCCGGCCACGAGGTGTCTGTCGCGACGCAGTCCGGTCTCGGACGTGGTGTCCTCGGCGAACCAGGCGTCGCGCTCGGCGTTCATCGGTTCGCCGCCACCCGCGTCTCCGCGGCACGTATCCGTGCCCAGTCGCGCCTGCTGGGGCTTCTGCGCCTCGGATGGGTCTGGCGCCAGCAGCGCCAGGCGCAGTCCAGCGCGCCGAAGGCAAGCAACGCGATACCGGTCGCGGCCACCACCGGGAACAGATGGTCTCCCGCGGTGTCCAGCGCACCGCTCAAGAACTGATCTCCCATGGTCTCCTCCATGAATGCTCTCGGGTGAGCCTGTCGTCGATCCACGCGAACGGCCTCGCACGGGCCGGGCCGACGATCCGAGGTGTCGCCACACGCTTCACCGGGCGCGGATCTCGCTCTGCGATCCACGGGGATCACCCGACACGCCCTCGGCAGGGAAGGTATCGAACCTTGTTCGCAAAACCTGAACTCAAGATTGAAATTCAGCCTTCCGAGTGAGTCCGACGACACGATGATGACGTTTGGGTACGGTGGGGGGCCGTTGATCCGCTGCCCGAGAAGGAAGGCAAGGCTGCGATGTCTCTCGGACCCACCGCGCGGCGGCGCAGACTCGGCACGTCGCTCACCGAACTCCGAGCCGGTGCACGGCGCAGCCTCGCCGAGGCCGCGGAGCACATCGGCTGCAGTGCCGGGAAGATTCGAAACTGGGAGACCGGGCGGTCGGGCATCAAGAAGTTCGAGCTGACGGCACTGCTCGACTACTACGAGACACCCGAGACAGTACGGGATCTACTGGAAGAACTACGCAGAGAGGGCGCACAACGCGGATGGTGGTCGACATATCGGCTGCCCGAGTGGTTCAAACCCTATGTCGGTCTCGAACAGGCCGCCTCGGAGGTGCACAACTTCGAGATCGAGCTGGTTCCCGGTCTGATGCAGACCGAGGCGTACGCCAGGGAGATCCACTCGGCGGGCCGCCACATCACCGACCCGGCCGACGTGGAGAAGCGGGTCGCCGCCCGGATGGAGCGCCAGCAGCGCCTGACGACTCCCGTGCCTCTCGAGCTGCGCGCCGTGGTCAGCGAGTCCGCGCTGTACCGTCAGATCGGCGGCCCGGCGACCATGGCGGAGCAGCTGCACCATCTGCGGCGGCTGAGCAGACTTCCTAATGTGATTCTTCAAGTTCTTCCGAACAGCGTCGGCACTCATCCGAGCCTGGCGGGCGGATTCACCCTTCTCCGGTTCGCCGCCCAGGAGGATCCCGATGTCGGATGGTCGGAGAATCCCTTGGGCGGGCACATCATCGAGGATCGTGACGACGTCGCAGCGCTGACATTCATGTTCGACGAGCTGCGCGGACTGGCTCTGTCCAAACGAGAGACGGCACAGCTCATCGCTAGGATAGTCGCGGAATTCACTCCCTGAAGAGGAAGAGGCGCGGCGTGCATCCATTGACCAGTGTCCGGTGGCGTACCAGTAGTCGCAGCGCAAACGGCGGCCAATGCGTCGAGATCGGACAGACGGCCGATGTCGTCGGCATCCGTGATACGAAGGATCGCCAAGGCGGCGTGATCACCGTGGCACCTCGCGCATTCGACGCATTCCTGGCCGCCGCCAAGGACGATCGGCTCAGCTGAGCACCCCGGCACGTCGGCCGATGTCGATGTCGATGTGGTGACAATGGACCGGAGCGGGTGCCGCGCGAATAGCAGGCCACGCTCTTTCCACCCGTGAGCAGGCTGCGGAGTTCGACTTCTCCACGGTAAACGGGAAGTCCGGCCGGCCCCGTCGACGACGCAGTCATCCGGCAGCAGGCAGACCGATGACGGTCGTTCGATCCACGATCGCGTGATATGTCGACCGGACGGATGGCGATAACGGATCGGAAACGGTGCGGAGAGTCCGCCGGTGAATGTCCGGGGCTTCGTCCGCCCGACTGGCGCGGGCCCGCCTGCTCCAGGCGGGCCCGCGTGCGGCCTCGACGCCCGGCTCCGTCACTCGCCGCGAGGCCGCCCCCGTCCCGGTGCTCCCCGCGGCCGGAGCGGTCTCAGTTCCGCTGCGGCAGCAGGCCGTGCGGATCGAGCACGTACTTGCGGGCGGCGCCCTGATCGAACTCCTGGTATCCGCGCGGCGCCTCGGTCAGCGGGATCGTCCGCGCGTCGACGGCCTTGGCGATCTGCACCCGGTCGTGCAGGATCGCCATCATCAGCCTGCGGTGATACCGCATCACGGGGCACTGCCCGGTGGCGAAGGAATGCGACTTCGCCCAGCCGAGTCCGAAGTTCAGCGACAGCGAGCCCTGGCGTGCCGCCGCGTCCTCGGCGCCGGGATCTCCGGTGACGTACAGACCGGGGATCCCCAGGGAGCCGCCCGCCCTCGTCAGGTCCATCAGCGAGTTGAGCACCGTCGCGGGCTTCTCGGTGGTCGCGTCGCCGCCGTGGCCGCGTGCCTCGAACCCGACGGCGTCGACCGCCGAGTCGACCTCCGCGACGCCCAGCAGCTGCTCGATCTGCTCCCTCGGCTCGCCCTGCGAGATGTCGATGGTCTCGCACCCGAAGCTGCGTGCCTGGGCAAGCCGGTCCGCGTTGAGATCACCGACGATGACCACCGCGGCACCGAGCAGCTGCGCGGAGGCCGCCGCGGCCAGCCCCACGGGGCCCGCGCCCGCGATGTAGACCGTCGACCCGACGCCGACCCCCGCCGTGACGCAGCCGTGGAACCCGGTCGGGAAGATGTCCGACAGCATCGTGAGGTCCAGGATCTTCTCCATCGCCTGGTCGCGATCGGGGAAGCGCAGCACGTTCCAGTCGGCGTAGGGCACCATCACGTACTCGGCCTGGCCGCCGACCCAGCCGCCCATGTCGACGTATCCGTAGGCGGAGCCCGCCCGATCCGGGTTCACGTTCAGACAGATGCCCGTCTGACCCTCCTTACAGTTCCGGCATCGACCGCAGGCGATGTTGAACGGCACCGAGACGAGATCGCCCTGTTTGACGAACTCGACATCGCGGCCGACCTCCACCACCTCGCCGGTGATCTCGTGGCCGAGCACCAGGCCCTCCGGCGCGGTCGTCCTGCCGCGCACCATGTGCTGATCCGAGCCGCAGATGTTCGTCGCGACGCATTTCAGGATCACTCCGTGATCGCAGCGGCGTCCCACATTGGCCGGATTGACGCCGGGACCGTCCTGCAGGGTGAGGCTCGGATAGCCGATGTCACGCACCTCGACCGCACCCTTGCCGACATAGGCGATCGCCTTGTTCCCCGTCATATCGATCTGTCACCTCGCTCCTGACCGTCTCGTGCACACGGCGGCGTCGGGCACCGTGACCGGCGTCACCTCGAACCGGTCATCCTAGGAGCACCTCACGCGCGGTGCCACACCGACGACCTCGTCCCGCACGGGGAACGACCCAGCTGAGCTGCGACGACACCGCGTCGAGGTTCGATGTGCGGCCCGGTGGCACGACGTCACGTCGACACCATCCGTCGCACCATCACCGACGGGGCGACGCCCACAGGGTCGTGCTGCGAGAGGGCGTCCCAGCCGGCGACGTCGCCGGCTGGGCGGACGGCCGCGGGATCCGATGGTCACCGATCTAGGCGGTCGCCGCTCATGGTCCCCCGGTCCGCATCGATCGGTGCCGGCCCGGGCGCGGTCTGCCGGGCGGAGCAGGTGTCCGGGGCGATCCGCGACCCGTCGACCACGTCCCCGTTCACCGCCGCAGGATGACCTCTCGTCGTCAATCGGCCCGACGGCGCTGGTCATCGACGCAGACTGTCCGCATGGGACTTCTGGACGGCAGGGCAGTGGTGATCACGGGAGCGGGGCGCGGACTCGGCAGGGCGTATGCGCTGCATGCCGCCGAACGAGGTGCCGCCGTCCTGGTGAACGACGTCGACGTCGAGACGGCACATGCCGTGGTGGCCGAGATCAGGGCCGCGGGCGGCACGGCGGCGGCCGACGGCGGCTCGGTGGCCCGCGCCGTCGACGCGGCGGCGTTGATCGACCGGTGTGTCGCGTACTTCGGGTCGATCGACGGACTGGTCAACAATGCCGCGGTGAACTATCAGGCTCCGGCATGGGAGCTCGAGCCGGATCTGATGCGAGAGCTGATCGAGATCAATGTGCTCGGCCCGTTGTACTGCGGAGCCGCCGCCATCGCGGCGATGCGTGAGCAGGGCGGCGGTCGGATCGTGAACATCGTGTCCGGCTCGATGCTCGGCCAGCGCGGCGCGGCGGCCTATTCCGCGTCCAAGGGGGCGCTGGCCTCGCTGACCTTCTCCTGGGCCGCGGACCTCGCCGAACACGGCATCCGGGTCAACGGCGTCGCCCCGCTCGCCTACACGCGGATGGTGCGGTCCGAGGCCGCCCGACGGGCGTGCCCGCCCGAGTTGACTCCCGATCAGGTGGCGCCGGTGGTGACCTATCTGCTCAGCGAGCTGTCCGGCGCGCTCACCGGGCAGATCATCCGGTTCGTCGGCGGCAGGCTCCACCTGCTCCGGCAGCCGGGCGTGAAGGAACCGGTGCTGGCACGTGACGAATGGGCCGTGCACCACGTCGCCGAGGCCTTCACCGGTCCGCTCGCCGCGGCGACGGAGCCGCCGCCCGCCGCACGATGGCGGCTGTAGGACGGCGCCACTCCCACGGCGGCGCCACTCCCACGGCGGTGGTCGGCCACGTGACGACGGCATTGCACGAGGTGACGACAGGCGTGGTCTCGCAGAACCTGCTCGGATGACCACATAGGGACGGGACCGCACCAGGATGGGACGGTGCCGGGCTCGGCCTCGGGTTCGAGCCGCCGGGCCACCACGCCCCCCGTCCTCCGCGGCGGAGCGAGGACGAGTCTCGACGGCCCGTCACGCCGGCGGACCTAGGGTCGCGGTCGGTCGAGATCGACGCCGTGCCGTCGTCGACGATCGCACCCTGCTCAGCGCGACGCCGTGAACGGGGTCGTCCGCCGTCGGTGCAGCCGACGATACGCCGACGGCGTCGTGTCGTAGGCGGCCAGGAAGGCCTGGCGCAGCGTCTCCCCGCTGCCGAAGCCGCAACGGCGGGCGATGGTGCCGAGCGGCAGCGCGGTGTCGCTCAACAGGACGGCCGCCGCCTCGGTCCGCACCGATCGGACGTACCGCGTGGGCGTGGTGTCGAGCTCCTCGGCGAACAGCCGCGCCAGGTGTCGGGCGCCGATCCCGACGTGTCCGGCCAGGACCGACACCCGTAGATCCCCGTCGAGATGGGTCTGCACGTAGGCCGACGCCTCACGGACCGGCCCCGAGTCGGGCGGCCGGCTGGACAGGAACAGACTCACCTGCGCCTGGTTCCCCGGCCGCTGGAGATAGGTGACCATCCCCCTGGCGACCTGCCGGGCCACCGCCGAGCCGTGATCGTCCTCCACGAAGGACAGCGCCAGGTCGAGCCCGCTGGTGACCCCGGCCGAGGTGTAGACGTTGCCGTCCCGGACGAAGAGCGGCGCCGGATCGAAGGACACCGCCGGGTACCGACGGGCGATCTCGTCGAGGAAGATCCAGTGCGTGGTCGCCCGGCGGCCGTCCAGCAGGCCCGCGCCCGCGAGCACGCTGGCCCCGGTGCACACCGAGGCGACGCGCCTGCTCATCGCCGCGATGCGGCGGATCTGGTCGGTGACGCGCACATCCTCGGCCGCGGCGCGATGCCCGTGGCCGCCCGCGACGATCAGCGTGTCCACCGGCCCCGCCACCCGCTCCAGCGGGTACCGGGCGGACACGACGATCCCGCAGGTGGTGCGGAACTCCCGACCGCCGAGGCTGGCCGTGGTGACCTGGTAGCCGGGCTCGATCCCGAGGTGGTTCACGGCGTCGAGCACGTCGGCCGGGGAGGCGAGGTCCAGCAGGGTCGCGTCGGGGAAACCGACGATCACGACCCGGCGCGGCGTCTCGGACACGCGGTGAGTCTAGTCGGCCGGACCCAGCCGACCGCGTGCTGTGGACTCGTAGACCGCCGCCGGGCCGACGACGGCGATCCGACAGCACCGGGCCGACGACGGCGATCCGACATCGCGGCCGGGCATCACATGCCCGCGCACGGCCGACGGCGGCTGATCGAGCCCGCTGAGACCGCTGAGACCGGACGTCGACGCCCGGCCGATGCCCGGCAGGCGCCCGGTCGCGAGCCACGTGCGGGCGGCGCCTCGCGGGCTCCCGATCACCGGCGGCAGCGGCGAGCTCGGCGACGGCGACAGCCGAGCGCGACGGAACGGCGTGGCCCGCATCGATTCCCGCGGAGGCGGTCGCCGCCTCATGCGAGGCCCGCCGTTCCGGCATCCTCCGCCCCGGAAATCAGACCGGCTTCGCAGGATCTCGGACATCGGCATGGCGGCGGTACGTCCCGCGACGGCAGCGTGTCGTTCATGAGTGAACAACAGCGCACCATCGCCATGGTCGTGTATCCGGGACTGACCCCGTTGGACATGGTCGGTCCGCTTCAGGTGTTGGGCGGGTTGTCGGCGTTGGACCCGCGATTCGAGATCGCCGTGGTCGGCGAGCACACCGATCCGATGCCGACCGACACCCCGTTGCAAATCTGCGCCGACCGCGCCTTCGACGAGGTCCCCGACCCCTTCGCGGTGATCGTGCCCGGCGGGATGGCGCCGACCATGCGGGCGATGACCGACGAGCGACTTCAGGAGTATCTGCGGGACACCGCGCCCGGCGCGCGGCTGATGGGCTCGGTGTGCACCGGGTCGCTGGTCCTCGGGGCGGCGGGCCTGCTCACGGGCCGAGAGGCGACGAGCCACTGGGCGTTCCTGCCGTTGCTGGCCGCCTTCGGCGCGACCCCGGTACGCCGCCGCTGGGTGACGGACGGCCCCGTGGTCACCGCCGCCGGGGTCGCCGCGGGCATCGACATGGCCCTGCACCTGGTGTCGACGCTCGCAGGGGAGGACGCGGCCCGCCGGGTCCAGCTCGTCATCGAGTACGACCCGGAGCCGCCGCTGGGCCCGCTGGACTGGGAGACCGCCGACACGGCGGCGTTCTCTCCCTCGATGCCCGAGTACGCGATCCGAGAGGGCCTCGGGGACTACCCGGAGCTGCGGGAGCGGCTGGCCACGCAGCTGCGCGCCCAGAGCTGACGGGCATCGGTCACACGGGGTCCAGCGGACAGTCCTCGGCGGCGGCCTTGAGTCGATTGAGCCAGGTCAGCAGCGAGGCGTCGAGCAGCTCCTGCATGCCCTCGACGTCGGCTCGCACCGGGTCGCCGCCCCAGGACACCAGCGTGTCGACCAGCACGCCGCGCTCATGGGACCGGAACACCCACAGGTGTGTCCCGGTGATGCCGTCGACGTGTCCGGTCCACCGGGTCTGTCGCATGGGCTTGACGTCGAGGACGGTGGAGGCGATGTCCAGACCCTGCGGGCGCAGGCCGAAGGAGGCGCCCTCGACGAGCAGCGGCGCGCCGCTGACCGTGCCGAGCTCGGGATGCCAGTCCTGCCAGCGTGCTACGTCGGTGTGCAGCCGCCAGATCGTCGTCAGCGGCGCCCGGATGACGATGCGGCGCCGTGCCAGGACGACGGCGTCGGCCTCGGCGTCGCGGTGAGGTGTCATCGACGGTGGTCCTCTCGGAGACGGGAGCGGGCGGTGCGGCGTGTCGGGCATTCCCGCCGACGAGTGTGAGCAGTCAGTCACTTCTTCACGCCGAAGAAGGCCGCCCGCGCGGCGGCGAATCGAGCGGCTCCTACGGTCCGTCCGGGGTCATCCCGGGCGCGGGCCGTCCGCCTTCACCCGGGGGAGACCGTGGCACAGCCCCTCGGTCGGGACGCGGGCCCGCGGCTCGTCCGCCGTGTCGAACCCGGCCGCGGCGATCAGATGACAGAGTCGGCTCCTCGCCAGGAGGTGCCGCACCCGCTCCGGCGTCCCGCCGGAGAGTTCGCCCGCCAGCAGGACCACCGAGGCGTGACCACGTCGGATCGCCGCGCGGATCTCCGGGATGTCGGCCGCGCTCTGCGCGTGCACCTGCAGCATCAGCAGGTCACGATCGGCGATCAGCTCCGCGTAGGCCGCGCACATGCCGTCCAGGATCTCGGCGGGCGTGCCGTCGGACACCGTCTCGGCTCCCGAGCGCAGCGCGGCGCGGACCAGTTCATGGCAGCGCTCCAACGCGGCGACGAACAGACCGAGCTTGCCGTCGAACTGACGGAAGACATAGGCCTGGGAGATCCCCGCGGCGGCGGCCGCCTCCCCGACGGGGGTGGCGTGATAACCGGTCGCGGCGAAGACCGACACGGCCTCGCGCACCACCGTGCCGCGACGCGCCTCGGCCGTCGAACGAGGGGCGTCGTCCTCCTGCATGGCGCTGAGCAGACACGCGCGACGAAGCACTGTCAAGCGCGTTCTCTCCCGCCGGGCGGGGGCCGCCCGGGGCTTCCTCTCCCGAGCGGCGCGGTCGCCGATTCCGGGCATCCCGGCCGGGCGGGTCCTGTCCGGGGTGGACGTGGGTGATCGGGCCGTCCCGGGCCGACGGTGGTGCGCGGCCGGGACGGCGATGGGGGAACCGGGTTCCCCATCGCACCGCGCTCCACGAGCGACGTGCGCTGATCGTGCCGGGGGCCTACCGACGTTGCACCTTGGCCAGCCACTGCTGGACGGTCACCACGATGAGCAGGATCGTGCCGCTGACGACGGCCTGCCAGTTCGAGTTCAGCGAGCCCACCTGGTTGATGACGTTCATGATCACCTGAAGCAGCAGCACGCCGACCAGGGTCCCCAGCACCGTGCCCGCGCCGCCGGTGAGCAGCGTGCCGCCCAGGACGACGGCCGCGATCGCCTCCAGTTCCATCCCGACGCCGAGCACCGTCACCCCCGAGGAGGTGTAGGAGGCCATCAGCGTCCCGCCGAAGCCGGCGAGCAGCCCGGAGGTGACATACGCGATGACCTTGGTGCGGGCCACCGGCAGACCCATCAGGTCGGCGGCGTCCTCCTGACCGCCGATGGCCAGCACGGTCGCGCCATAGGACGTCCGGTGCAGGACGATGCCGCCGACGGCGAACGCGACGATCATCAGCCAGATCGGGAGGCCGATGCCGAACAGCGAGCCCTGCGCCAGCGCGCGGAACGCGGACTCGGCGGGCACCTTGTAGGTCGTGGCGCCCTCGTCGCTGATGAGCAGCAGCACGCCGCGCGCGAACAACAGCCCGGCCAGGGTGACGATGAACGGCGGCAGTCCTCCCCTGGCGATGATCAACCCCTGGACCAGGCCGATCGCCCCGCACACCAGCAGGGGCACCAGCAGCGCCGCCCAGGTTCCGTACTGCGCCGCCCAGGCGGCCAGCACGCCGCCGAGGGCGAAGACCGATCCCACCGACAGATCGATGCCGCCGGTCATGATCACGAAGGTCATGCCGAGCGCCACGACGGCGAGGAACGAGGCCTGCAGCCCGATGTTCGTCAGGTTGCCCGGCGTGCCGAAGGAGTCGAAGGCGAGCGTGGCGGCGAGGACCGCGACGACGAGGATCACCAACGCGCCCTGCCGCTGGGCCAGACGGGCCAGCCGCGCCCGGGTGCTCGGGACGCCCTGGTTCGCCCGCGGCGAGGTCGGGGCGGCGGAGCTGGTCATGGCGACGCCTTTCTTCCCGATCGTCCCGGCCTGCCCGATCTCCGGCGACCGAGTTGCACGTAGACGGCGGCGATCACGATGACGGCCTGCACCACCTGCGCGGTGGAGTCCGGGATGTTGTGGAAGATCAACGTCGCCGTGATGAGCTGCATGAGCAGCGCGCCCGCGATGGTGCCCGCGACCCGCACCTGACCACCGGACAGCGGGGTTCCGCCGATCACCACCGCCGTGATGGCCGACAACTCGACGAGCAGCCCGAGCCTGGTGGGATCGCTGGCCTGGGAACGTGCCGCGAGCAGCACGCCCGCCAGCGCCGCCAGCAGCCCGCAGACGACGTACGTCGTGATCAGCACCCGCTTCACCGGCAGGCCCGCCAGCTCGGCGGCGCGCTGGTTGCCGCCGACGGCGACGAGCCTGCGGCCGTACAGCGTGCGGCGGACCGCGAACCACACGACGACGGACACCGCGGCGGCGATGAGGACCACGTAGGGGATGCCCAGGAGACTGCCGGAGCCCAGCAGGACGATGCCCGGCTCGCGAATGCTCTTGATCTCGCCGCCGATGAGGTTCGCGACGCCGCGGCCCGCGACCATCAGGCCGAGCGTCGCGACGATCGGCTGGACGCCGATCCTGGCGATCAGTGAGCCTGCCAGCGCTCCGGAGACGCAGCCCGCGAGCACGGCGATCAGGATCGCGATCGCCGCCCCGTAGCCGATGTACAACGGGATCAATGCCGCGGCCAGCGCCATCACCGCGCCCACCGAGAGGTCGATGCCCTGGGTGCCGATGACCAGGGCCATCCCCAGCGCCACGATCAGCACCGGTGCGACCTGGATCAGCTGTAGCCGCAGTGTCCCCTCGCTGACGAAGTTCGGCGTGATCACGACGTTGACCAGGATCAGCAGGGCCAGCGCGACGAAGACGCCGTTGCGCCGGACCCAGTCGGCGTCGAGGCGGGGACGCGGGCGACGTGGCCGAGGCGCGCCGTCCACGACGGTTGAGCCGCCGCGGGCATCGCCTGCCGAGCCGCTCGCGGGATCGCCGGGTGCGTCGCCGGGCACCTCGGCGGTGACCGCCGGATCGCCGCCGGTCGACCGCTGCCCGCCGGCGTGCCCGGGTGCGGCGGACGGCCGCCGACCCGCCTGGGTGGAGTCAGTCACCGGCGTCCTCCTTCTTCTTCTCGGCCGCGGCCTGCGGATCATGGGCCAGCGCCGCGAGCAGTGCGGCGGTCGTGCGCTGCTCCCCCGTCAGTTCTCGGACCACGCCGCCGTCGTGCAGCACGACGATCCGATCGGCGCCCTCCACCAGCTCCTCCATCTCGCTGGAGACCAGCACGACCGCCAGGCCTTGCTCGGCCAGCTCGTCGATGAGCGACTGCACCTCGCTCTTGGCGCCGACGTCGATTCCTCTGGTGGGCTCGTCGAGTAGGAACACCTTCGGCTCCGTGCACAGCCACCGAGCGATCAGCACCTTCTGCTGGTTGCCGCCGGACAGTTCCCGCACCGGCTGGGCCGGGCTCGACGCCTTGATGCGCAGCCGCGCCATGAAGGTCGCCACCAGCGCGTCGACCTTCGACTCCGACACGAGTCCCCAGCGGGAGAGCCGGGGCAGGACGGCGAGCGCGATGTTCTCCCGGACCGAGAGCTCCGGGATGATGCCCTCCGCCTTGCGGTCCTCCGACAGCAGGGCGATGCCCGACCGGAGGGCGTGGCCGACGGAGTTCGCCCGTACCTCGGTGCCGTCGACTCGGACGGTGCCCGCCTCACGCGGCAGCGCCCCGTAGACGGTCTGCACCGTCTCGGTGCGGCCGGAGCCGAGGAGGCCGCCCAGGCCGACGACCTCGCCGGGGCGGACGGCCAGGCCGACGCCGTGCAGTCTGCCTCCGACGTCCAGGCCAGCGGCGGTGAGCACCGGCTCCCGATCCTGCCGACGCGTCTCGCCGAAGTCGGTCGCCCCGGTGCGCCGCACGTCGTCCAGGTCACGACCCAGCATGTGCGAGATCAGGGCGAGCCTGCCGAGGTCGGCCATCCGGCCGGTGTGCACCTGCCTGCCGTCGCGCAGGATCGTCACTCGGTCGCACAGCTCCCAGAGTTCGTCGAGCCGGTGCGAGACGAAGACCAGGCCCACACCGGCGTCGCGCAGGGTCCGTGCGACGCCGAACAGGGTGGCGACCTCCCTGGCCTCCAGCGACGACGTCGGCTCGTCCATGATCACCACGCGGGCGGAGACCGACACGGCCCGCGCCAGCGCGACCATCTGCTGGACGCCCAAGCCGAGGCGGCCCAGGTCGGCCCGGACGTCGACGCCGACGCCGAGTGACTCGACGAGCGTGGCGGCCTCCCGGTTCATCCGCGCGACGTCGACGAGGCCGAGTCGAGTCCTGGGTTCGCGACCCAGGAAGATGTTGCGCGCCACCGACAGCAGCGGCACCAGGTTGACCTCTTGATAGATGGTGGAGATCCCGGCGCGCTGCGCGTCGGCGGGCCGGTGGAAGTCGACGCGGTCACCCGCGAAGCGGACCTCCCCGTCGTCCGGCGGGTGCACGCCCGTCAGCACCTTGATCAGAGTGGACTTGCCTGCGCCGTTCTCGCCGACCAGCGCGTGGATCTCGCCCGCGCCGAGCTGGAAGTCCACGCCGCGGAGCGCCTGCACGCCGCCGAAGGACTTGGTGACGCCCTCGGTCTCCAGGATGGCGGCCGCCGAGGGCGACTCGGGCGAATCGGTGCCGGTGGAACTGATCACGACGACGTCCTTCCTCAGGTGGGCCGTCGTCGGCGCGGTCTCGATCCGAGACCGCGCCGGCGGGGTGACGAGGAGCGGACGACGTCAGAAGGCGTTGCCGAGGTTCGCCTCGGCGTTCTCGCTGTCGTACATGTCGTCCTCGATGATGACGTCCTCCGGGATCGTCTCGCCGTCGTAGAACCGCTGCGCGGTCTCGAAGGCCAGCGGGCCGAAGCGCGGGTTGGACTCGATCACCGCGTTGATCTGACCGTCCACGATGGCCTCCACCGCGTTGCGAGTGCCGTCGATGGACACGATCTTGACGTCGACACCGGGCTGGAGTCCCGCCGACTGCACGGCGGTGACGGCGCCGAGCGCCATCTCGTCGTTGTGCGCGTAGATCGCGGTGATGTCCGGGTTGGACTGCAACAGCTGCTCGGCCACGGCCTGTCCCTCGTCGCGCGCGAAGTTGGCGGGCTGCTCGGCGACGATCTCCAGGCCGGGATGCTCGGCCTCGACCTGATCCTTGAAACCGGCGTTGCGGTCGTCGGTGACGTTGTTGCCCGAGGAGCCCAACAGGATCGCGACCTGTGCCTCGCCGCCCGTGGCCTCGCTCATCGCGTCGGCCGCGCGGGCGCCCTGGTCGTAGAAGTCGGAGCCGAGGAAGGTGACGTAGTCCTCGCAGGGAGTGTTGGTCACCTTGCGGTCGATCGTGATGACCGGGACGCCTGCCTCCCTGGCCGCATCCAGGGCCGGGTCGAGCCCGTCGGAGTTGACCGGTGCCACCAGCAACAGCTCGACACCCCTGTTGAGCAGATCCTGGATGTCGGCGATCTGCTTGGGCAGCTCGTTGTCGGCGTTGGTGACCAGCAGCTCGCCGACCCCGACCTCGTCGGCCGCCGCCCGGATCGAGGCGGTCTCGGCGGCGCGGAACGCGGCCGTGTCGGGCTCGGACTGGGAGAAGCCGACCACGGCGCCTTCCAGGTCGAGCGGCTCGGCGCCGTACTCCTCCAGCGTGCAGCCCTCGCCCGTGTCCTCGGTCTCGCGGACGACCTGACCGTCGCCACCGTCCGCCGGGGCCGAGGACGGTGCGTCCTCCTCCCCGGTGTTGGTGCAGCCCGTCAACACGATCCCCGCCGCCGCGACCGCCGCGAACAGCCGTCGCGACCGAGGAACTCCTGTGCGTGTCATGCCGAACTCCTTGTTGCCGGGGGCCACCACGTCGTGTCCATCGGTGATGCCAATCACACGATTTCCCCCAACGATCAAACATGATCGAACATGTTCCTGCAAGAATTCTTTGACACGAAACAACAACGGCTGCGTGATACGACCCCGTTGGTGCGCAATGAGTCGGATGACTCAGACATTCGGCCTAAGCTCAGCGGACATCCGTCGTAACCGACGGACCGGTGTGGCCGAGTGTCGGTCTTTTTGATGACCGATCGCCGAAAGTCCGATTCGGACTGGAGTGGGAGAATCGTCGCTATCGCGCAGTCCCTTTCCTCGCCGCCGGACTCCGACGAAGACGGTCGCCGGCTGGACAGACTGCCGGCTGAACCAACATCCGTCGGCACGAACCGGACCGCACGCGGCACGGCCACGCGAATCCGAATCCCGCGAATCGCGGCGGCGCGAATCTCGGCGGGCGCGCGGCCCCTACATGTGGACGAACTGCCGCGGCGCGGGTCGCGGCGAGACGGACCGGCCGACCGGGTTCGAGCCGGTGTGCTCGCGGAAGGCGACGGCCACCGGAGTGCGACGTGATGCGCGGCGGCCCGTTCTCGACTGAGCAGACCTGCCTCGGGCGGGAGCCGAGGAACGGCCCCCGCCCGAGGCGCGGTGCGTCTGCCGGTCAGTGCCTGTGTACGGCGGCCAGCTCGGCGACCTCCGCGTCCGACAGCGCCCGGTCGAAGAGACGCACGTCGTCGACGGCACCACGCAGATGATCGACCGGCTCGCCGCCGTACTGGCCGCGTCCGATCATCGTGTTGCCGGTGGACTCCGCCGCCGAGCACGCACTCTTGCTGTCCACCTTCTCACCGTCGACGTACAGGGCGAGGGTGCCTGCCTGGGCGTCCCGGACGCCGGTCAGGTGATACCAGCGATTCGGCTCCGGCTTCTCCGGAGACAGGGCACGCAGACCGATGAAGCTCATCGCCCAACGCTGGTCCTGCCCGGAGTACTGGAGGAAGAACGCGCTCTCCCGACCGGTGTCCTGACTGACCACCGTCTGGAAGCCGTCGCCCGCCTCGTTGAGCTTCGCCCACGCCGAGACGCTGTAGTCGCCCGCCGTGTCGACCAGCGGGGCACCGGTGTCGGCCTGGCCCGCGCCGTCGAACGCGACGGCACCGCCCTCGACGCCCTCGGTCCACGCCGCTCCGGTGAGCGTCGCGTGGGCGTCGCCCACCGCGTCGGCCGCCGTGACGCCGCTGCCCTCGTCGAACTTGTAGGCGTGGACCCCGTCGATGCCCGGCGTGCCCGGGTCGGGGTCAGGGCCGCCGACTCCGGTGCCGTCCGCCGAGCGGATGATCGCCTCGTTGATCTCCCGCACCTGGGCGAAGTCCATCTTCTCCACCTGCCGGTCATAGGTGAAGAAGCCGTTGACCTCGTGTTCGACGTCGGTGATCTGCGTGTAGATCGCCCCGCTGATCGCGCAGCTCGCCGCGCCCTCCAGGACGTCCTGCTGATTCTCGACGTAGCGTCGGGTCAGCGTCTCGGAGTCCGGCGTCATCTCGTAGGCGTGCCCCTTGCCGAACCACATGTGGCCCTCGACCTCGAGCCCGAAGCCGCCGTGCTCGCCGTCCATCGACACCCGCGTCGCGTCCGGGGCAGGCAGGGCCGGTCCGACGTAGGCGTGCCAGTCGATGACGTCGCCCTTGCCGGAGTCGCCGAGCGAGGCACAGCAGTTCACGCCGCTGTGCGCGTTGACGAGCCGAGTCGGGTCCTGTGCCTTGACGTCCTCGGCGATGCGGCCGGTGGCCTCCTGCGACCACTCGCCCCAGCCCTCGTTGAACGGCACCCAGCCGATGATCGAGGTCCAGTTCTTCTTCTGCTCGACCAGTTCGCGCAGCTCGGCCTCGAACTGCTCGCCCGCCTCGGCGGGCGGCCTGCCGCCGGTCCGCATCGACGGCATGTCCTGCCAGACCAGCAGGCCGAGCCGGTCGGCGTGGTAGTACCAGCGGTCCGGCTCGGTCTTGATGTGCTTGCGAACCGTGTTGAAGCCGAGCACCTTGTGCTGCTCGAGGTCGAAGGCCAGCGCCTCGTCGGTCGGCGCGGTGTAGATGCCGTCCGGCCAGTATCCCTGGTCCAGCGTGGACATGTGGAAGAGGATCTCGCCGTTGAGCGTCATCCGAAGGCGGCCGTCCTCGCCCTCGGTCATGCCGATCTCACGCATGCCGAAGTACGAGTTCACCCGGTCGACCGGTCGTCTGCCGTCTTGGAGCACGACCTCCAGGTCGTAGAGGAACGGCGAGTCCGGCGACCATGTCTTGGTGTTCGGGACGGGCAGCGCGAGGGGCTCGTCCGCGGCACCGCGGGTGCGGCTCACCGTGCGGCGGCCGTCCTTGACGATCGCCTCGACGTTCAGTCCCTCCGCGTCGCCGCCGGTGCGGACGGTCAGGTTCAGGGTCTCGGCGTCCAGGTCGGGAACCATGTCGAGCGTCTCGACGTGGCCTGTCGGCACCGGTTCGATCCACACCGTCTGCCAGATTCCCGAGGCGCCCTCGTAGAAGATGCCCTCGTCGGGCACCAGCCGCTGTTTGCCGACCGGCTGCCAGGTGGCGTCGACGAGGTCTTCGACGCCGACGACGATCTCCTGCGGGCCTCGACCCGTCAGCGCGTCGGTGACGTCGGCGGAGAACGCGCCGTAGCCGCCTCGGTGGGAGGCCACCTCCTGACCGTTGACGTAGACGACGGCGTCGTAGTCGACGGCTCCGAAGTGGAGCTTCAAGGCGTTCGCCGAGCCGACCCGCCAACCGCGTGGCACCTCGAACGTCCGCCGGTACCACATGCGATCGTCGTGCCGTTCGATGCCGGAGAGGACCGATTCGGGCGGATAAGGCACGAGGATCCGCTCGTCGAGCGTCTCACCGAAGGGCGGCGCCTCGCCTTCGGAGGCGGCGGCGTACTCCCAGACGCCGTTGAGGTTCTCCCAGTTCTTCCTGGTGAGCTGTGGTCTCGGATACTCCGGCAGCGCGTTGTCCGGCGAGACCTCGGCGGTCCAGGGCGTGGGCAGTCTCGGCTCGCCCATCTGCCAGTCCTCGGAATTCTGAGCCGACGCGACGGGAGACACCACCGCCGTCGCCAGCAGCGCGGAAAGGAACAGTGCACCGGCGGAAACGGAGCCACGTCGTCTGTGCCGTCGTTTCGACGATCCAGGAGGAGTCAAGGTCGAACACCCTTCTAAACCGGTCGCCATGCCGGTGCAGGTCCGGCGTGGTGACGTTGGGACGTCGATTTCACGCCCAGCACACTCGGGCGCGTGATCCATTTCACACAGATGACGATCGGATGTCAACGATCACCACCAGGTTCGATCAGATTTCAACAGGACGGTGCAGAGAAGGGGGCGACAAACACACAGTCTCGATCAAGAATGCCCATCGACGTGCTTGACTGATGACACGCCGAGTGGAGGCATCCGACTCGGCGCCCCGAGCGAAAGAG
Organism: Actinoalloteichus hoggarensis; assembly: GCF_002234535.1. Taxonomy (NCBI): domain Bacteria; kingdom Bacillati; phylum Actinomycetota; class Actinomycetes; order Pseudonocardiales; family Pseudonocardiaceae; genus Actinoalloteichus; species Actinoalloteichus hoggarensis. The sequence goes on from NZ_CP022521.1 coordinate 3,838,283, forward strand.
GACACGCCGTGCTCGCAGCCGAGAGGCAGGCACACATTCTCGAAGAGGTTCAGCGACGCGGCGCGGTACGGGTGAGCGAGCTGTCGCAGCTGCTCAACGTCTCGGACATGACGATCCGGCGCGACCTCGACATCCTCGCCGCGCATCACCGACTGGACAAGGTGCACGGCGGCGCGACGGTCCGCCGCGCGCCCAGCACCGAGGAGCCGGGCTTCGAGGCGAAATGGGTGCAGCAGACGTCCGAGAAGCAGGCCATCGCGGCCGAGGCGGCCGCACTGATCAGCCCCGGTTCCGCCATCGGCCTGTCCGCCGGGACGACGACCTGGACGCTGGCCCGGCTGCTGTGGGAGATCCCCGATCTCACGGTGGTCACGAACTCGATGCGCATCGCGGGCGTGCTGCACGGCTCCGGCCCCACCGCGCCCAACGTCGTGCTCACCGGCGGCGTGCGCACTCCCTCCGACGCCCTGGTCGGGCCCGTCGCCGTCTCGACCCTCCAGATGCTGCACCTGGACATCGTGTTCCTCGGGGTCCACGGCATGGACTCACAGGCGGGCTTCACCACCCCGAACCTGCTGGAGGCCGACACCGATCGCGCGTTGATCGCCGCGGGCCGCAGGCTCGTCGTGCTCGCCGATCACACGAAGTGGGGCACCATCGGGATCAGCACCATCGCCCGGTTGGACCAGGCCGACGTCCTCATCACCGACGATCAGCTGAGCAGCGGCGCGCAGCAGTCCCTCCGCGAGGCGGTCGGCGAGCTGCGGGTGACCCGGTCGCGGTCCGGAGACGAGGAGGAGGAGCAGGACTGAGCGCCGGGCGCGTCGCCGAGCCGTACACCGGGGCCCGATCGCGTCCGCCGCCGAGGAGACTCGACCGGACGGGGCCGTCGGGCCCGCGTGGCGGACGGCGACTCGATCATCCGATCGGCCTACCGGGATGCCGTCCGTCGTCCGGACATCGGAGCGGCCCGCCGGACCGCCCGCGGCGTACGTCCGTCATTCGCCGCCCGCCGTGCCTGCCTGCTTCCTGCCGACGCGTCCGGCCGTCCCGGTGGCGACGTGCTCGGTTCCGCCGGGTGTCCCCGCACAGCACGGTCATCCGCGTTCCCCTCGTCCGAGTCCGCCGGTCCGGTCGACGTCCGCGGGGCGCCGTGGCGGACACGGGCATCGACGACGTCGGCCCGAGCCGTCGGGCGGCGGGCCCTCGACCCCCGACCGAGCGCGAGGGCCCGCCCACGCTCAGGCGGTGCTCCGGCCGATGTAGACGTCGCGGGCGCGATAGTGGGTGTCGCCGTCGGGGCCGGGCGAACCCGAGGAACCCTCCATCTGGATGGTTGGTGATCACCCAGAGCGACTGGTTCACGAAGTCCGCCGCGCGGTGCTGGGCGACCCACCTGCCGTCCAGGTAGTAGTGGATGTCGACGTCGGTGTCATCGACCTTGGCGATCCAGGCCCGATACTCGTGCCAGCTGCCCGGCTCGGCGACGTCGACGATGGTCGTGGAGACGTCGGTCGGGCTGCGGAAGGTGTTGAACCAGTTCCGGGAGTCGCCCTTGAACTCGAGGATGTCGCTCTCCGGCGGCCGGCTGTTCACGCCGGTCAGCCAGAACGCCGGCCAGGTCCCCCTGGTGGATGGGGCCTGGAACTCGCCACGCACCTCATAGGTCGGGTCCCGATCGTTGACGACGATGTGGTCCTTGGCGTGCACCGCGCCGGAGTGATAGCGGATCGGCAGGAACGGATCGGCGCCGCTGTTGCCCTCGTCCCAGTCGATACGGGTCGCCTTGAGGTTCAGCACGCCGCCGTCGAGCCACACGTGTCCGTGGTCGGTCGGGCTGCCGTACATCCGCGCGGTGCCGTTGTGATCCGATCCCCACGGGTAGCCGTAGTTCCATTCGGACTCCAACGCGGCGTAGCTGCCGAAGGAGTCGCTCACCACGTGTTCCCACGCGGCGTCCCGCGCGACGACCGGGTCCGCTGCGATCGGTCCGGCGGCGACGGCAGGTCCGGCCGTCGACCCGACGAGCAGGGCGAGGCCGAGCAGGCCGACTCCGATACGCATCTCGCGTCCCCTCGTCGCCGGTGCGGCGGACACAGTTCCGTGTGACCACGATCACGTACAGACCCGCGGGGGAGGCAACCGCCGCCCGGCGCAATGTGCGTTCACCGCGGGTCGCGCGAACGACACTGCGGTCTACCTCGCGGCCGCGCGTGCCTCGTGCACCAGGATCGCCACCTCACCCGATCGGCGCGCTCCAGCTTGGCCGGCACACGGGAGACGTAGGCCTTGACCGTGGCGACGGTGACGTACGGCTCGGCGCTGATCTCGGCGTTCGATCGCCCCGCGCCGACGGCCTCGGCGACCTCGCGTTCCCGCTGCGTCAGCACGGCCGGCGCCGCGCGCCCGCTCGGCCCGGCCGCGTCGGCAGGGAACGGCGGCGGTCTCCAGAGGATCGGGATTCGTCGAATCCCCACCTCTCGAACCCCAGTTCGTCGGGCCCGGGCCCTCCGAGTCGTGGCCCGCGGACTGGTGGCCGGCAGACTCCTGGCCCGCCGCCTCCCGGCCCCGGACGACGCGGCCGATGAGCTGTCGATGACGGCGGGCGAGAGCATCGTCTCCCCTTCCGCGACCCGACGGATCGACTCCAGGATGCGGAGCGGAGGCGTGTCCTCGAGCAGGAGGCCGTCGGCACCGAGCCGCAGCGCCCGCACGACGTGGTCGTCGGTGTCGAGGGTGGTCAACATGATCGCGGGCTCGGGACGGCCGCACGCAGAGCCTCGGTCGCGGCGAGCCCGTCCATCCTGGGCATCCGGATGTCCATCAGGCGACGGGCTGCTCCCCGTCGGATCACGTCGAGTCCGGCACGCCCGTCGGCGGCCTGCCCGACCACCGCGATGTCGTCCCGCGCCGAGCATCATCGACGAGTCCCGCTCGGACGAGCGCGTCGTCGTCCACGATGACGACCCGGATCACGTCGGCCACTGACGCGCGGGAGGGAGAAGGCACGGCGGGCGGCTCGGGGAGGGAGCCGCCCGCCGGATCGGCCTGCTGCTTCAGCAGGCAGCCACGGCCGTCCACGAGAACTCGCCGACCAGTGACGCCTGGGAACGCGGGGGCCTCGGCATGATGAGAACTCACCTCTCTGACATGACGCCCGATTCGAGTCGCCGCCCGGAAAGGGGGTGCCGATCCGTCGACTCGCCTCGCACGCCGATCTGTCGACCTGACAAGACCGGCAGCAGTCGACTCGTCTCGTCTCATCGGGGGCGATGACGATTCGATGCGGAGTCAGGCGCTGCCGGGTTCTCCGCCCGGAGTCTCGATGCGTGATGATCCGCGCCGCCGAGAATCGACGGCGCGGAGTTCACGGCGCGTCGACGACACACGCCCGCGAACTGCCGCATCACCCGAGAAGACGGCTCCCCACAGCCGTTCGAATCGAGGTCAGCCCCCCCAGAGCGCCGCGTCCCGCCTCCCGAAACCCCCAAGAACCCGGGAGACAGGACGCGGCGCGCCGTCGTCTCATCACACACGTCCGAGCTGTTTCGACGACCGATGTTCCGGGCGACCGCCGAGACGTTCGCCGCCCGATCGGTTCGAATGACGGCGGTGGCGGCCCGGCGGCCACGGATTCAGATCATCGGCGCGAAATCGACTGTGAAGCTCTTCTCTGAACTGTGCATCACTTCCGTTCTCACCGGGCAGCCGGCGACAATGACAGAACCGAGTGGGATCGACCGATCGCGTCGCGCGGATTCCACGCGAGAAGGTCGCCGCGATCGGCGGGGCGGGCGGCGAGGACCACGGTCTCCGAACAGCCGAGGAAGACTGGTCGCCGGGGATGTCTCCCGGCGGATGGTCCGTGCTCGCGGTCGCGGAAACGGACCCGGCCTCGCCTGCCGCGTCGGAACCGCCTGCGGCGAAGCGTGCCGTCGGCGTGGTGGGGGTTCCTGACGTGGTCACGAGACGTCGCGGGTGGAGCAGCGGAGGGCGCACGCCACAGGACCACGGGCCGGACGCCTGCGGGGCCGCATCCGATGCGGCGGGTGATCGCGTGTGCCGGGCGGGACACCGTCGCGTCGGTCCGGTCCGGTGTGTGTCCGACACTCCGGGTGGTGTGCACTGTCCTCCCTGCGTTCTCGACGCCTGCGGGCGTCCGATCCACCACCGGTATCCCGAGGACACCCGGTCGCCGGGTGCGCCGCGTCGCGCGGAGCGACGTCGCCATACATCCGATCAATCCGTGTCCCTGAGCGTCCGGCAGCCGACTGGACGACACGGACGTCTCGACCAGGCCGCTCGTCGATCCTCGGCTGTGGTCGTTCCGTCCCGTGTGGGTCGATCATGCCGCATCGTCCGCCCAGATCGCGCACAGGCGATCGTCTGATCGTCGGACGTCCCGTGCCGCGAGCGGGCGAGTCGCAGCGTGTCCGCGCAGGCGAGACCCGACGTGATCCGGGGGAGCCACGTCTGCCTCGTCCAGGGTGAACCTCCATGATCCCAGCCGGGCCGCACAGATCGTGCACAGTCCGGACGCGAGTGACGGTAGATTTCGAAGATCAATCGAGAACTGCGTGAGCAGCCCGCCGCATGACGGTTCTGATCGACGATGCTTCGGTGACTGTGGACACGGGGTGACTGTGGAGTTTCGACTCTTGGGACCGTTGGAGGCTCGCCGGGACGGCGCGGTCGTCTCGTTGGGCGGTCGTCGGCAGCGCTCCGTGCTCGCGGCGTTGCTGCTTCGTTCGAACGAGGTCGCCGGAACCGGTTACCTCGCCGAGGCGATCTGGGAGACCCCGCCCGCCGCCCCCGAGTCCAACATCCGTACCTATGTCGCGGGGCTGCGGCGAGCCCTGCGCGGGGTCGGCGAGTCCGACGACCGGATCGCCACCCGCTCCGGCGGGTATCTGCTCGCGGTCCGCCCCGGTGAACTGGACCTCGCCGTCTTCGAGGAACACGCCCGTGAGGGCGAGCACGCGGTGCGACGACGGGACTTCACCAGGGCCGTCGACCACCTCGAACGGGCACTCGCGTTGTGGCGGGGCAGACCTCTGGAGGGCAGCACGCTGGGGACGCTGCTGGCCGCGGAGGCGGACCGGATCGAGGATCGCCGACTGGCCGTGGTGGAACAGCACGCGCAGGCCTGGATCGCCCTGGGCAGGCCCGACCTCGTGATCGGCGGCCTGCGAGCCCTCGTCGCCGAGCATCCCTACCGCGAGGAACTGTGGGCGCAGCTCATGCTGGCGCTCTACCACGGCGACCGGCAGGCCGACGCGCTCGCCGCCTTCACCCAGGTCCGGCAGCGGCTGGTCACCGATCTCGGGATCGAACCCGGTCCGCGCCTGCAACGCCTGCACCAGGAGATCCTGTCCGTCGAGCCGATCGAGGCCGGCGTGCGGGACGGGTCCGCCCACGCCGACGACGCCGTCTCGGTGGCACGCGCCTATCGACAGCTGCCGATGGACATCGTCGAGTTCACCGGCCGCACGGCCGAGCTCACCAGGATGCTGCGCATCGTCGAGGAGCACGGCGACCCGGCGGCCACGGCCGTGCCCGTCATCGCGATCGAGGGGATGGCCGGGGTCGGCAAGACCCGGCTCGCCGTGCACGCGGCACATCGGATCGTCGGGCAGGGCCGCTTCGACGAGATGCAGCTCTGGACGGACCTGCACGGCTTCGACCCGGAGCATCCGCCCGCCGACCCGGCCGAGGTGCTGGCGGGATTCCTGCGGCTGCTCGGCGTGCCGGGGCAGCACATCCCGCATGGTCTGGACGCGCGCGCGGCGCTGTACCGGGACCGGCTGGTGGGCAGACGGGTGCTGGTGCTGCTCGACAACGCGGCCACCGAAGAACAGGTCAGGCCGCTGCTGCCGGGCACGGCGGACTGTCTCGTGCTGATCACGACCCGACGCAGGCTGTCCGGGCTGGACGGCACCCGGCCGCTGCCGTTGGGCGTGCTGGGCACCGCGGAGGCAGTCGCGCTGCTCGCCCACATCGCGGGGGACGGTCGGGTCGAGGCCGAGCCCACGGCGGCCCGGCGGGTCGTCGAGCTGTGCGGCGGGCTGCCGCTGGCGGTGGTCCTGGCGGCACGCAGGCTGCGCAACCGTCCGTCCTGGACGGTCGGCGACCTGGTCGAGCGGCTCGCCGACGCCGAGCGACGACTGGCCCGGCTCTCGGCGGGCGCCCTGGGCGTGCATGTCATCTTCGACCTCTCCTATCGCGCGCTGCCGCCCCGGCATCGCCGCCTGTTCCGGCTGCTCGGCGTGCACCCCGGCGACGACATCACCGCGCACACCGCCGCCGCGCTCGGCGACCTGCACCCCGACGACGCCGAGAGCCTGCTGGAGGACCTGCTCGACGAACATCTGCTGCACCAGTCCACGCCCGGCCGTTACCACTTCCACGACCTGCTGCGCAGCTTCGCCCGGGAGCGCGCCCACGCCGAGGAGTCGGCGTCGGACCGCGACGGGGCCGTGACCCGGCTCCTCAGCTGGTACCTGCACGCCGCCGAGGGCGCCAGGCGACTCCTGGAGCCGCACCGCGGCCAACCGGTCCGGCTGCACCCGCTGCTGACCCGGCATCCCGTGCCGGTCCCCGCCGACCACGAACAGGCCCTCGCCTGGTGTGAGGCCGAGCGGGGCGGGCTGCTCGCCGCCGTGCACGCGGCGCTGGAGATCGAACAGCTCTCGATCGCCTGGCAGCTTCCGTCGATCCTGCTGAACTTCTACTACCGGCGCAGCCACTGGGCGGACTGGTTGACGACGCACCGCATCGCCTTGAAGGCGGCCCGGGCGCTCGATGAGCAGCACGGACAGGGCCTCATCTGGCGTGGGCTCGGCATCGCACAGCACGATCTCCGGCATTTCACCGAGGCCGTGGACTGCTATCAACGGGCGCAGCGCATCCTGGACACGGTGGGCGATCGCAACGGGCAGGCCTGGAACCTGAACAACCTGGGCATCGGCTACATCGATCTGGAGCGGCTCGACGACGCTCGCGGCTGCTTCGCGGCGGCGCTGCCGGGCTTCCGGGAGACCGGCGACCGTCAGGGCGAGGGCATCTGTCTGAGCAATCTCGGCGACACGCTGCGCAGACTGGGCCTGCGTGCCGAGGCCACCGCGCACCTTCAGGAGGCCCTGCACATCCAGCATGACATGACCGATCAGGCGAGTCTGCGCTTCACCCTGACCTGTCTCGGCGATCTGCTGCACGACGGCGGCGACTGGGCCGAGGCGGCGCGACATCATCGGGAGGCCGTCGTGGTGAGCGAGCGCGTCGGCGATCAGCGGATGGTGGCCCGCGCGTTGATCGGCCTGGCCCGTGCACTGGAGGCGACGGGCGACACGGACACAGCACTGCGTCACCGACGCCGGGCCCTGGTCATCTTCGACGAACTCGGCGACCCGCAGGCCGAGGTCCTGCGGCCGCTGCTCGGCCGACCGCCGATCGATCGGTCCGAACACCAGGGCACGTCGGACGACCCGTGACCGGCCACGAGCCCTGCCGGCACGGCAGGGCGGCCGAACGCGACAGGAGAGCGGATCCTTGTCGGCGCGGCGATCTCCGTCGAACTCCTGATCACCTCGACGGCTGTCACGCACGGTTCGACCATCACTCGTCGGCGGTGAGGTGCCATGTCTCTCGCCCTGACCGCGTCGACCCGTTCGGGCGGCCGGCAGCCGGGCGTCCCGGCCACGCGGGGGTCCGCCGTCCCGACTCGATCGGCTTCGGTGGGCCGCGCCGAACGCGAGGCCTCGCCCGCGGTGCGCTCGGCGGAGGCGTCGATCGCGGCGCCGCCGTGCCTCGGCCGCGCTGTGCGGCGACGACCGGGATCGAAGACGAGCCTCCCCGGCGCGAACACGAGCGCGACCGCGGCCGGATGAACGCGCGGGCCTCGGACGAGACATCGATCTGCCTGGGGTCCGATGATCGGTACGTCGCCGAACGCGGCCGCCGCCTCACTTTCCACGAGGACCCGCGCCCCCACGCGACGGGCGACGGCGCGGGCCGAACCGGGGCCGTGTCCGTATCGGGTCTGGCGGTCTTCCGTCGGCGCCGGGCACCGTGGTTCTCCGGCCGGGACCGGCTCGTCGTCGAGGAGGTCGAGCGGCTCGACGAACGTCGCTCCACCGGCGGGGCGCTGATGATGCTCGCGCAGTCGGGGGGAGGTCCTCGCCGCTGCGGACGAGCCCGATCCACGTCCTCGAAGGCGGTGCCCTGCCCGGATCGCGGCGGTGGCCCGTGGTGCTGTCCTCCCCCACCGTCCGGCCATGCCCACGCTGACGGCGAACCTGTCCGAGAAGCCGGGCGGGACGGTTCGAGCTGGACGCGGCGGTGACGCAGGGACCCGTCCGACTGGCCGCGCCGCGGGCGGAGCCACGACGGCGAGACGACCGCGGCGGCGGTCGCCGCGCCCGCCCGGCGTAGACCCGGGCCGTCGCGGGCACCCTAAGATCGGCGACGCGCTCGGCGACGCCCGCCGGGGTGCGCTCGGCGCCCACTTCGGTGAGGGGAGTCTCGATGAACAGCGCAGAGCGACCGGCCGCCGCGGCAGGCACGTTCGCCATCGGCGGCGACATGCCGGTGACCCGACTGGGCTACGGCACGATGCAGCTGCCCGGCCCCGGCGTGTGGGGCGAGTCGAAGGACCCGGACGAGGCGGTACGGGTGCTGCGCCGCGCGGTGGAGCTCGGCGTCACCTTCATCGACACCGCCGACGCCTACGGCCCCTTCGTCGCCGACCACCTGCTGCGGAAGGCCCTGCACCCCTATCCGGACGATCTCGTCATCGCGACGAAGGCGGGCTTCTCCCGCACCGGCCCCGACAGATGGGTGCCGATCGGCAGGCCCGAATACCTTCGGCAGCAGGTGGAGCTGAGCCTGCGGCATCTCGGCCTGGAGCGCATCGACCTGCTGCAGCTGCACCGCATCGACCCCGAGGTCCCGTTGGCCGACCAGGTCGGGGAGCTGGCCGCCCTCCAGCAGGAGGGCAAGATCCGTCACCTCGGCCTCAGCGAGGTCACCGTCGCCGAGGTCGAGGAGGCGAGCCGGACGGCCACGATCGTGTCGGTGCAGAACATGTACAACCTGGCGCGCCGCGACGCCGAGCCGCTGCTGGAGTACGCGGAGACGGCCGGCCTGGCCTTCATCCCGTGGTTCCCACTGGCCACGGGCGAACTGGCCCGGCCGGGGGGCCCGCTCGCGGCGGCGGCGCGGGAGCACGGGGCGAGCCCTTCGCAGCTCGCGCTGGCCTGGCTGTTGCAACGCTCCCCGGTGATGCTGCCCATTCCGGGCACTTCCAGCGTGACCCATCTGGAGGACAACGTGGCCGCGGCGACCATCGACCTGGACGACGCCGAGTTCGCCGTCCTGCTGCGCGCCGTCTCCTGACTCCGGCGGCGCCCACGACACCACCCGGCCGAGGTGCCGTCCGCGCTACCCGCATCCCCGTGACGCGCCGCGCGGTGGAAACCGGCCGGACCACGGCATCCGCCCGCGGCGTCGACACGACGCCGCGGCACCACGACCCGCTCCGCCCAGCTCGGCGGGCGCCGCCTCGGCGCTGCGCCGGCGGCCGGGCACCGACCGACCTCGCCCGGCGAGGCAGGAGAGGACGAACCGATGACCGCCGACCTGGTGGCCGAGGCGACCCGTGCCCTGCGCAGCATCCGCGCGACCTCCTACCGGGTCGAGTCCACCGGCGACGGGGCCGCCGTCACGCTGGTCATCCGGGCGAGCCCGAACGGACGGCGCAACGCCGCGGACCGCATCGTGGCGGCGCTGCGCCGCGGCGGCCTCGTGTTGGACGCCGGCGACGACGACCCGATCCACGCGCTCGCCGACCACGTCGAGCCCGTGGCGGTCCGCCGCGCCCCGCAGGCGCCTACGGCAGACTGATCCGCCGCCGTCGGCGGTCGCCGTCACGAGGCGGGAGCCGCGGGCGTCGATCGTGATGAACGCGTCCCACGACAGCGGCGAGTGCGCCACGCTTCCGACCCCGTGCGTCAGCGGCTGAAGGCGGCACACGAGCCCGAGCCCGCCGACGCCTGCCCGAGAGAGACGGCCGGACCGCCGCGCGTGACCGTGCCCGGGGGCCGCCGGGCGCACCGCTACGCCGTGGGGCAGGCCGCCGAGTGTTCGACGCCCGCCCACTCGGCATAGGACGTCCAGGCCAGCAGTCTCGACCGGGTCTCGAACCGCCTCGGCTCGCCGCTGACGGGATCGGTGAACTCCAACACCGTGGCCAGCAGTTGCAGCGGGCGGCGGAAGTCGTCCAGCGCGGTCTCGACGAGCGTCGGATAGAAGTCGTCGCCCAGGATCGGCACTCCGAGACCGCTCATGTGCAGGCGCAGCTGATGGGTCCGCCCCGTCCTCGGCAGCAGCCGGTACCGGCCCAGACCGTCGCGCCGCTCCATCAGTTCGATGCGGCTCTCGCTGTTGGGCGGGCCGTCGACCTCCCGGGCGGTGATGATCCCGCGTTCCTTGACGATGCGACTGCGCACCGTGCGCGGCAGGTCCAGCGCGGGTTCGACGGGTGCGACGGCCTCGTACTCCTTGTACACGCGCCGATCGCGGAACATCGTCTGGTACGCCCCGCGCAGCTCGCGGCGGGCGACGAACAGGACCAGCCCGGCGGTCACCCGGTCCAGCCGGTGCGCGGGGCTGAGCAACGGCAGGTCGAGTTCGCGCCGCAGCCGGACCAGCGCGGTCTCCAGCACGTGTCTGCCGCGCGGGATCGTCGCGAGGAAGTGCGGCTTGTCGACCACCACGATGTTCTCGTCCCGGTGCAGGACGCGGACGTCGAAGGGCACCGGCACCTCGTCGGGGAGGTCGCGGTGAAACCAGACGAAGGAGTCGGGACGAAACGGCGCGTCGGGCGCCACCGGTCCGTCGGCTCCGACGATCTCCCGACCGGCCAGCATCTCGTCGATCCGGGCGGGCGCGACCATCGGGAGCCGCTCGACGAGGTGGTCGCGGATGGTCGCCCACGGCCCCTCGGCGGGCAGCCGCAGCCGCGCAGGGTCGAGGCCGTTGCGCTGCGGCAGCGGCGAGGCGAGCTTCCGTCTCATCCGGCCCAGCCTATCCGGCGTCGACCACCGGCCCCGACCGCGCGGACGGGGCCCCGCACGGTGCGCGGTCATCAGCTCATGGCCGTTCCTCGGCCCCGGCGGTCAACAGAGCGATGACCTCGTCGTCCGTGGTCTGGCCGAAGTCCTGATACCACTGCCCGACGGCGACGAAGGACGACGGCAGCGAGAGGCACACCACCTCGTCGGCCTCGGCGGTCAACGCCTGCGCCGCGTCCGGCGCGCAGGCAGGCGCCGCGAAGACGAGCCGTCGCGGGTCCGTGCGCCGGAGGGCTCGCAGCGCGGCCGTGGCGGTGACCCCGGTGGCCAGCCCGTCGTCGATCACCAGGACGTCGCGGCCGCGAGTCGGCGTCGGGGGCCGGTCGCCCTGATAACGGCGCACCCGACGCCGGGCCTCCTCGCGCTCGTCGGCGCAGGCCCGACTCAGGTCCCGGGCGTCGAGCCCGAGCATCGTCAGCGTCCGCTCCGCGTAGTAGGGCGGGCCGTCGGCGGTGACCGCCCCGACGCCGAACTCCGGCTGTCCGGGGACGCCGATCTTCCTGGCCACCGCCACGTCGAGCGGGACGCCGAGTTCCCCGGCCACCTGGGCGGCCACCGGCACCCCGCCTCGCGCCAGTCCCAGCACCACCGGCTCGTGCCAGGGCCGTCCCCGCAGGCGGGCGGCGAGCAGCCGGCCCGCGGCCGGTCGGTCCAAGAACACCTCGGTCTCGACAGCCATGTCAGCAGCCATACCCGACGGCGCGCCGTGGATAAACCCGCCGGGCGGCGGAGCCGACGTCGGCGGACGATCGGCGGGGCAGACAGGCCGCCGCCCCGCCGCCGGCATGGCATCAGCCGGTGAAGAACTCCGTCAACACCGGGGCCACCGCGGCCGGGGCCACGTCGTGTCCCTGGCCGTCCAGGACGCGCTGCCTGCCGCTGGGCACGGCGTCGGCGAGCGCCTTGGCCGACTCCCGGTAGGCCGCCGAACTGGCGCCGCCCGCCAGCACCAGAGTCGAGACCGTCACGGCGGCGGCCGACTCCGCGGGCAGCGATCCGTCGCCCATCACGGCGTTGTCGTAGAGCAGGGTGTGCGCCAGCTCTTCGAGGCCCGCCCAGGTCGGCGTCGCACGCATCCCGGCGACGGCTTCGGCGGACATCCCGGTGGAGGACAGGAACAAGGCGACGGCCTCGCCGCGCCGCCCGGTGGACACCAGCTCGCCGAGTCGGGTGGTGTACTCGGTCGAGCCCTCCCGCGGGCCGTCGGTGATGATGAACGGCGGCTCGTAGAGCGCCAGTCTGCTGATCGAGAGTCCCGCCGCGGCGGCGTCGAGGGCGAGGGCGGCTCCGGAGGAACGGCCGTAGACGAGTGCCGAACCGCCCGCCGCCTGGATCACGGCGTCGAGATCCTCCACCTCTCTGGCCACGGCGTAGGGCGCGGTGTCACCGCTGTCACCTCGGCCGCGTCGGTCGTAGGTGAACACGGTGAAGCGCGCCGCCAAGACCTCGGCGAGCGGTGCCGCCGAGGTCCGGGTGTCGAAGGCCCCGCCGACCAGGATCACCGCAGGCCCCTCCCCCGAGCGGTCGACGGCGATTGCGGTGCCGTCGTGCGATGTCACTGTGCTCATGTCTTGTCGCTCCCATAGTGCTGGATTCCTGTGCTGAACCGACGAACCTTCCCATCGCAGCCCGACACGCGCGCGGCGGACGCGCGCGACTGAGGGGGTGATCTCATCAACGGTACGTGTCCGCCCCGTGACGACGCCGTCTTCCGTCGCCGGGCTCTCGAGCCGTGCTGAGCAGTGACGACGCGGTCGCCGCCGGATGTCGACGGCGACACGGAACCCGAACCCGTGCCTGGAGGACCGGGAACTTCACCGTCCGTGGTCGGGTCGACCCGTCCGGAATCCGCCAGGTCACGGGATCACGGCCCGCGGCGGTCAGGGCGTCCGGACGCCGGTCCACGACGATCCGGCGGACTCGTCCTCGGCGGCGACGCGCTGCCGGGGCGTTCTCGACACCGGGGCGTCAGTATCGGAGGCCGGCTTGTTCGACGGCACCGATCCGGCGAGTCGTCCGGTATCGATCGGGTCGTGGATCTTCTCCTCGGTTCGGAACAGATACCTCCCGTCTTCATCTCGACCACAGCGGAATCTCTTCTCACCCGCCCGCGGCGCACGATCGTCGACGCACGGCCGTCGTCGCGCGGGCCGATGGCGGAGGACGGAGTGGACGACATGGGCGAGAAGGACTCCCCCGGGGCGGCCAGGGCGACGCGCAGCCCGAGAGACGGGAGAACCGGGGCGACGGAAGCGATGCGAACAAACATGCGGACGACGAATGGGAATTCGATTCACCGTGAATGACTGGCGGACGGCGCTCGCCGTCCCCCCTGATCGATTCATCTCCTCGGCGGTGTGGGTCGACGCTCCGCCGCGCCGGCAGGCGTCGGTCGACGACGGTGCGACACCACCGGCCGGCGTCGGCGGGTGGCCGTCCGGCCCGTGCAGCCAGCCGTCGCTGGTCGCGGTCTGCTCACGGCACTGGACGTCCGACCGGGGCATCGGGTGCGGGAGATCGGGGCGGCCACCGGCTGGAACGCCGCGTGCCTGACCGCTCGGGTGGGCGGCGCCGGGCCGGCGGTGTCGGTGGAGATCGATCCGACCGTGGCCGGCGCCGCCCGCCGCGCGCCGGCAGGCGTGGACGGATCGCCCTCGGTGGTGACCGGCGACGGTGCCTCGGCCATCCGTCGGAAGCGCCGAACGAGCGGCTCGTCCGCACCACCTCGGTGCGCGCGATCCCCTCGGCGTGGATCGCGCAGGCCCCGCCGGGCGCGGCGATCGTCACCCCATGGGGCACTGGTTACGGCCCGGACGCCTCGATTCGTGCCGTGGTCGAACGAGATGGGCGGGGCGTCCGGTGGGTGCGGGCGTGGGCTCGCCTTCATGCGGCTTCGGCGACAACGACGGGACACCCTCGAACCGAGCCGATCGGCGCCGGCCACGGCTGGGACGACGCGGGCCGTGCGTAGCGGCCGGCGGCTGTTCGAGTGGTCGCCTTCGCGGAGGCCGCCTCACGATCGGACCGCGGGTGCCGTTCTGCTCTCCGACGGTCGAGGACCTCGACGCCGACCGCAGGGTGATCGAGCCGCACGACGTGCGCTCCGCGTCGTGGGCACGGGTCGCCATGATCAGGAACTCGGACGCATGGACGGTTCGGCGACTCGGGCCGCGTCGACTGTGGACGGAGCTCGACACCGCCTACGAGTGGTGGCCGGCGGCGGGCGGACCGACCCCCGACCGATACGGGGTGACAATGGCCCCCGACGGGAGCCACGAGGTGTGGATCGGCCCTCCCGAGGGCGCCCGACGGTGGGTGCAGCCGGTGCGGCGCGCCGGGGCGCCGCACCGCGTCGTCCGCGTGGTCGCCGAGTCGCCGTCGCACGGTCGACACCCGTACGACGCGGACGAGCGGCACGCCCCGTGGCAGGCCGTACGTGGCGGTGTGCCCGAACCGAGTCGCCCGGGCCGCGCCGGTTCTCCGAGGTCCCGCGCCCACGTTCGCGCCTCGTCGTGTCGCCGCTGTTCACCACCGAATTCCCACCCGACGGCACCCGACGTCGCCGCCCGTCCCACCGAGAAGACGACGAGGCATTCCGCCGCCGGTTCTCGAGAAACGCCTGCGCGGGCCGCACAGGCACGCCTACCCTGACTCGCCGGGGAATGCTTCATCTGATCGACGAGTCGTCGACGACTCGTCATCGGCCATGGAGAACGGGGGTCTTCTCATGGGTGTGTGGCGAAAGACAGGTGCCTCGCTCGGCACGGCACTGGTACTGATTCTCTCGTCCGTCTCCGGCGCGGCGGCGGACGACTCGGATTCGGGTTCGGTGGCGCAGGCGAGCTGCGATACGACTCTGCGCATCCCCGGCGGCGGCATGATCGGCGTGGTGCCCGCCAACACCGGCAGCGGATCGAACTGCATCCTCGGCGTCGGCAATCAGGGATCGGCGGTCCGCGCCCTGCAGGACCACCTGCGAATCTGCAACAGTCAGCCCGTCTCGACGGACGGCATCTACGGTCCGCAGACCAAGGCGGCCGTGGAGATGGTCCAGCGGCGGTACGGAGCCACCGTCGACGGGGTCTACGGATCGCAGACACGCAATGCCATGCTGTGGTTCGGCAGGAACGGCTGCGGTCCCTGGAGCAGACTGGGCATCCGGTGATCCGACGCTTCGCGGGCCGCTCAGCACGGTGACGCCGCACCTCTCGCCGTCATCCCGAAGACGATCCGGGCGGCGATGATCAGCAGGCGGCCAGTCGACGTCCAGGAGCGCGCCCGCCGCCTCGTCATGGTTCACGGCTGCCGTCCGCGAATCTCGGCTACGCCCGCCGACAGTGCATGGGTGATGTCCCGGCGCCTGTCGGCGGCGACCACCCCGGCCTCACCGATAAGGCGATCACTCGATCGATCGAAGGACAGGCGACGGCGCCCGTCGTCGACACGGAACAGGGGGAACTCTCATGGACTGGCGTAACGCGAGCGCCTCACTCGGCGCGGCACTGATCCTGCTGGCATCGTCGGTCACCGTCGCGAGCGCGACGGAGTCCGACTCGGCATCGGCGGCTCAGGCGAGCTGCAACACGGCCTGGTCGATTCCCGGCAGCGTCGGCGTGATCCCCGCGAGCACCAGCAGCGGGGTCGGCTGCATCCTCGGCGTCGGCAACCAGGGATCGGCGGTACGAGCGTTGCAGAACCACCTCCGGGTCTGCAACGGCCAGGACATCTCGGCGGACGGCGTCTACGGTCCGCGAACCGAGACCGCGGTGCGGAACGTCCAGCGGCGGCATGGAATCACCGTCGACGGAACCTACGGACCGCAGACGCGCGACGCGATGCGGTGGCGCGGGGCGAGCGCCTGCACGGACTGGTCCAAGATTCCGGTCCCCCGGCCGCGACAGGCGGATCACCAGACCGACGACGCCGCGCCGCACGGAGGCACGCGCCTCGCACCCTGAGGGCGCTCCGCGACGCGCGGTCGAGGCACCGATCCCGGTGTTCGCCGGACGTCGTCGCGGTCGCTCGGCTACGGTCGCCCACATCTCAGGTGCGGGCGACCGTAGCCCGCGGCGCCGGGCCTCGGCGCTCCCTGTGGGCTCAGACCGCATGGAGCGACAAGGAAGGACCGTCGGAATCCCATGAGTTCCGCATCGACGGCGACGGACGCCGGCGCGACCGTGCCGACCCCCGCGCCACGCGGGCGGCGAGACTCTCGTGTCCGGCTGATCGTGGGGTACGCGGCCATCGTGGCCGTCCTGCCGTACTTCCTCCTCAAGGCAGCCTGGATCGCCGGCTCGACCATCGGCATCACGGGCGCCTCGTCCATCGACGCGGCGGTCGTGCAGGGCGGGAACATCGCCACGGCGGCCCTGGAGATCGGCGCGATCGGGATCATCCTCCTGTTCACCCACGCCTGGGGTGCACGGGTGCCCGCGTTCCTGGTACTGGCCCCCACCTGGGTGGGGACGGGCCTGCTCGCGCCGTTCGTCATCACCGGTCCGGTGGTCGCGGCGTCGGTCCTGATCGACTCGTCGGCCGTGGGCGACGGCTCGATGGCCCCCTGGGTCGGTCCGCTGGTCTACCTCAGCTTCGGTGCGCAGGCGATCGGCATCGCGGCCTCCTTCGTGCTCTACGCCCGAGACCGCTGGCCGCAGGTGCTCACCGGGCGGGTACGGGATCGACCGCCGGGTCTCCACCAGCCCGTGGTGGTGTTGTTCTCCCTGCTGGTCACGACGCTTCTCGTCATCGTGGCCGCGGCACGGCTGTCCTGGGCGTTCGGGGCGACCTGGGGCCTGTCCACTGGTCTCGTCGAGAGTCGAGGACTCGCCGAGCGGCTCGCGGACGCCGGCACCGCGTCGTTCGCGGTCGCCGCCGCGGCGGCGCTGCTCGCCCTGGCCTTCCGGCGCCCGCCACGCCTGCGGACGGCGGTTCCGCTCGCGCTGGGCTGGGTCGGCGGCGGCGCCGTCTTCGGCAGCGGTCTGTATTCGATGGTCCTGCTCCTGGCCGGAGTCGCCGGTTCGGGCATGCCCACGACGCAGACCGGGCTGGTGCCCTTCGTCGACCTGCTCCAACTGCTCGCCGGCACGGTGATCGCCGTGGTCGGCGCGTTCGTCCTCGCCGAGTCGCACGCGCGCGGCGACGATCACCGGCACTGAGTCGCACTCAGGTGGCGACGGTCATCGCGCCGAGTCGGCGACCGGCCGGGCTCCCGACATCGGCCGCGGCGCGGCGGTCCGGCGGTCGAGCCGGGGTCCGCCTGCCGCGTCGGATCGATCGCGGCGGGTGCTCGACCGCGAGGCGATCACACGACGGGCGGCGTCAGCCGCACCGTCCTCATCGGTACGGACGGCTTAGCCAGGCTCGCCTCCGGCGGACTCGTGTCGGGGCCGGCGGGGAGACGGTGATCTCGATGGCGCGGCCTGCCCACGTCCGTCACCACACGACGGGGCACCGGCCGCTGAACGACGGTGGCGGCGTCCGACACGGCCCGCGCCGCCGCGACGGACTGCCGGCCACGCGCCGCGACATGAGTCGTCCGCCGCACGCCACACCGCCGTGCGGGCTTCATCCACGGCCGGAACGCGGGCGGGGGCGCATCGCCTCGATGCGATCACCGCCGTCATTGCGCCGCGGACCGGCTGTCGGTCACCGAACCGCGCGACCGGTGGCCGCGGCGGTGCACGAAAGCGGTGCCGCCGCTCGACTCAGCCCGCCCGCAGGTGCTCGCGAGCCCAGTCCTCGAAGCCGGTGAGCGGGATGCCCAACGCCCGCGCGAACTCGGGTCGCGCGGGTTGACCCGCCACGTTCAGGATCTCGTGAAAGGCGCCCATCGCAGGCATCCCGGCGGCCGCGGCCTCCTCGGCGGTCATGTCCGGCGCGGGCAGCTCCCTGCCGAGGACCCGCGAGAGGATCTCGGCGATGGCGGTCATCGACAGGTGGTCGCTCGCCAGCTCCAGCTCCACACCGTGGAACCGGCCGGGATCGGCGACGGCCGCCGCGGCCGCCCGGCCGATGTCGCCGACCGCGGTCAACGAGATCATGGTCGCAGGCTTCAGCACGCTGACCAGGCCGCCGTCGAGGCCGCGTGGGAACAGGAACGCCTCCTCAGGCCGAAGCTTGTCCATGAAGAACGCGGGCTTGAGGAGCGTGTAGTACGGGAAGCCCGCCGCTCGCACCCGGTCCTGGATGCCTGCCTTGGCGGTGTAGTGAGGCTCCATCGGTGCCCAGCGGCCCTCGGCCCAGCCGGGGAACTCGGTGTGCTGCCCGGCTCCGGACACCGAGGTGTGGACGAACTGCGGGACGCCCTCGGCCCGCGCGGCCTCGATCAGGTTGGCGGCCTGTCGCACCTCGCCGTCGAAGTCGATGCCGTCGGCGGTCATCGGGGGCGTCTGCACCGAGAAGACCGCGCGGGCGCCCGCCACGGCACGGCGCACGGAGGCGAGGTCGTCGAGGTCTCCGGGGACGAGTTCCGCCCCCAGCGCCGCGACGGCCAGGGCCCGGTCGGCATGGGGATCACGCACGAACGCCCGGACGGGGATGTGCGCCGCGAGCAGGGCACGCGCGGTGGCACCGCCCTGCCTACCGGTGGCTCCGGTGACGAGGACAGGGGCGAGATCAGTGGACATGTGCGTGTTCCTCCATCGCTGCCGCCACGAAACGGCGTGGTCCGCCGTTTCTGATCCGCTAAGATACGGAGGCCCCCGCCACTTGAGCAAACCGCGAGGTGAAGGCCTATGCCCGCCCAGCGCGCGGACGCCAGACGCAACCACGCACGCCTCCTCGCCATCGCCGAGGCGGAAGTCGCCGCCCACGGCGCCGAGGCGTCGTTGGAACAGATCGCCCGCCGGGCGGGACTCGGCTCGGCCACCGTGCGCCGCCACTTCCCCGGCAGGCGAGCGCTACTGGAGGCCGTGTTCCGGGAGCGGATCGAGGCGCTGTGCCTGCGCGCGGGCGAGCTGACCGACGCGGCCGACGCGCGATCCGCCCTGCTGACCTGGCTGGGCGCCGTGATTGCGCATGCCGCTTCCGCACGAGGAATGGCCGCCGCCCTGACCCCGGATGCGGT
Organism: Actinoalloteichus hoggarensis; assembly: GCF_002234535.1. Lineage (NCBI taxonomy): Bacteria > Bacillati > Actinomycetota > Actinomycetes > Pseudonocardiales > Pseudonocardiaceae > Actinoalloteichus > Actinoalloteichus hoggarensis. The sequence goes on from NZ_CP022521.1 coordinate 3,857,477, forward strand.
GGCGGCACAGGAGAGCGAGTGCGCGGCGAAGCTCACCGAGGCCGGCGAGCCGCTGGTGCGCCGCGCCGTCCGAGACGGCGCCGTCGCGTCGGGGGTCACCGCGGCGGACCTGCTGACGCTGATCACCGGGATAGCGCTGGCCACGGAGCATCACGCGGACCGCGCGGCCGAGGCCGACCGGCTGCTTCGTCTGACGATGGCGGGGATCAGCCCGCCGGGGTCTGCGATCGACCGTGCTTCCTCCCCGGCGGGCGCGCATCGCTGATCCACTCGATCGAGATCTTGCCGGAATCGAACAGGGGTTCGATCATGGAGTCATGATCGAGCAGCCGACTCCGATGCCCACCGTCCGCACCGCCACCCGGCCTACGCTCAAGGCCACTGTCCGCACCGCCACTCGGCACGCCAGGGTCTCCGGGTTCCGGGTTCCGGGGGCAGGCGGGCTGCCGCCACGAAACGCCGGGCCGCGTGCCATCGCCGGAGCCGTGCCGTGTCACGGCCGGTCGGTCGTTCAGAAGTCGGGAACCACGGCCCCCGCCGCCACCAGAGCGGTGACGACCTCGTCATGTCCGCCCAGGGCGGCCCACTCCAGGGGAGTCATGCCTGCCGCGTCGACGTCTGCCTCCGGGTGGGTGGCCTCGCTGAGGTTGGCGTCGGCGCCGTGCTCCAGTAACAGCCGCACCACGCCCAGATGCCCCCACGACGCGGCCGCGCACAGCGGCGTTCCCTCGTCGGGACCGCCGTGGCTCTCCACATCGGGCGCCGCGCCCGCCGCCAACAACAGACGCACCGCTTCGGTGTGACCGCTGACGGCGGCGGCATACAGCGGGATGGTCCCCGAGGTGTCGGCCAACGCCTGGTCCGCACCGGATTCGCGAAGCAGAGCGGCCAGTGCGTCGGTCTGGCCGAGCGCCGCCGCAGCGCCGATCCGGGCACGCAGCGAGTCCGGGTTCGAGGGGTCCACCGTGTCTGTCACGCCGGGCAGTGTAGTCAGGACGCCAGCCCCTTCGGCACCTCGACGACCTTCGCCCGCGTGAGCACGATACGGGGCCCCGCGGGACCCGCGTGGCGGCTTTCCGACCGTCTCGAGCATCGGCCGCGCCGGGACGCTCGGGAACTCGGGCGGGCCACCACCCGTCTATGACGGCTCGGGGGCGGCGGGCGACCACGAGCAGGCGTCGACCGCGCGGGCCACGCACCGCACCCGCGCGGCTCGGCGGCCGCCGACGCACGACGCACGACGCACGACGCACGACGCACGACGCACGACGCAACGACGCAACGACGCAACGACGCAACGACGCAACGACGCAACGACGCAACCGGATCACCAGTCACCAGTCACCAGTCACCAGTCACCAGTCACCAGTCACCAGTCACCAGTCACCAGTCACCAGTCACCAGTCACCAGTCACCAGTCACGGACCATGGTCGCGCGTCAGCGCGGCACGGCGCGCGCCCGGATCAGCAACAGCTGTTCCGGATGCATCGCGGGAGCCCGCAGCCCGACGCGGTCGAGTACGCGACCGCTCAGCCGCGCCCCGCCGTCGATCCACGGGACGTCTCGCCGCATCCGCAGTGCGGGCCGATGCCCCGGCGCCTGCACCGCGACGTCGTAGTCCCGCTCCGGGTCGAGGCCCGGCAGCCGCACCACGCCGGGGATGGCGGTCACCGGGGTGGCGAGCTGCACCAGGGAGAACACTCCTTCACCGCCGTCCCGAGCGACGATTCCGTGCAGGGCGAAGGACGGGTCGTGCTGTTCGGCGCGCACCAGCGTCCCGGTGTGCAGCAGCGGGCGCAGCTCCTTGTACAGCGCGACCCACTCCGCCAGTTCGGCACGGTCCTGCTCCGAGGCCGAGGTCAGGTCCCATTCGATGCCGAACGAGCCGAACAGGGCGGTGCCCGCCCGGAAGGACAGCGCGTGGGTGCGGGCGGTGGTGTGCGCACGCGGTGCGCCGACATGGGAGCCGACCAGTTCGGGCGGCAGGAGCTGACTCGTCCAGCGCTGGATCTGCTGGCGCTCCAACGGGTCGATGACGTCGCTGCCCCATACCCGGTCGGCGCGTTCCAGGATGCCGAGGTCGATGCGCAGCCCACCGGAGGAGCACGATTCGATCTCGACGTCGGGGTGCCGGGATCGGAGCTCGTCCAGGAGCCGGTAGACCGCGAGGGTCTGCTGATGGACGCCCGCCGCGCCCGTCGGCGGACGGCCCGCGTCGATCAGATCGCGGTTGTGATCCCACTTCACGTAGCTGATGTCGTACTCGCTGAGCAGGGAGTCCAGCCGTTCCAGCAGGTAGGCGAAGACCTCCGGGTTGCCGAGGTCGAGAACGAGCTGGTTGCGCGACAGCAGCGGCGTGCGGTCGGCGAACCCGAGGATCCAGTCCGGGTGGGCTCGGGCCAGGTCCGAGTCGGGATTGACCATCTCGGGCTCGAACCACAGGCCGAACTCCATGCCCAACGCCCGAACCTGCTCGATCAGCGGGGTGAGCCCGTCCGGCCAGACGTCGGGATCGACGTACCAATCGCCGAGTCCGGCCCGATCATGGCGTCGATGCCGGAACCAGCCGTCGTCCAGCACATACCGCTCGACGCCCACCTCGGCGCCGCGCCGGGCCAGCTCGACGAGCCGATCCAGGTCGTGATCGAAGTACACGGCCTCCCAGGTGTTCAGCATCACCGGCCGGGCACGACGCGGGTGGTGCGGCCTGGCCCGCAGGTGCTCGTGGAACCGGGCGGCGACCCCGTCGAATCCGATGCCGTACGCGGCGTACAGCCACGGACCGACGTAGCCCTCCCCCGCCGCCAGCCGTACCTCGCCCGCCGCCAGCAGCTCGCCGCCGCCGAGCACGGCCGTGCCGTCGGCGAGCCGTTCGGCGTAGGCGAGCTGGTTGCCGCTCCAGGCCACGTGCACGGCCCAGACCTCGCCGGAGCGGAAGTCGAAGCCCTCCGTCCCCGCCGCGAGGATCAACGGTGCGTCCGCCCCGGTGCGCCCGCGCCGGTTCTCCCGGGTGTGCGAGCCGACGAGGAAGGGGGCGCGCTGCGGGGCACGCTCCCGGCCCCAGCGGCCGGCCAGGTCGAACAGCTCGGTGGCCACCGGCGGGACGGGCAGCGCCAGCGTGAGGCCGCCCAGGGCGTACGGGGTGTCCCGGCTCTGTCGGGCCGCGCTCCAGGCCGCACCGCCGACGGCGGAGGTGGTCGAGGCCGCGTCGGTGGCTCCGACGGCGATCGGCGTGGGGGTGGTGCTGGTGTGCGCGACTGCCGAGTCCACCGCCGTGGCGACACCAGCCACGTCGGCGACGGCCACATCGGCGACGGCCACGTCAGCCCCGACCGTGTCCGTACCAGCCACGTCAGTCCCGACCACGTCATCGCCGGCCGTGTCCACACCACTCGCGTGAGCCCCGCCCGCGTCGGCACCGACCCCCGGGGCGGCCGCGTGGCACCCGTCCGCCGTGTCGGCCGAGCCGACTCCGCCCGCCGTGTCGGGCGCCGCCGGGTTCGCGGTGACGCCCGCACGCTGGCGGAGCAGGCCGGTGGGCAGCATTTCGATCTCGACGCGAACGGCCAGGTCGGACTCGGCGTCGACTCCGTCGACCACTACTCGGCCGCCGCCCTCGGACCAGGTCTCGATGTCCAGGGCCGTCCGCTCGATCAGCGGCGACCAGCCCCGGCCGTCCCGCTGCCCGGTCAGCCCCGGCCTGCCTCGCCAGCCCGACGCATGCTCGGGGAGCACGTCGACGCCGATCACGGGCGGCTCGTCGACGTCGTTGGGCGCGGGCGCCGGAATCGAGGCTCGATGCAGCTCGGTGAGCATCGCGCCGTCGACGTCGCCGAGGTCCGCGCCCCAGTGCAGCACCGAGGGCAGTCGACGAGGGGCGAGGCTCAGCACCAGGCTGACCCCGGCGGCCCGGAGGTGGATCAGCCGCGCGCCGGAGGACGGATCGGCGACGACCGTCCCGGTCGCCGGGGCGCCCCGCGCCGGCTTCCGAGGCACGGCGTGCCCCTCCGCCTGGACGGCGTTCGGGGCGTCGCCGGGCTCGACGATCTCGATCGCCTCCGGTGTCGCCACGGCGGTGACGACCGCGGTGTCCTCGGGCTCCGCGCCGTCGTCGGGAATCGGGGCGGCGTCGGCGGGCGGCAACGGCATTCGAGGCTCCAACGGTCGCGGCGGCGGGATGTCCGGCGAGCCTGCCCTGCGGGGAGACCCCTGGGAAGGGCATACATCGGACACCGAACGTCGAAGCCGAATGCGTCCGCGCATCGGCCGTCCACCGAGACGGCCGGTCCGCAGGCCGCACCACCGGACACGGCGACCGACCGGCACGGCCCGCCGACCGCACGACGACCGCACGACGACGTTCGCCTCGGCGGCGACGACCCTCGTCGGCGAGGGCACCCGCAGTTCTATGGCAGCGGCCCCGGACGGGTCAACCGGCACGACGCGGCCGCGCACCCTCCAGGCCCCGATCTGACCCGTCGGCGACGTCGACGGGATCGCGCCCGGCGTCCGGATCGGGATCGAGCGAAGCGGCCTGCTGTGGGTCGCCTGAGATCCCTCGATGACCAGGCCCGGAGGTGACCAGCTCGTCGTCGCCCGGCCCTACGACGTCACGGCGACTCCGCTCTCCGACTCATCTCGCTCTGCGACTCATCTCGCTCGTCGGGACTCGGGGCGCCGGGGCTCGCGGTGCTCGGCCTGTCGGCGTGGCGATCTCCGACCGAGTGATCGGGAGATCCGCACTCGGGCTGTCTGTCCATGTCGGAGGCGGCTGCCGCATGCACTGCGGCGACGCCCGCCCGATCGCGATCATCGCAGGTCGACCGCACGGCGGGTCGACCGCGATCACCGAACTGCCTGCTTCGGTCGGCGACGATGTCGATCAGCCACCACGGGCGCGCTGTACCACCACGTGCGGGGGTCGACGAGGCCGCAGGCGATCCGACGGCGTCGAATCGGTGCGCCGATCGCGACCGGGCCGCCGGCCGAACCTCACCTGTGCGGCGGCAGGCTGCGCCCGAACCGCCGTGCAGTCCGCACCTGAACCGCCGTGCAGGTCGAGCCCGAACCGCCGTACAGGGGCACGCTCGCTCGAATCACCACAGGCCACGCCCGAACCGCCGTGCAAGTCGTGCCTGACCCGCCGTGCAGTCGAGCCCGAGCCGCCGTGCGGGCCGCGAAGCCAGGCCGGGTCACCGGGCGAGCAAGGCCGCGAACGGCGGGACGCGCACCGACCCGAGCCCCGCCGCGATCCACCCACCATCGGCCGACGGACTCGAGCGGCTGCGAGCGACCGGCTTGTCGGCCACGGCATCGGAGCGGGCCGATGGCGGACCGTATTCCGTTCGCAGAGTTCACCCGTCGCTGCCCACGCGGCTCCCGGTCATGTCAGCGCGACCACGAGCACGACGAGCAGCACGATCACCGCACCGACGATCCCGAACGCCAACAGGAACGGCCTGCGCTCCGCCGCCGGCACGATGCCCGGATAGACCTGAGCGAGCCTCTTCGCCGTGGTCCCCGGCGGGAAGCCCTGCACGGGGACCCGCAGCTCGCGGACGAGTCGATCGAGGTCGGCCCGGTCGTAGAGCGAGTCCATCAGGCGCAGCAGCCGCCTGCCCCGCGCGTCCAGGAGGAAGACGTTGTGCGGGGTCTCGCGGCCCATGAACAACAGGCCCTGTACCACCAGCGCCACCAGCGAGCGCGGCACCCAGCGGACTCCGCCGAACATCCCCCTGCTGCCGATCCGATGCGCCGTGAGGACGACCCGTGATCGTGTCAGCGACAAGAAGACCAGACCCATCAGCAGGCCCATGAACGCCGAGGTGACGAGGAATCCCGCCAGTCCAGCCTGAATCGTGGCGGGCACGATCAGCAACGCCGAGACCACGACGCCGAGGATCGCGGACATCCGTCGGCGCTGTCTGGACGGGTGCAGAACGAGTAAGGCCGCGTCAGATGGGGTCGACACGGGCTCATGCTAGACAGCGGCCCCATGCGGCGAGGCGTGGTCGGGGGATCGGCGTTCGTCGGCGGCGATCGTCCCCGCGCGCCCGGCGGGCGGTACCCGTCGCAGGCATCCCCCGCGCCCCGCACCGGCCCCGAGGGCGGTGGGGGAGGCCGCTGGCGTTCACGATCCGCGTGGCGGCCCGGCTGTGGTCCCCGACCCGACGGGCCGGTGTCACAGACCGTGGTCCATCCCCGCCAGACGACGATCCGTCGCGGTCCACACCGGCCCGGAGAGCCGGTGCCACGCTCTGGGCGAGCGATGCAGGCCGCCTCGCCCGGCGGTTGCGATCCGCACCGGCCCCGCACACCCGGTGCCACGCAGCCGTCACACGCCTTCGCCCGCGACTGCGTACCGGTCGTGATCCGCACCGGCTTTGGACGGCCGGTGCCACCACCGCGAATCTTCACGCCCGCGAGCTTGTCGCTCTTGTCGCGATCCTCACCGGCTCCGGAGAGCCGGTGCCACACGCAAACGCAGCCGAGGTCGATCCGTGGCTTGCAGGGTTGCGATCCTCACCGGCTCCGGAGAGCCGGTGCCACGGTTGTCCGACTACCTCCAGCGGCAGGCCCAGGCCGCGTTGCGATCCTCACCGGCTCCGGAGAGCCGGTGCCACCCTGCGCATCCAGGGGCATTACCTGATCAAGCGCGCCCAGGTTATCGGTTGGTGACCGACACGCCCGCAGAACACTTCGGACTGTCCCGGCGTGTCGGCCGACGCCTCGCCTTCCGAACCTGGCAGAGGCCGCTTTCGACGGCCCGGCCGGTCGTCGCGGCGCCTCCGGCTGTCCGTCCGGCCGCCCCGGTAGACGCACGGTCTTGACGTCACCACGCGGGCGGGCGCTGCCGCACGACAGCCGCTCCCCCGCCAGAACATCGCCGTCCGAATCGGCATCGGCGGGCGGATCGCCCGTCCTCCTCGAGCGATCAGTTTCCGGCCCGTCTGCCGTCTCAATGATCAGCACGTGCGTACACGGCCGAGAACAGCGAGGAGATGGTGACGTGGTCGCTGATGACGCCCTCCGGGCAGGCAGGCGGGAGTGGCTCGGGCTGGCGGTGCTGGCCCTGCCCACTCTGCTGCTGTCCCTGGACTTCAGTGTGCTCTATCTGGCCCTGCCGAGCTTGACCGCCGACCTGGGGGCCTCCAGCACTCAACAACTCTGGATCATGGACATCTACGGCTTCGTCGTGGCCGGGTTCCTGGTCACCATGGGTTCGTTGGGCGACCGCATCGGCAGGCGGAGACTGATGCTCATCGGGGCGGGCGCCTTCGGCGTCGCGTCCCTGTTGGCGGCCTTCTCCACCAGCCCGGAGATGCTCATCGTGACCCGGGCGCTGATGGGCGTCGCGGGCGCGTGTCTGATGCCGTCGACGCTGTCGCTGATCAGCACCATGTTCCCGTCCCCCCGCCAGATGGGCGTGGCGATCGCGGTCTGGATGAGCTGCTTCATGGGCGGTCTCGCCATCGGCCCGGTGGTCGGCGGGATCATGCTGGAGTTCTTCTGGTGGGGCTCGGTCTTCCTTCTCGGCGTTCCCGTGATGGTGCTGCTGCTGATCACCGGTCCCCTCCTGTTGCCGGAGTATCGCGACGCCGAGGGCGGCAGACTGGACATGGTCAGCGCCGCGCTCTCCCTGGCCGCGCTCCTGCCGGTGATCTACGGGCTGAAGGAGCTCGCCAAGGACGGCTGGGCCGTGCTTCCCGCCTGCTCCGTCGTGCTCGGCCTGCTGATCGGCGCCGTGTTCGTGCTGCGCCAACGCAGGCTCACCAGCCCGCTGCTGGACATGCGACTGTTCGGCAACAGGACCTTCAGCGCGGCGTTGGTGCTCTGGCTGCTCAGCGGGGCAGTGCAGGGCGGGACGAGCTTTCTGGTCGCCATCCAGTTGCAGAGCGTGGCGGGGCTCTCCCCCCTACACGCCGGACTGTGGCTGGTGCCGTCGACCGTGTTGATGATCTTCTCGATCATGATGGCGCCGATTCTCGCGCGCCGTTTCCGACCTGCCTCTGTGATGGCGACCGGCATGGTGCTGGCCGGACTCGGCTATCTGTTGATCACTCAGGTCGAGAGCGCCGACGGGCTGACCGTCCTGCTCATCGGCTGGGCACTGGCGCTGTCGGGCCTCGGACTGCCGTCCGGGTTGAGCACCGCGCTCATCCTGGGCTCCGCACCGCCGGAGAAGGCTGGTTCGGCGTCGGCGATGTCGGAGACCACCAGCGAATTCGGCATCGCCCTCGGTGTCGCGGCGCTCGGCAGCCTCAGCACGGCGGTCTACCGTTGGCAGACGGCCACGACCATTCCGGACGACGTCCCGCCGGAGGCTGCCGAGGCGGCGCGCGACAGCATCACTGCCGCCGTGTTCTCCGCCGAACAGGTACCGGGTGCGGCAGGCGAGGAACTGCTGCACGTCGCGCGGGAGGCCTTCACCACCGGTCTGACCACCGTCGCCGGAATCGCGGCGGCCCTCTTCATCGTGCTCGCGGCCATCGCGGCCACCGCGTTGCGGCACGTGAACACGAACGCGGAGGCGCCTGTGGAGCAGGACGATCGACGGCAGGGCGACCAGGGGTCCACCACGGCGTCCCTGCGCTGAGGGCCCGCCCGGCGCCGACGTCGACGGGCACAGCGGGGCGGGCCGGGGCGGTCGCCGTGACACCCCGACCCGCGCGCGGTCACATCGTCATCGGAAGATCGAAGGCAGGCAGGACGTCGGGATGGAAGGCGGTCACCTCCGCCACCTGCCCCTCCTCGATCCGCAGCACGTCGAGCCCGAAGGCATGCCAGCGGGTCTCTCCCGGCGCGCGGACGTAGACCGCCGCCGCAGGCTGTCGGTTCGCCCAGGTCTCGACGCAGCGGAACTCGACGGCGTCCGCGCCGTCCAGTGCGGGCGACCAGGCCGTGATGATCGTGTCCCGTCCCTGATACCAGACCGGGTGCGCGCCGAAATGGCCGCCTGCTCCCGGCTGCTGCCCGCATCGCGCGTCGGCACGCAGCAGCGCGGCCAGCTCCGCCATGTCGCAACGCTCGGTGGCCGCCAGATAGCGTTGGAGGACCGCGCGTTCCGCCGCACTGGGATCTCCGCTCGGCGCCCAGTCAAGCCGCCGAGGCGGCAGGTGCCGCCGCAGGGTGGCGCGCGCCCGTTGGAGGGCGCTGTTCACCGATGCCACGGTGCTCTCCAGCAGCGTGCCCGTCGCCTCGGCGGGCCAGCCGAGCACGTCACGCAGGATCAACGCCGCCCGCTGTCGCGGCGGGAGGTGCTGGATGGCGGCGAGGAAGGCCAGCTCGATGGTCTCCTTCGCCAGCACCACGGCATCCGGGGCCCCGTCCTCGGACGTGCCCCCGGTGAGCAGCCGATCCGGGTACGGCCGCAGCCACGCGACGGCGGCCGGCGGTGCCTGCGCCACCCCGGCGACCTGCCTGCGCGTGGGAGACCGTTCGAGGAAGTCCAGACAGGCGTTCGTCGCGATCCGGTAGAGCCAGGCACGGAACGTCGCACGGCCTTGGAAGGTGTCCCGCCTGGTCCAGGCCCGCAGGAACGTCTCCTGGGTCAGGTCCTCGGCGTCTTCGTACGAGGCGAGCATGCGGTAGCAGTGCACGTGCAGCTCTCGTTCATAACGCCGCACGAGTCGCGCGAAGGCGGCCTCGTCGCCCGCGCGCGCCGCGGCCACCACGGCGGCGTCCTCGGTCCTCGTCGACTCGGTGTCCATCGGATCTGCGGATACCTCGGTGTCGTGCCCGGCGGCGCCCGCCGGACCGATTCCTCGTCCTGTCTGTGTCTGCATGCCGAGTATGACGGGTCGACCGGCCCGGACTCATCGGTCGTGACGAGAAGAGATGCCCGCGAACGCCCGCACGGGACGGCGTCGTCTCGACCAGGACCGGCCGGTCCGGGCAAGGGGCGACTCGGGGATCGCCGTCGGGCGAGGACGCCCGGACGGGCCTGGTTCCGTCTGGCGACACGGTGGCCGGTCGACGCCGTGGGCAGGCGGTCGACCCCCGGGCAGCAGCAGGACGACGACCATCGACTGCGGGGTGGCGACCGGCTGACCCGTCGGCGTTCTGCGTCGCGCCGGGCGTCTCGTCAGGCGCGGCGCCGATCCCCGCGCGGCCCGCGGCGCCACGGGACCCGGCGTTCGGCCCAGGGCGTCAGCGACGTCCCACGGGGAGCCGGACCTCCGCGCTGGTGCGCATCGCGCCGTCGGACCCCTCGCCGAGGTAGAAGCGTGCGTTCAGGCTCCGATCGTGGACGTCGACGACCGTGCGCCAGACGGCCCGCCAGCTCGGGTCCGTCCGGGGGGCGACCGCGTCGAGGTCGGCGCGCATCGTCTCCGGTGTGGACGCGGTCTGCCCGCTCTCCCGGGTCCGGCTGGTGAGCGTCCGCATCCGCCCGTAGGTCTCGTGGCTGTCGGTGTTGTCGGGGGGCAGCTCCGCCACCACGGGATGACGGTGGAGCAGGTGGTTGGTCACGCACAGCGGGCCGTCGTCGACCTCGATGATGTGCTCGTCCCCGTGCGGCGACCGCTCCCAGACGAAGCCCCGCCCGGCGGCGTCGGCGATCAGATGATGGCAGGGCGTTCCGTCGTCGTACTGCTTGGTGCTCAGCAGCGCCTCCTTCGCCTCCTCGGCGTCGGCACAGGTGTCCAGCAGGAAGCGCGGCACCTGCGTCGGATTGAGGCCCGCCGTGGGCTGGGCGGCCCCGTCGGCTCGGGCGGTCTCGACGTCGGCCATGAGCAGTACCACCGCGAGGCCGTGCTCGTTGACGCCGTCGGTGGCGCCGTCGAGACCGAAGATGCTGATCGCGGTCGAGGCCGGGCCTTCGTCGGGCACGAGGTCGACGACGTACGGCGTCTCGCAGATCCGGGGACCCGCCGGGGTCGCGGCGGGCGTGTCGCCGTCGATCGCGGCCAGCAGGCCCTGCCAGTCGCCGGTGAAGAAGTCGAAGTTGCGCACGATGCGGCCGTGTCCGTCCGAGGCGGCCTGCGGCGGATACCAGACCGCCGAGCAGCCGAAGTCGGCCGCGCCGGAGACGATCGTGGAGAAGTCGAGGTCGTCTCGCTCCGGGTCGAGGCCGAACGCCTCGGCGACGCCGAGCATCCGGGCGTGGTGCGCGGGCCACTCGCGGGCGAACCATCGGCGGCGGGCCCGGTTCCGCAGGGTGTCGGCCACCGGTGGGGGCGCCCAGCCGAAGCGTGTCCCGGCCTCCGTCGCGAGGGCGCGGCCGATGTCGGTCTGGCTGCCGCGCAGGGCGAGACGGCGGACGGTCAGGATGTCGTCGGGGCCGCCGCCCGCCACCACCTCGGCCTCGGTGCGGCCGGTCGTCGTCTGGTTCATCGGGACACTCCTGTCATCGTCTTCACTACCGCGGGTCGTGGGACGCTCGGCGGGGGCGGCCGACGGCCGTCTCTCGCGCGACGCCTCCACTGGTCGGTTCGGTGGTCATCGGGCGGCAGGCCGCCACAGCGTGGTGATGTCGGGGCCGTCGGGAAGCCGGACGGGCTCGCAGGCGGCCTGGAAGCCGTGTCGCTCGAACAGGGCGCGAGCGCCCGCCGACGCCGTCTCCAGATAGACGCCGAGCCCCGCCGCGTCGGCCTCCGCCAGGCCCTGACGCAGCAGTGCCGAGCCGAGCCCTCGGCCCTGGTCGCCGGGCCGCACTCCCATGAAGGACACGTGCAGGTACCGCTGCCCACGCGGATGCCGTTCGCCGAGCAGCGTGAGCAGGCTGGTCAGCCGCTCCGTGTGGGCGGCGAGCGCGGGCGGCAGGTCGACGGCACCGAAGTCCGGGCCCGAGGTGCCTTCGCCGGTGACGGGCATCCACAGCGAGGCCGCCTTGTCCTCGACCATGAGGAGCCCGCCGTCCGCCGCGACCTGACCGGCCAGCGGGAGGTAGTAGTACTGCTGGCACTCCTGACGTTCGGCGTCGTCGGGGAAGAGCCATCGAGTGGACTCCTCCGCCATGAAGGCCTCGGTGAGGATGCCGACCGCCGATTCCACGTCCCCGGGGCCGCCCTTGCGTACAGACGAAACGAGCGTGTCGTGATCGTCGACCATGAGTGCCCTCCTTGCTCTGTGCTGTCACCCTGGTGCGGGTCCGCCACACGTCGCCGCTTCCGCGTACACCATAAGCATGGCATCATCGGCGGAGCAAACACGGCCTATAACGGCAAGATACGATCTCCACCACACTAGTGCACTGGATGCAGTGCACTAGCTAGTCGATCACCAGCGACGATGCCGTACATCGGACTCCGCAGCGCCGATCGCCACGTCGACGAGCCCGAGTAGCGCACTAGTACGATCGAGCGATCTGACCGGAAGGAAGTCCGAGCATGACCGCCGAACCGACCGAAGAGGACGGCCCGCCCTACGCGCGGATCGTCGGCGCGATCCGCGCACGCATCGCGTCCGGCGAGCTGCGACCGGGCGACCGGGTGCCGTCGACCCGGCAGATCACCCGGGAATGGGGTGTGGCCATGGCCACGGCGACCAAGGCTCTGACCGCCCTGCGCCGCGAAGGCCTGGTCCACGCGAAGCCGGGAGCGGGCACCGTGGTCTCGGACCGGCCGGGGCGCCCGGCTAATCCGACGTCGGCCTCCCGCGCCGCCGACGTCGCCCTGAACCGCGAGACGATCATCGCGACCGCGATGGGCGTCGCCGACCTGGAAGGCCTGGCAGCCCTGTCGATGCGCCGCGTGGCCACCGAGCTCGGGGTGAGCACGATGGCGCTGTACCGACACGTCGAAGGCAAGGACGCCCTCGTCCACCTGATCACCGACGCCGCGTTCACCGAGACGCCGCTGCCCGAGCCGCCGTCGGACTGGCGACGCGCGCTGGAGATCTCCGCGCGGCGGGACTGGCGGATGTACCGACGACACCCGTGGGCGGCCGCGCGAGTCTCGGTGCCGAGGCCGCTGCTGACACCGGGCGGCCTGGCCAACGTGGAATGGCTGATGCGGGTGCTCGGCGCGGATCGACCCGATCGGCGCGAGGCGGCCATGCAGGCGATCATCACGCTGACGGCCTTCGTCGTCGGCATGGCGACCTGGCTCGGGTCCGATCTGGACGAGGAACAGGAGACCGGCGTCAGCAACGATCAGTGGTGGTGCAGCCAGGACGCCGAGCTGGCCGAGCTGGAGGCGACCGGCCGGTTCCCGCTGCTGTTCGCGGTGGACGTCCCGCCGGACCTCGACTCCGTCTTCGAGTTCGGTCTGGCCCGTCTCCTCGACGGGCTGGCGGGCAGCGTCGAGGAGTAAGAGCACCCGGAGGCCTCGGCGACGGGCACGGAACACGGCAGGAGACCGGTTCCGTCGACTCGAGGTCGCCTCCACGTCGTGGGCTCGCCGAGCACTGTTGCCGCATCGCCGTGGAGACCCCGCAGACACCACCCATGCCGGGCAACCGACGGCACCGCTCGCCGGCGTCCCCCGCACTGAACGGCTCCGCCCCGCCGCCGTCCCCTCCAGCGCCGTCCCCTGCCGCGCCGTCGGCTCCGTCGTCACTCCGGGAGCACGCGGTCAGCCTTGGACGACGTCCCGCTCCGCCACGCCGCGGGCGACGTCACGGAGGGCGAAGCGCCGCAGCTTGCCGCTGCTGGTGCGGGGCAGTTCGCTCATGAACTCGATCCGCCGCGGATACTTGTACGGGGCGATCCGATGCTTGACGAACTCCTGGAGTTCTCGGGCCCTGGTCTGATCGCCGGCGACGCCCTCCCGCAGCACCACACAGGCGGTGACGAGCGTGCCGCGCAGCTCGTCCGGGACGCCGACGACTCCGCACTCGACGACGTCGGGATGTGCCAGCAGCGCCTCCTCGACCTCCGGCCCCGCGATCTTGTAACCCGCCGAGACGATCAGATCGTCCGTTCTCGCCTGGTACCAGAGGTAGCCGTCGGCGTCTCGCCGGAAGCTGTCGCCGGTGATGTTCCATCCGTGGCGCACGTAGTCTCGCTGGCGGTCGTCGGCGAGATAGCGGCAGCCGGTGGGCCCTCGGACCGCGAGCCTGCCGACTCGGCCCGTCGGCACCGGACGGCCCGCCTCGTCGAGGATCGCGACGTCGAAGCCCGGCACCGGGCGGCCGGTCGCGCCGGGGCGGATGTCCTCGTCCGCCGCGGAGACCACGATGTGCAGCAGCTCGGTCGTCCCCAGGCCGTTGATGATCTCGACGCCGGTCGTCCTGCGGAACTCGTGCCACGTCGACGCGGGCAGGTGTTCACCCGCCGACACGGCCCGACGCAGCCCGCGAAGCCTCGTCGCCGCGCCGGAGGCCAGCATCGCGCGATACGCGGTGGGCGCGCTGAAGCAGACCGTCGCGCCGTGGTCGGCGATGTGCCCGGCGAGCTGATCCGGTGTCGGCGATTCCAACAGGAGGACCGCGGCTCCAGCCCGCAGCGGGAAGATCAGCAGACCGCCGAGGCCGAACGTGAAGCCCAGCGGCGGGGTCCCGGTGAAAAGGTCGTCGGGCGTCGGTCGCAGGACGGTGCGGGAGAAGGTGTCCGCGACGGCGAGCACGTCGCGGTGGAAGTGCATGGTCGCCTTGGGTCGCCCGGTGGTACCCGAGGTGAAGGCCAGCAGTGCGACGTCGTCCGCGGCGGTGCGCACCGGTTCGAAGTCGTCGGAGATCCCGTCGACCTGGGACACCAGGTCATCCGGCGACGCACCGCCGTAGGCGAGCACCGGGGTCCCCGGCAGGCCCGCGCGAAGCTCGTCCAGGTACCGGTGATCGCACAGGGCGAGGTCGATCCGGCAGACGTCGTGCACCTCGGCGAGTTCTCTCGCCCGCAGCAACGGCATGGTGGTGACCGCGACGCAGCCCGCCGTCAGCAGGCCCAGCCAGCACAATGCGAGCCACGGGCTGTTCGGCCCGCGCAACAGCACGCGGTTCCCCGGCACCAGGCCGTGGTGTTCGGTGAGCAGCCGACCGATCCGACGCGCCGTGCGCAGCACGTCCCCGTAGGTCCACCGTTCGGTCGGCGATGCCAGACACAGCCGATCGGGACCGTAGTGCTCGATCGCACCCGTCAACAGCGTGACCGCGCAGTTGAGCCGGTCGGGATAGGCCACGTCCGGCACCGGAGACGAGAGGTCCGGCCACTGCGACAGGGGCGGCAGTCCATCCCGGCAGAACGTGTCGACGTGCGCCGACGGGGTGAGTCGCATGGTGAGTCCCCTTCTCTCCACTTCGGCGGACCGGTCCGCCGTGGTCCTCTCACAGGGCGAGCGCCGAGCCGCCCGGTCGCGGTGGCGCGGTCGGCAGGCGGCTGTCGCCGATGGGCGTCATCGGAGTCGGCCTCGACTACGCGACGCCTACGGTCGGAGCGACGACGGCGACGTCCCCCGGCTCTCGGCACGGCCGTCCCGGCGCTTCGCCAACCAGCGCAGATGGACGGCGTATGCCCGCTCCCACAGCTCTCGCCGCCGTCGAGGGCTCACATCGTCGAGGACGATCCCGAGGCGGCCGACCAGCGCGTCCAGCCACTCGCCCGCGCTTCGCAGCTCTGTGATGCTCGAACCGACCCTGGTGAGCACACAGCCCCGCAGCCGGTCGATGTCGGCGGCGGTACGGCGATGCGCTGTGAAGACGCGCACGAACAGCGAGTCCTCGGACGTCGACATCTCCCGATGCGCGGCGGTGAACTCCGCGGTGGCCGCGGGCCTGGAGAGGAAGTCCATCGCGATGAAGTGTCCTCGCCGGTCGTGATCGAGCCGCCAGCCTTCGGGCGCCACCGGCGAGGTGCGGAGTCGGTAGACGAAGCCGCCCTGCCGATGCACGCCTGCAACCAGCGGCAGCGGTGCGTGTGGACCGTCACCGAGTCCGACGTCGACCAGCCATGTTCCGTCGGGGTTGTCGGTCGTCGGCAGGCCGCGCACCGTGAGAGCCATGTGATGGCCGTCGATACCGAGCGCGGCCGAGCGATCGTTGAGCACGACGCTGCCGAGATGTCGCTCGACCTGGAATCCCAGTGCGCTCAGCAGGGCTTCGAAGGCGCTGTTCAGCGTCAGGCAGTATCCGCCCCGGCCCAGCCGGACCAGCCGGTCCGCGGACTCGGTCGGATCGAGGGCGCCGAGGCGGCCGAGGTGGATGTCCACGGTCTCGTAGGCGATCCGCTCCACATGCGCGCGATGCAGGCGCCGCAGCGCGTCGACCGCCGGCGGGCCCGGATGCGAAAGTCCAAGCCTGCGGAGGTAGCCGTCGACGTCGAAGCCGGTCACGGCCGCCACCGGTCCCGACGCCGCCCCCGGCTCGCGGGGTCTTCACACCACGCCGCTGAGATCATCTCGTCGCTCCTTCCTCCGCAGCCGGCCGACCCGTGTCCGGACGGTGCGGCCCGACCGCGGTGACGGCGGACGCGGACCGGCCGTCTCCGGGGCGGGCGTCCTGCCCTGCCGCGTCGCCATCCTGACAGCGCTGCCCTGGCGACACTTCTTCTGAAATGCGCGACACGCGACGGCTGCCCAGTCGCGCCGCGTCGGAATACGCAGCGGAGTGTCCGGTTCTCCGAGGATGCGCAGCTGATGCGATGACTGGCGGACGCTCTTCCGGAACAGCGCCGGACACCGTACCGTCCGACCACGGGAATAGGAGAGCGCAGGATTCCACGAATAGGCCGCGACGCAGGATCAGTGGTGTCCGAATCGCATCCGGGATTCACTCGGACTACGCGGTCGACCGACGATCCCGGTGGTCTCGGGCTTCACGTCGAATCCTCACGACGGCAGCCATCGCGAAGACGGCGGGCCACGGATGCGATGGGGTGATGAGATCATGTCGAGCACACGGCCGGCCACATCCGAGTACACCTCGTACCTGGCATTGGACGAATTCCTGACAACGCAGCGGCCGCGTTCCGAACAACCCGACGAACTGCTCTTCATCATCGCGCATCAGGTGCATGAACTGTGGTTCAAACTCCTGCTGCACGAATTCGACTGCCTGCGGCGTCGACTGGAGACCGGCGACGGAGAGGGGGCCCTGCACACGCTGCGCAGGGCGGCGGGGGCGTTACGAGCCACGGTCTCGCCGATCGAGGTTCTCCAGACTCTGACGCCCCGGCAGTTCGCGGGCTTCCGCTCAGCGCTCGGAACCGGGAGCGGTACGCAGTCGGCCCAGTTCCGGGAGCTCGAAGCCGTCTTGGGCCGACGCGACGCCCGGATGCTCGAGCCCTTTCCCCTCGGTGGTACGGAACGACGTCGGGTGGCGGCGGCCATGGACAGGCCGTCGGTGTTCGACTCGCTGCTGGCGTACCTTGCCGTGCAGGGCAGTCCCGTGCCGCTGGACCGACTTCATCGTGACGTCTCGCTGCCGCTCACGCCGTCGTCGGAGGTTCAGGAACTGCTGGCGGACGTGTACCGCGCGGACGGTCTCGCCGCCCAGCTCTGTGAGCATCTGGTCGAGATCGACATGCTGTTCCGGGAGTGGCGGGTCCGGCATGTCGGGATGGTGGAACGCATCATCGGCGATCGGCCGGGCACCGGCGGCACGACAGGCGCCGCCTATCTCCACGCCGCCGCGCCGAGACTCCTGTTCCCCGATCTGTGGGCGGCGCGCAGGCAGCTGTAGCCCGTCGCCGTACGCCGGGCCGGAAGGGCGGACCTGCCGAGCAGCGTGGTGCGGCGGAGGAGCGGCGATCCTCCATGCCGGTGGACCGGTGGGGCGGTGGACCGATCACCACGACGCCGTGTCGATCACCGAGCGCATCGGCCGGGCCCCGAGACGGCCTCGTGCCGCCGCGTCGACGCGGCGGCACGTCCGGCTGATCAGCGCAGGTCCGCGACGACCTCACCGACGGCTGTCAGGAACTCCCCCCGGCGCAGGGCCGCAGCCACCGTCTCGATGTCGTCGCTCATGTAACGGTCCCGGTCCAGCGTCGGCACCAGCGAGCGCACGGCGTCGTAGGCCGCCATGCCCGCCGGGCCGAGCCGATCGTGCCGACCGGACACGTCCACCGCCTGTGCGGCGGCCAGATACTCCACCGCCAGTATTCGATCGTTGTTGCCGAGCACGCGGCGCGCGTTGCGCGCCGAGATCAGCCCCATGCTGACGATGTCCTGGTTGTCCCCGTTGGACGGGACGCTCTGGGTGCTGGCCGGCCCGATCGTGCGGTTCTCGGCGACCAGCGCGGTCGCCGGGTACTGCGCGCCGGCGAACCCGCTGTTCAGGCCCGGATCGCCCGCGACGAGGAACTCGGGGAGCCCGTAGCTGAGGTGGCGGTTCAGCATGCGATTGGTCTGCCGTTCGGACAGGACACCGAGCTGTGTGAGCGCGATGGTCACGAAGTCCATGGCGAACGCGACGGGTTGACCGTGGAAGTTCGCTCCGTGGAAGACCTCGCGGCCTTCGAAGAACAACGGATTGTCGTTGGAGGAGTTCAGTTCGATCCGCAGTGTGTCGGCCGCGCGATCGAGCGTGTCGCGGACGGCGCCCAGCACCTGCGGGATCGCCCGCAGCGAATAGGCCTTCTGCAGGTAGAGGTCGATGCGCTCGACGGCCCCGCCCTGCCGCCGCCGAGCCACCTGCTGTCGCAGATCGGCGTGCTCCACGGTCAGCCCGCTCCCGCGCAGTAGTGCCCGCATGTTCGCCGCTGTGTCGATCTGGCCCGGATGCGGGCGGGCGATGTCATGTCCCTCCGGCAGGAACGGGCTGGTCGATCCCCGCAATGCCTCGATGACCAGGGCCGTCACGATCTCGGCCTGTCGCACCTGGTCGAGCGCCCGGCTGACGACCAGCGAGCCGAGCCCGGTCATCGCCGAGGTGCCGTTGATCAGCGCGAGGCCTTCCTTGAACCGCAGCTCCACAGGTTCGATGCCGTGGTGCCGCAGCACCTCCGCGGTGGGCGTCGGCTGTCCGTCATGGCAGACGTAGCCCTCGCCGATCAACGTCGCGGCGATGTGTGACAGCGGAGCCAGGTCGCCGCTGGCGCCCAGCGAGCCCATCTCGGGAATGGCCGGTGTGATGCGCAGGTTCAGATACAGCGCCAGGCGTTCGAGCACCTCGGGTCGGACGGCGGAGTGTCCTTTGGCGAGTGCGTTCAGCCGTGCCGCGACGATCGCCCGGGCCTCGTCCTCGGCGAACAGCGGGCCGACGCCCGCGCTGTGACTGCGCACCAGGTTGGTCTGGAGTTCGACCTCCTTCTCGGTGCCGACCATCATGTAGATCATCTCGCCGTAACCGGTCGTCACCCCGTACACCGGGATGCCCTGCCGGACGACGTCCTCGAAGATCGCCCGGCTCTTCGCGGCGCGTGCGACGGCTTCGGGGGACACGACGCACGGCACGTGATCCTCCGCGAGTCTGCGGACGGCCGTCGGGGTGAGCTGCTCGCCGTCGAACACGACCGGTGTTTCGTCCTCATGTACGGGCATTGCCTACCTCCGGTTGAGACGCGGGTGACACGCCACTCGCACGTCGGCCGGGCGGCCGCCGGTGAGCGGACGTGCTCGATCCGTTGTCACGGCGCCGTCTGCCCGCCGTCGCGCCGAGGAGAGTCGACGGCGACCAGCGCCGCGAGTCCGCCCAGCGAGGGATCGATGAGGAAACCCCAGAGCGGCACGGTCACGCCGAAGCGCTCTCGAACCCGCCGCAGCATCGACGGCACCAGCAGGGAGTGACCGCCGAGTGAGAAGAAGTCGTCGTCGCAGCGCATCCCGTCCGTGCCGAGCACGCCGGACCAGAGCTCGGCCAACTCCCGTTCCGTCGGGGTGCTCGGCTGTCGAGATCTCGGATGCGGCACGGGACCGCGTTGTCCGAGCCCTCGGCGGTCCACCTTGCCCGCCGCGCCGCGTGGCAGGCCGTCGACGTGGACTCGGAACGATGCCGGGATCAGCACGGCGCCGAAGCGGGTGCGCAGGTGCGCACGCCACACCTCCGGGGAGCCTGCCCGCCCCGGGACGGGGGCGACATGCAGGACGAGCCTGCTGACCAGTCCGTCCCGGTCGATCACGGGCACCGCCGCGCACTCGGCGATCGAGTCGTGCGCCGCGAGCGCGGTCTCGACCTCCGTCAACT
This sequence comes from Actinoalloteichus hoggarensis, assembly GCF_002234535.1. NCBI lineage: Bacteria > Bacillati > Actinomycetota > Actinomycetes > Pseudonocardiales > Pseudonocardiaceae > Actinoalloteichus > Actinoalloteichus hoggarensis. The sequence goes on from NZ_CP022521.1 coordinate 3,877,479, forward strand.
CCACCCGATTGCCGAGCAGCTTGACCTGGAAGTCCCGCCTGCCGCGGAACTCGAGCAAGCCGTCCGGTCGGCGTCGACCCAGGTCCCCGGTTCGGTAGCAGCGCCGATCAGCTGTGGGCCGCGGCCCGCCCGCGGGCAGGCGCCGGAACACGTCCGGGCCGGCGTCGAGTTCGCCCAGATACCCCTCGGCCACGTGCGGGCCCCGGATGACGATCTCCCCGACGACGCCGGTGGGGCACAGCCGATCCCGCTCGTCCAGGATCAGCACCTCCCGCCCGGGGATGGGGACGCCGATGGGCACGGCCCCGTGCTGGGCGTCGGCGATCTCATACCAGGTGGCCGCGATGGTCTCGGTGGGACCGTAGAGATTCACCAGTCGAGTCAGCGGGAGACCCGCCCGTAGGCTGTCGGCCAGCGCGGGCGGCAATGCCTCCCCCATCAGCAGCAGATGGCTCAGATCGGCGAGTCGTTCCGTCGAACCACTGCCGAGCACGACGGCGAGAAGTTCCCTGGCGAAGCTGGGCACCGTCTGCAGATGGGTGATGCGCTCGGACGCGAGCCAGTCCACCAGCTTCTCCGGGTGCACCCTGATCGTTTCGGGGACCGGGCACAGCGTCGCCCCGGCGACCAGTGTCGCGAAGACCTCGCACAGCGCCGGGTCGTGTTCCGGCGTCACCCATTGAGCGACCCGCGACGTGGACTCGATGCGGAACTCCTCGGCGAACCACGTCACGTACTGCGCCAAGGACCCGTGCGAGTGCGCGACGCCCTTGGGTCTGCCCGTCGAACCCGAGGTGTAGGCGATGTAGGCACGGTCGTCTCGTCCTGTCTCGGCGCGGACCGTGTCGGTCGAGGCTGCTGCCCCTCGGGCGCCGTCGTCTCGTCTGGAGAGGGCGACGACTCGGCCGGACTGCTCCGCGGCGAACCACCGCGCCAGTTCGTCGGTGTCCGGGTCGCGATCGACGAGCAGGCAGCCGGGCCGGAGGTCGGCGAGCAGCTCCCGGCCCCGCCGCCCGACCCGGCCGGGGCCCGACCACACGAGGTGCGCGCCGAGGTCCAGCACGGCGAGCAGAGCGGCGATCCGCAGCGAGCTGGTGGACATGCGCACCACCACCGCCGATCCGCGGGTCACCCCCGCCGCGCGCAGGGTGCGGCCGACGGACTCCGCCCGCTCGACCAGTTCCCGATACACCACGGGCTCGGTGGGATGGGCGACGGCGACGGCCTCGGGTCGGGCGGCGGCCTGTCCTCGTACTCGCTCGTGCACGGGGACCTCCGACGGCGGACCGGCGTCGACGAGGTCGCCCTCGCGCAGCATCGCGCGGAGGGTGTCCTCGGAATCCATCGCGAGCTCGGCGACGGGAACGTCCGGGGCGGCCACCGCCGACCGCAGCAGGCCGCGGAACTGGTCGAGGAGAACGCGGGCGGAGCCGGGGTCGAAGAGACTCGTCCGGTATTCGATCCGCCCCGTGATCGTCGGCTCCAGGGCCTCGACGATCACCGCGAGGTCGACCGCAGCGGCGCCGGGGTGCACGGGCTCCGGGTGCACGGCGGCGCCCGCGAGGGCGAGGGTCGGCGGTGCCGCGGTGTCCCGAAGGTCGAACACGGCGTCGCACAACGGCATCCGACGCGGGTCACGCGCCGGGTTCACCGCGCGCACGACGTCGGAGAACGGCACCTCGGCGTGGTCGACGGCCTCGGACCATCGGCGTCCGGTGGCCGAGAGCATCTGCCGGAACGTCGAGGTCGGCGAGAAGTCCGCACCGAGCACCACGGTGTTGCGCAACGCGGCGACGCGCCGGGCGTCCGCCGCGCGACGCAGCGAGATCGGCACGCCGACCGCCACTCGCTCCTGGCCGGTCACTCGGTGCAGCAACGCCAGGAGGCCCGTGTGAAGCAGGACTCGCGAAGTACTCCCGGACCGTTCGGCGAAGGCCGACAGAGTGGCGCTGAACTCGGCGCCCCAGTCGAATCGCAGCTCGTCCCCCGCGAACGACGGCTCGGCGGGGCGCGGACGATCGGCGGGCAGGTCGAGGGGCGGCGGCGGAGGCGTCAGCGTCGTGGTCCACCAGTCGAGGAGGCGCGCCGAGTCCCGGCCGCCGTCGGAGCCGGAATCTGCGTCGTCCGGGGCGGATGCTCCGCTCGTCGTCGACGGATCGGCGGCCGACGAATCAGCGGCGGACGTGTCGCGGGCCGTTCGGCCGGCAGCCGTTCGGCGGAACCACCGTTCCGCACGTACCACGCCGCGGGAACCCGGCGGAGCCGAACTCCTCCTCGACCCTGCGATCCCGTCGGCCGTGGTCGCCTCGGCATAGGCCGCCGAAAGATCCGCCACGAGGATCGACAGGGACTCCTCGTCCACCGCGATCCGATGCAGGGCGAGCAGCACCACGTGGTCTGTGTCGGTGAGGTGGACGACCGTCAGCCGAGCGGGCGGCTGCGTCGAGAGATCGAACGGCGCCGACACGGCCGCGCGGCAGGCACGCTCCGCTCGCTCCCGCCGATCCGTCGCGCCGCGACGCCGCAGATCCAGCACGGTCGGCGGGGAGTCGGACGCCACGCCGATCCGCCGAAGGACTCGGCCGTCGACGTCGATGAAGGTGCTTCGCAGCACGTCATGGCGGTCCAGCACCGACAGCCACGCGGCGCCGAGTGCCGCCGAGTCCACCGCGCCGTCCACCCGATAGCGCAGGCACAGCACGTGCGCCGCCGAGTCTGGGGCCAGCCGGTGGAGAAACCAGGACTCGTGCTCGGCGACGCCGGTCGCCGCGACCGACCGACGGCCGTCTCCGTCGGATGTCCCCGTCCCCACCGCATCCGCTTCCATGTTCGCAGTCTCGAATCCCACCCAGCGGTAGTGCTTCTCTCAGAATGCGATGACCCGCACGAGCACGGTGAACTGGTCGAACATGCTTCGGAGCCGCATGATCGAGGAGGCTCGCACCGCGGATGCGTACCGGTGCCCGCCTCTCCCGGCGGCCGAGCAGGAGCACGGGCGGCGAGACGCCTCGCCCGGCTCCGGAGGCCGTTCGCACGGGGTCTTCGAAGATCGTCCGGATAGAGTGCCGTCGAGATGTCGAGAATCCGATGACTGCTTCGATCTCCTCTGTGAGAGGTGCCCGTGCCGGGGACCGGGAAGCGAGGAACGCACTGTGAAGTACATGCTTTTGATCTACGGCAGCGACGACCTGTGGGCGCAGTTCTCCGAGGACGACTTCGCGAAGATGATCGAGCAGGACGCCGCCTTCCAGAAGGAGGTTCGCGAGTCCGGCGAGCTGGTGAGCGTCGAAGGCATGGCGGACCGCACCAACGCGAAGGTCGTCCGCGTCCGCGACGGCGCCCCGGTGGTGACCGATGGTCCGTATCTGGAGTCGAAGGAGCACCTCGCGAGCTACTTCGTCATCGACGTCGAAAGCCCGGAGCGGGCGATCGAACTCGCCGCGAAGTACCCCGCCTCGACGGGCAACGGCGTCGAGGTGTGGCCTCTCCTCGAACAGGGCGGCACCGAGACCTGACGAGTCTCGCGCCGGGGCCGATTCGCGCCGTCGGTCCCGGCGCGAACCTGCCGCCCTGCCGCACCGCCTTCCGTGTGGCGAAACCGGTCACGAACCGTGGACGGCGGAGCAGTCGACAGCCCTTCGGTCACCGATGCGGGACACGGCGCCCGCGTTCGGGTGATCGACGCCGTGAGATGTCTACAGAGGAGAGAATCATGAAAGCCGAGGAGATCGGTGCGTTGCGGGCGGCCGTCGCCGGCGACGTCGTCGGCGCCGCCGACGTCACGTACGACGAGCTGCGCAACATCTTCGTTCACCAGGGCAGGCCCGAGGTCATCGTCCGGTGTACGAGCAACGATGACGTCCGAGCCGCGATCCGGTTCGCGCTCGACCACGAGCTCGTGATCTCCGTCCGCAGCGGCGGACACAGCAACGCGGGTTTCAGTACCAATGACGGCGGAATGGTCATCGACCTGACGCCTCTCGACCAGGTCGAGATCATCGATGCGGAGAACTCCGTGGTCCGGCTGGGCAGCGGTGCCAGATGGGGCGCGGTGGCCAGTGCCCTCGGCGAGCACGGCCTCGTGATCTCCTCCGGAGACACCTCCACGGTCGCGGTCGGCGGACTGCTGCTCGGCGGCGGCATCGGCTGGCTGGTGCGGAAGTTCGGCCTGGCCATCGACAACGTCGTCGGCGCCGAGGTGGTCACCGCCTCGGGCGAGGTGCTGCGTGCCGACGCCGAGGAGAACCCCGAGCTCTTCTACGGCATCCGCGGCGGCAGCGGCAACTTCGGGGTCGTCACCTCCTTCGACGTCGTCGCGCAGAAGGTGCCGGGCGTGCACTTCGGCACGATCAACTACCCCGCCGACGAGACCGCGGCCGTGGTGAAGGGGTGGGCGGACTACATGCGTACGGCGCCGCCCGAGCTCACGACGACGGTGGGGGTGTTCCCTCCGTTCGACGGCGTGCCGACACCGGTGAACCTCACCGTCTGTTACGCCGGGACGGACGCGGCGGAGGCGGAGGCGGCGATCGCACCGCTCCGCCGGCTCGGCACGCTGCTGGCCGCGGACGTCAAGCCGGTGCCCTACGCGGCCGTGCTGAACGAGCCGTCGCAGCTGCCGCCCGGCTGGCAGCCGATGGTCAAGAGCAGCTTCGCACCGGTGGCCGGTCCCGAGTTCATCGACACCGTCCTGACCGGTGCCCGGCAGTTCGCGATGCTGTACGTCGAGTTCAGGAGCATGGGCGGGGCGGTCCGCGAGGTCGCCGAGGATGCCACCGCGTTCGCCTATCGGGACGACGAGATCATGTTCTTCACCACTCACCTCGGCGGCCCCGAGGACCATCAACGGATCGAGACCGAGTTCCGCGACTTCTGGCGGACGTTGGCACCGTTCAGCCACGGCGCCTACAGCGGATTCATGAGCGCGGTCGACGAGGACGACGTGGCCGCCATCTACCCGACGGCGACGCGCGCCCGACTCGCGGCGCTGAAGGCCGTGCACGATCCGACGAACGTGTTCCGACTCAACCCCAACGTCAGGCCGTCCAAGTAGAAGGCGCCCCTCTCGACGGCATTCCTGCGTGCGGCGTCCCGGCGTCGGCCGGGTCTGCGGTGTCTCGCCTCGGCCATCCGGGTACCCCCAGGCCCGGTCCGACACGGCGGTCCCCGGCCCGGCCGACGCCCGGCTCCGTACCCGGCCTGACCGTCAGCCGCGCGCGGGATACGACGACACGCAACGGCTTGCCGAGCCTGTCGTCGCGGGCGGTGCCCGGAGGTCTCGGCCGCCCCTTCCCGTCTTCCCGTCTTCCCGACCTCGCGTTCGCCCGAGCTCGAACGCCTCGCCGCAGCGGATCGCGCGCTGTTCGGCGCCGGTCGCGCCGAATCGAGTCACGCCGGTCCGGGAAGGGTCGCAATCTGAGAGATGTCGCGCCTCGCGACCACGTGTGACGCTGGGCATCGCGGCGGCCTGATCCGGTTCGGCACGAACGGCCGGCCGCGACGGAGTCGACGCCGCGGGGCCTGAGGAGACCGACGTCCACGCCTGCATCGCAGACCGGCCGTCGCTCCCGCGCTCCCACCAGACGAAGGACGTGACGCGGGTATGAGTGTGGCCACGAACGCGCCGAGCGACGATCCGTCCCCGGCGGGACCGCAGCTGACCGAGGACGAGGTCGTGGCCAGAGCGGAGCGACTGGCGCGCACCCTGGTCGACCGGCAGGCCGAGACCGAGCAGCGGACCTTCTACGCCGAGGACGTCCACGAACAGTTTCGTGCGGCGGGGTTCTACCGAATCCTCGTCCCGAGGCGCTTCGGCGGTCACGAGTTCAGTGCGGAGACGTTCCTGCGGGTGTCGACGGCGCTCGCCCGAGGCTGCCCGTCCACGGGCTGGATGTACTGCCTCGGCGCCGCGCACGCGCTCGCGGCGGCGACGTTCTTCGACGAGCGCGCCCAGACCGAGCTGTTCGCGGACGGCGACTTCATCAGTCCGGCCACGATCAACCCGAGCGGCTCGGCACGGCGAGCCGACGACGGGGGTTGGATCATTCGAGGCACCTGGCCCTACTGTTCCGGCGCGCCGTACGCGACGCACTTCATCGGACACACGATCGTCGAGTCCGCCCAGGGCGCCCCGGGCACGCCGCTGCTCTTCATCATCCCGCGCAGCGGCTGGACCATGCTGAACGACTGGGGCGACCAGCTCGGTCTCCAAGGCAGCGGGTCACACAGCATCCGGATCGACGACGCCTACGTCCCCCCGCATCACGCCTTGGAGTCGGTGCATCTGAGCGAGATGGACGTCAGTCGGGGCACCGTCGGCCGCAGGCTGCACGGCAATCCGGAGTACGGCGGCGGGCCGCTCAGTTTCATGCTGCTGGAGTCGGCGTCTCTGGCCGTCGGCATGGCGCAGGGAGCGCTGGACGCCTACGAGGAGCTGATGCGCACCCGCAAGACGATGTTCGCCGCGGTCCTGCGCGCCGAGGATCCCGACTATCAGCTCTGGTATGGCCAGGCGGGCGGCATGATCGCCGCGGCGGAGGCGGCCGTGCGCAACGCGGCCCAACAGTGGAGCGCGGTCTGCGCGGCCGGGCCGTCGGCATTCACCCGCGAACAGGATCTGCGGATCGCCACGATCTGCCGAGAAGTGATCCGGCTGTGCTGGCAGGCTGTCGAGGGCTATCTGTTCCGGACCGCCGGGTCCAGCTCGGTCCGGCTCGGCAGCCGCATCGAACGGGTGTGGCGGGACATGTCGACGCTGCACAGTCACGTCGGGGTCGGGGTCCTCCTCGCGTCCGTGGCGACCAGGGAGTTCACCAAGGCACGATTCGGCGTCCGCTGAGGCGTCCGCCCCCGCGGTGTCCCGCCGCGACCGTCCGATGACGTCGCCGACCGATGGCGCCGCGAAGCGAGCGGCACGCACGTCCCTCGGTGTTCGCCGATGAGGTGCGGACCGGCCGCCGCCGCGAAGGACGTCGTGCGCCCCGGCGCGACCCGAGAACGAACCCGACGGCGGCCGACGATCCCACCGGCCGGGGCGAGGCGAGCAGGGAGGGATGAGACATGACCGATCCGAAGGATCAGGACGGCCGCGTGGCTCGGCCGGGCGAGCAGGCCTACGACGTCGCGACGCGGGTGTTCAACCTCGCGGCGCCTGCCCGGCCTGCCGCGGCGGTGACGGCGCGCACCGCGGAGCAGGTGCGGTCCGCGATACGCCATGCGATCAAGCACGGGATGTCGGTGCGCGTGCATTCGACCGGGCACGCCTCGGCGACCGCGAGCCCGATGGAGGGCGCGCTGCTGATCCGCACCGCGCTGTCCGAGGAGGTCCGCATCGACGAGGAACGACGGGTGGCCCGCGTCCCTGCGGGACGGACCTGGCGTGACGTCGTCGAGGCGGCGGCACCGTACGGACTCGCCGCGCCGCACGGCACGTCGCCGACGGTCGGCGTGGTCGGCTACGTGCTGCGGGGCGGCATGAGCTTCTACAGCAGACATGTCGGTCTCGCCGCCAACAGCGTGACGGCAGTCGAGCTGGTGGACGCCGGCGGCCGCCTTCGCCTGGTCACCCGGGAATCCGATGCCGAACTGTTCTGGGCACTGCGGGGCGGCGGCGGCGGATTCGGCGTCGTCACGGCCGTCGAGATCGCGTTGTTTCCCGTCACCGGGGTGATCACCGGCGCGGCCTACTGGTCGGCGGCCTACGCGCCCCGGCTGCTGTCGGCGTGGCTGCGGTGGACCGACGAAGCCCCGACTGAGGCGGGCACGTCGCTGCGGATGATGAATCTGCCATCGCTGCCGGAGATCCCCTCCGCGTTGACCGGCGGCCCCGTGGTCTGCGTGGCGGGCGCGGTGTTCGCCGAGCCGCCGGACTCGCTCGATCAAGCCGTCCGACGCGCCGGGGACCTTCTCGGCCCACTGCGAACCGTGGCCGAGCCGCTGCTCGACACGTGGGCGCCCGGGACGCCGACGTCGGTCCTGGACGCACACGACGATCCCACCGAGCCGGTCGCCGTCCTCGGCGATCACCTGCTGCTGCGGGACCTGCCCGCGACCGGTGCGGCGGCCTTCCTGCGTGCTGTCGCAGGCGACTCCGGCTCGCCGCTGGTGGCCGCCGAGCTGCGTCAGCTCGGCGGGGCCGCGTCGAGTCCCCATCCTGCGGGCGGTGCCCTCGACCATCTGGACGCCCGGTTCGCCTTCATGGCCGCCGGGCTGCCCGGCGGCACCGGCAGCGCGCAGTCGATCATGGACCATTGCGCGACGGTGCGGGCCGCGCTCGCACCCTGGGACACCGGTCGGACGGCTCCGACGTTCGTGGAGAACCGCGAGCAGCCGCAGGGACACCTCGATGCGGATCGACGCAGGTCCGTCGAGCTGCTGCGAACCCGCGTCGATCCGCAGGGCCGGTTCTCCGGTGACGTCCTGCCCGACGTGGACGCCTGATTCGGAACGGTCGCGGCAGCGGAATCCGAGCCGGGCGGCGATCCGGCCCGGCCGAGTCCGCCCCGGCCCGCATCCTCCGCGCAGGCCCGGGGCGAGCGCTGTGGCGGGACCCCGAACCGGAACATCCGACACGGGGGCAGCGGGAGGCCCGGGCCCGGGACACGCATCACCGCCCGGTTCCACCACGCCGAGTGTTCGATGCCACAGGGAGCGTCATGAGAGGTTCGTGAGTTCAGGCGGACGTCCTCCACTCGGCGAGGACCAGGGCGGTCCACCCCGACGCGGGCCGAGCCATACGGCTTCGGTGGAGGAAGGCGAGACCGCAGCCCGGAGGTCCGGCATCGAGCTCGGACGAACACAGCCGCCACGCGGCAGGCCGACGGCTCCTGTCTCACTACGGCCGCCACGGCAGGCTGATCGGCCTCGAGGGCCGACTCGGCAGGCTCCGCGCCGGTCACGGCCGTGCGGGAGCGGCGACCTCGCGCCCCCCGCACCACGAATCCGCCGCGGCGAACGACCTCTCTCGGCCTCCCCGGAGGGCCGGCCGACGGAGAAGACGGTCGACGATGTCATCCCGCCGACGTGACAAGCTCCGTGGCCGACGCTCAGCCGCGACTCGAGCCGTCGGCTCCCGCCGGAGGTCATCGTCCGTGAAGCGGCGGAGGAGGGCGAGGACGAGTCCCCGGCAGCGCGGCCCGCCACCTCGGGCGACCACTCCGAAGGCCGCGGGCCGATCGTTCACCGCCCGGCGAGCAGGCCTCGTCCACCCGCACGGCCGGCGCCACGCGCGTGCGGCACGGTGGACAGGTCAGTGGTGGAACTCCCCCGCATTGACATCCAGGCAGTGACCCGTCACCGCGCGAGCCAGGGACGAGATCAGAAACACCACGGCGTCGCCGACGGCCTCGGGTTCGGGGAGCTCCCGCAGGTCCAAATTCGCCGCGACCTCGTCGTACACCTGGCGAGCTGCCACGCCGCGTTCCGCGGCGAGGTGGGCGAAATAGTCTTCCAGGGCTTCCGCCCAGACATAGCCGGGAGCCACCGAGTTGACGCGCACGCCCTGCGGACCGAGTTCGGTGGAGAGGCTCTGCGCCAGGGCCAGCAGTCCTGCCTTGGCCACCTTGTAGGCGCCGAACCGCGGCCTCGAATGCCGCAGGGCCGCCGAGTTGACCATCACCACGGCTCCGCGGCTCTCGACCAACGCGGGGGCGAGCATCCTGGTGAGGCGCAGCGCGGCGAAGACGTCGACCTCCAGTGTCGCGCGGACCGCGGCCAGCTCGACGTCCGCGAGGTCGGCCATCGGCGGTCGGGCGAAAGCGTTGTTCACCAGCGCGTCCACCCGCCCGAAGGCCGTTGTCGCCGCCGAGGCCAGTGCCGCCGCGGCGTCCGGATCGGTCAGATCGGCGGGCACGGCGAGTGCTCGTCGCCCCGTCTGCTCCACCTCGTCGGCGATCTGATCGATCACCGTGCCGGTTCTGGCGGCGAGCACCACGTCGGCGCCCGCGAGCGCGCACTGGACGGCGATCGCCCGCCCCAGGCAGCGTCCGGCGCCTGCGACCAGCACCACCTTGTCCTCCAGCAGTCCACCCATCACTCCACCTCTCCATCGGGTCGTACCGGGACTTCTCCTGGGACGTCGGGGCGGTCCGCGAACTCGTGCCTCGGCGTCGGATCGGCACGGGGCCGCGGCGCGAACACGGCGGCAGAGGCCGCGCACGTCCGCCACCCCGGCGACCGACGGCGGACCGCCCGACCCGGCGGGCGCACCGACGACGCGACTACGACGACTCGACCGGGCGCTGTGGCGCCGCCTCACGCCGCTCGGTCCGATTGAGCCACCACTGGACGAGGAACACGTTGATCACCCAGCCGAGCCAGGGCGCCGTGAGCCCGATCTGCGCGAACACCGCCGGGTCGTCGATCCCGAACATCGTGAGGACGATCATGAAGACGCGACCCCACACGATGTTGATGGCGAACGCGAAACTGAACAGCATCCACCGTCGATGCTGCCGATAGCGCCGCTGCCGGGCCCGAATGAAGCCCATCGTGGTCGTGACCAGCCAGAAGACCCCGCCCAACGTCGTGCCGACACTCGGTGCGGGCGACAGCGGGGTGATCACCATGGCGATCACGGCCGAGGGCAGCGCACCGGCGAAGACGTACAGCCGCCCGCTCCAGCGGTGCACCGCCGGACGGCGGCGCCGCAGCGCAGGCCACAACTGGAGGCACACGGTCACCAGCGCCACGGTGCCGAACACGATGTGCGACACCAGCAGCGGATAGTGGACCGCCGAGTCCTCCCGGATGACGATCAGCGAACGCGCCGGGTCCAGCGTCAGGTAGGGCGGCCAGGCGATCGCGAGGAAGGCCAGCACCACCACGACCAGCGGAACCACCCATGGTCGTCGCCACCACCGCGGGCGCGATGCCGTCCCGCCCGCGGCGACCTCTCTCGATCCCATGGCCGGGGACCCGCCCGAACTCGCGCCTGTCCGCTCTTCGTGCTGGGTCATCGGCGTGGTTCCCTTCTCGCTGCATGCCTTTCGTGGACACGGGGCCCGGCGCCTCAGAGGAGGGCCGCATCGGAAAGACGTCGATGCGGTGTCGGCCGGGATCGATCGTCGTGGCCGGCCACCGGTGTGCGGACGCGGTCCGACCAGGCGTCACGGTAGGACGCCGCTCTCGGACGGCACAGCTCCGAGAATGCGCAGTACGGCGGCCTCAACGGCGACGGACGGCGGTCAGGAGGACGACGCCTCCGATGCTCGTCCGATGCGTGATCCGCAGTCCGGCCTCGGTCAGCCAGTCGGTGATCTGCTCGTCCTCGAACAGGACGATCCCGTCGGGACTGCCGGGGAAGCTGTGCGCATGCTGGAAGTACCGGTAGATCGGATCGCCGCCCCAGCGGAAGGTCATGAGGGTGAGCGTGCCGCCCGTACGCAGGCAACGGCCGATCTCGTGCAGGGCCGCAGCCGGGTCGGGCAGGGCCTGGAGCGCGTTCCAACAGTTCACCGCGCCGAGGGCGGCCTCCCCGAAGGGGAGCGTGAGCGCGCTGCCACGCACCGCGGCCACCCCGGGAAGCCGGCCGCGCAGCTCAGACAGCATCGGGCCGATCACGTCGAGCGCGATGACCCGTTCCTCACCGAACACCTCGGCCGCGATCGCGGTCCAACGACCGGCGCCCGCCCCGAGGTCCAGCACGGGGCCGTTCACGGCGGCGAGATGTTCGGTGAGATAGGCGTCCTCGACCGACGGCGTGACATCGCCTCCCCAGTTGGAGCCCATCACCCGGAGGAAGGCCGGTCGCAGCACCGTCTCGTAGTAGTGACCGATGCCGGTCATCCCGGTCGCGTTCTGGAGTACGTCGTCCTCGTCGGGCCGGGCATCGCCCTCCGCCAGCAGGTCGAGCACGCCCCGCGCATGTCGGTAGGCCCGCGCGCAGGACGTGCAGTGGGCGACGGCATCCGACAGCGTCAGTCGGGCGCGGCAGGTCGGGCAGCACAGCGCGTCGAGATGCCGGGCCAGAAGCCCGGTGCCGTCTGCGGGCGGTGTTGCGGCAGGCGCGGCCAGTGGGCTCACGTCGGTCACCACGGTCGGTCCGCCGTTGCGGACAGACCACAGGGCCTTGGCACCGGTGTAGGCGAGCACCGACCTGGTGTCGCTGCGCCAGGTCGCGAGAAGCTGTTCGGGAGTGAGCTGGTCGATCCAGCCCCGGTCGAAGTCCCGTTCGCTGTCGTTCAGCGACCATTCGTGCGGGGACGGCCAGACCCGGCCGAGGACCACGTCGGCGGGGTCGAGCGTCGCGAGACAACGTCGCAGCCTCGTCGCGTCCTCCGGTGCGAGTGGGAGCCTCGCCGTAGCCGTGAGGACGCGGTCCCGGTCCTCGGGCAGGTGCGACAGCAGGTACAGCAGAGCGAACGTCAGCGGCTCGTCCTCGGCGGCGTCGTCGAGCAGCGCCAGATACCGGTCGAGCCCGCCGCGCACCGCCTGCGTCACGGGTCCGTCGACGGCGGGATACTCGGCTTCGGCGAGCAGGCCGAGCAGGATCAACAGATGACCACGCAGATCCTCGTCGACCACATCGAGGTGCGCGAGCAGATCCGCGGTCGCGGCCTGCGCACGCGAGGTGAGCTCGCCCTCCACCCATAACGCCCCGGTCAGTCGTAGAAACTCCTCATCACGTGCTTCGGGCGCCGCCTCGGCGAACGATCTGATCAGATCGCGGACGGACGGTGCCACGGTGCGGGAGTCGCTCATCACTGCTCCTCTCTTCGGCCCGGACGTCGGACCGAGGAAGGCCCGCGCAGCGGCTCGGCCACAGGGTGTGGCGCCGTCGGCGGCGGGCGGTCGACGGGCTCAGCCCACGCGGAAGTGCCGAGGATCGATGTCCGGTCCTGCGGCGAGGCGGGCGTGGTAGTCGTCCAACAACCGCTGCGCCGCCCGCTCGGCCGAGCGGAACCGGGCGACGGGATCGGCGCCGAGCGCGAGGACGTCGTGCATCGCGTCGGTCATGACGTCCTGTGCGCCGACGAAGTCGCCGAGCAGAGCGCCGAGCGCGGCGGGCGAGCCGTCACCGGCGGCGAGCTGGTCGACCGCGACCCGGTGATGCGGGTTGGCGTCGAACCAGCCCTCGTGCCGGAGCCGCTCGTGTCCTGCCCCGGTGACGGGAATGAATCCGCTGCTTCGATGCCGAGCCGCCACGTTCTCCGGGTCCAGCATGTACAGCAGGAAGGCCAGCGCCCCGTCTCTGGTCTCCCGGTCCAGTCCCGCGGTGAGCCATAACGAGTCGCCGCCGATGACGTTGCCCGCATAGGGCACCTCGTCGTTGTGGGGCATCCGACTCACCTCGACATCGAATCCGCCCGCTCGGCCCGCCTCGACCATGCGTTGCGCCTCCACCGAAGTACTGAGCACCATGGCCACTCGCTGCTCGGCGAAGGCACGATGGTTCTCCACCCACGCGCGCAGGGTGTCCTCGCCTGCCGCCCGCACCCCGGTGTAGTGGTAGTGCCCGTGTCGATGCATCGTCAGCCACCACCGGACGAACGCGGTCATGGCTGGGGAGGTCAGATCGATGCGCTCCGCCCGACCCGACCTCCCGTTGTCGTGGTCGGCGAGCAGCGCGCCCTGCTGGGCCAGGGCCTGTTGGAAGACCCAGCCGTGGTTCGGCCAGCTGACCCCGCGAGCCGCGTTCGAGGGCAGCGCCTCCACCGCGGTGCAGGCGGCCTCGACTTCACGCCAGGTGGCAGGGGCGGCGGGAATGCCTGCCCGTCGGAGCAGGGTGGTGTTGGTGTACAGCAGCATCGTCGATGTCAGCGGAGGAACCGCGAACAGCTCGCCGCCGTCGGTGTAGTAGTCGCGACCGGCGGCGACCAGGTCGTCGAGCACCACCCGCTCGCCCAGAATCTCCGTCCGACCTCCGATCGCCGCCTCCACGGAGGTGAAGAGCGGTGATCCGTCGCGGGCGAGCATGTCACGGGCGAGCTGGGTGGAGGTGTAGAAATTCTGGACGATCGCGGGCGGGCGCCCCCGCCGTGCCGCTTCGGCGACCATCCGAGGCAGCACGAGGTGATCCCGGCCGTGGACGACGACTCGGTACTCGGGGTGACGAGCGGTGAACCGTTCGGCCAGTGCCCTCGTCTCGTCCAGGAACAGCGGCACGACGGGATAGTCGTTGAGCCACACCTCGATGACGACCGCCGTGCGGTCCACGTTCTGCTCGGCGTGGCCGGGATCGGGGTGAACGACGTCCTGCATGGCGATGTCCTTCGAGTCGAGCGGGACCGGCTCGGGACCGGCGTCGAGTGTCACGTCCGGATGGGGGCGTAGGCGGTCGATCACCGATCCTGCCCAGCGCAGCGATGGCCCACATCTCCACGAATGCGGTGTCGGGCGGCGGACGCGGCAGAAGACCCGGACCGGTCCGTCGCCCTGATGTCCCGACGGTGACCGGCCCTGACTCGCGCGAAGCGAGAACGCACGGCCTCGACCGGGGAGACGCCGCACGCTCGAAGGGGATCGGGCCGTCGCGTGCTGTCAGGATCGGATGTCGCGGCGAAGGTCGACGATGATGCACGGCCCCACCGCCCCACCCCCACCACCGACGCGGCAGCGAGCGACGCGGGAAGGTGACGAGGTCTGATGGCCGATCAGCACGACAGCCGGGAGAACGAGCACGGAGCGGGCTCGAGCACCCGCCCCATGACGGGTGAGGAGTACGTCGACAGCCTGCGCGACGACCGCGAGGTCTACCTCTACGGGGAGCGCGTCGAGGACGTCACCACGCATCCGGCCTTCCGCAATCCCGTCCGAATGACGGCCCGCCTGTACGACGCCCTGCACGACCCAGCACGACGGTCGGTGCTCACCACCGCGACGGACTCCGGCGGCGACGGCTACACGCATCGGTTCTTCACCACACCGCACAGCGCGGCCGACCTCGTCGCCGATCAGCGGGCGATAGCGGAATGGTCCCGTCTCAGCTACGGCTGGATGGGTCGCTCTCCCGACTACAAGGCGTCCTTCCTCGGCACGCTGGGCGCCAACGCCGACTTCTACGAGCCGTTCGCGGACAACGCACGACGGTGGTACCGCGAGGCACAGGAGAAGGTCCTGTACTGGAACCATGCCATCGTTCATCCGCCGGTGGACCGGCATCGCCCGCCCGACGAGGTCGCCGACGTGTTCATCCACGTCGAGAAGGAGACCGACGCGGGTCTGATCGTCAGCGGCGCGAAGGTCGTCGCGACGGCGTCCGCGATCACCCATCACAACTTCATCGCCCACTACGGACTGCCGATCAAGGAGCGGCGGTTCGCGCTGATCGCGACGGTGCCGATGGCGGCGGCGGGCGTGAAGCTGATCTGCCGGACGTCCTACGCGGCCACGGCCGCGGTGATGGGCAGCCCGTTCGACCACCCGCTGTCCTCCCGCCTGGATGAGAACGACACCATCCTGGTGCTGGACCGGGTCCTGATCCCCTGGGAGAACGTGTTCGTCTACGGCGATCTCGGCAAGGTGCAGATGTTCACCGCGCGTTCCGGTTTCCCGGAGCGCTTCACCTTCCACGGCTGCACGCGGCTGGCGGTCAAGCTGGAGTTCCTCGCAGGCCTGCTCGCCAAGGCGTTGGAGCTGACCGGCACCCGGGACTTCCGAGGAGTGCAGACTCGTCTCGGCGAGGTCCTCGCCTGGCGGAACCTGTTCTGGGGACTGTCCGACGCCGCCGCACGCAATCCCGTGCCGTGGCGCAACGGCTCCGTGCTGCCCAACCCGGAGTACGGCATGGCCTACCGCTGGTTCATGCAGCTCGGCTACCCGAGGATCAAGGAGATCATCCAACAGGACGTCGCCGGGGGGCTCATCTACCTCAACTCCAGTGCGGAGGACTTCAAGAACCCGGAGATCCGGCCGTATCTGGACCGCTATCTGCGCGGTTCCGACGGATCCGACGCGGTCCAGCGCGTCAAGGTGATGAAGCTGCTGTGGGACGCCGTCGGCAGCGAGTTCGGCGGCAGGCATGAGCTGTACGAGCGCAACTACGCGGGCAACCACGAGAACACGCGGATCGAACTGCTCTCCGCCCAGACGGTGAACGGCCGGATCGACGACTACAAGGCCTTCGTCGACGCCTGTCTCGAGGAGTACGACCTGGACGGCTGGACGGTGCCGGACCTGTCCTCGTTCGACGAGCTGCGCCGTATCCGGCACGACACGCTCACCGGTGGACGGTCGAACTCCGGTGAGCGCCCCCACCCCGCAGGCTTCGAGCAGAGCCGCGTCGACGAGAAGGAGATCGGATGAGCGGCGAAGGGGTCGAGGAGTCCCGGGCCACCGAGATCGCGCACCGGGTCGGGGCGATCTGGCGCGATGTGCTCGGTGCGGACACGCAGGCCACGTTCTTCGAACTGTCGGGTCAGTCGATCTCCGCCGTGCGGATCGCGGCGCGGATCGAGGACGAACTGGGCATCACCGTGGACATCGGTGAACTCTTCGAGGACCCGACCGGCGAGGCGTTCGCCCGCGCGGTCGCGGCGCGGGCGGCCGAGGCGCCGAGCGACCGACAGCACTGATACGGCCGCTGGACAGCCGTCGCTTCAGCACACGGTGGTCGCCGAGGACCTCCCGGCGGCCGGACGAGGACGGGATCGCGATGAGCATCTCCAGGACGACACGTCCGCAGACGGGTCCGTTCGAGGACCGAGTTCCCCTGTCGGTGCAGCAGGAGTTCCTCTGCATGTGGGACAAGGGCGACGAGATGGGCCCCTTCGGCCCGAGCTACCACATCGTGGACGGCTGGCGGCTGCACGGGGCGGTGGACGTCGAGGCCCTCAGAGCCGCCCTCGACGACGTGGTGGCCCGACACGAGGCACTGCGCACGATCATCCAGCGCGAAGGCGAGCGGTGTCAGCGGATCCATCCGCCGAGTTCACCGGAGCTGACGGTGCTCGACCTTCCCGGGGGCGAGGCGTCCCGCGAACAGCGAGCCGAGGAGCTGCTCAACGAGCTCGCCGCGGGATCGTCGAACGCACGTCGCCTCCCGCTGCTGCGCGCTGTGCTGGGTCGCTTCGACGCGCGGGACGCGGTGCTGGCCCTCGTCGCTCACCACACCGCGGTGGACGCCTGGTCGATGCAGGTGATCATGCGTGATCTGATCCGCTGCCATGCGGCACGGGCGGCGGGCACCGAACCAGACCTGCCGCCCGCGACGCAGTACCGGGAGTACACCCGCAGGCAACGGGACGGCGGACGCCGCGCGGACTCCGCCTCCGTCCGACAGTTCTGGCGGGAGACGTTGCGGGGCGGGCACGCCTTGGCCCTGCCCACGGACCGGGCACGCTCGGCCGAACCGGTGTTCTCCACCGCCTGGTATCGCTTCGCGTTCGGCCCCGAACTCGCGGCGGCGACCGAACGGACCGCCGTCGCGCTGCGGAGCTCGCCGTTCATGGTGCTCCTGGCCGCGTTCGCCGTCCTCGTCCGCCACACGACGGGCGCGACCGATGTCGTGATCCCGACTTTCACACCCGGCCGCGATCAGGCACGTTTCCACGACGCGGTCGGCTCGTTCTTCAACTGCCTGCCGATCAGGGTGGACCTCCGTGACTGCCGTAGCTTCCTGGACGTGGTCGCCGAGACCAGAGCACGCGCTCTGCGTGCCTATTCGCACGAGATCCCCCTGATGGATGTGATCGCCGAGGTTCCCGACCTGATGAGTCGAACCCAGGTCGACGGGCTCGCCTCCTGTGTGTTCCAGGTGATCCAGACACCGCACACCATGCGGTCGGAGCAGGTCGGCGACGTGACGGTCTCGGCCATCCGCCGGAAGACGCTGTCGCAGGCGAAGGGATCGGACATCCCCGACGGACTGCTGTTATGTCTGGAACTCGATCCCGCAGGGGGTCTCATCGGCGAGCTGGGTTACAGCCGGAATCTGTACGACCTGGCCACGGTGCGCGGCCTGACCTCCCGGCTGGAGGCTCTGCTTTCCCGGTTGCTCGGCGACCCGGCCGCGCCGATCGACGGGGGATGAGCGGGGCGGGTGCTCGGTGGCGCACCGTGTCGCGGTGCACGCGATGGTCACCGCTGGGCACCGTCATGCCGCGGGAGCACCCCGCACCGAGCAGGCCGGGCGGAGTGCGCTCGGGCGGACCGGCGGCGCCTGTGGTCAAGGCCGGGGAGTCGGGGCTCCGTACACGCTGGCGCGGGTCCATGTGCCCGGAGGACGCGCCGGGCGGCCCCGTGTCGAGCCGGCCGCGCCCTCGGGACCGCGGTATCTTCCGGCCACGGCGCGTCCGACCACGTCGTGTCCCAACACGTCGTCTCCGAACACGTCGTCCGCATGGCGGCGACCCACGGGGCGTGAAGACGGCGGCGCGGCCGGGCGGCTGCGACGAGCCGGACTCGTCGACCGACGGCATATGTCGGCGCCGACGGGACCGCCGGTCGCGGCCCGGAACAGCGAACCCGTCGCGAACCTGCGGCACCGCCCGGGTCCGCCGGGCGGCCGACGCACGTCCGGGCTCATCATGGCTGCGGGAACGCTCGTCGAGGCGTCGAGGCGCGTATCGGACCACCGGACGGCCCGGTCACGACGGCGGAAGGCCTGCGGAGGCATCCCTCGCGAGGAGACGGCGACCCGGAGCCGCAGGCGCCCGCACGGCGGTGCGCCCCGTGGGCCGGCGGTGAACGCACGAGCAGGCGGAGGGTTCCGCCGCGGCGCTCACCGCCGGTGCGCCGACCGCAGGCCGTCAGCCGACGGGCTTGCGCGCGGTCACGATCGCGTACCCGACCGTCTCGGCGCCGGGGGCGAAGAACCGCGACAGCGAGTCGCGCAACCCGGCGGCCGTGTCCGCGTCGAAACGCTCGGTCAGCTCCGCACGCATCCGCTCGGCGGAGTCCACGTACTTGTGCCCAAGCCCGAAGACCCGAGGCCCGCACTGGACGTACTCCTCGACGACGAAGCCCGACTCGCGCAGCATCGTGATCCACTGCGGCAACGTCGGCAGTCGGGCGAAGCCGATGCCCGCGGCGAACTCGGCGGCCTCCGCGGGCGTGAACTCGGCCTCCAGGGTGTAGTCGCACACCGCGATCCGACCACCGGGACGGAGCACCCGGCGGAACCCGCGCAGGACCGCCGCCAGGTCGGGAGCGGCCTGCAAGGACTCGATCGCCATGATCGCGTCGAAGCTGCCGTCCGGCTGAGTCAGCTCGCCGTAGTCGCCGAGCAGGAATTCGACCCGGTCGCCGAGATTCGCGGCGGCGGCCTTGTGTTCGGCGCGGGCCGCCTCCGTCGCGCTCACCGTGATCCCGGTGACGTGTACGCCGCGTTCCTCGGCGACCAGCAGCGCGGGCGCGCCCAGGCCGCAGCCCGCGTCGAGGAGCCGCTCACCCGACCGCAGCCCCAGTGAGTCGGCCACCTTCCTCGTGATGCGCCGAGAGGCCTCCGCCATCGGCGTGTCGTCCTCGTCGCCGTACCAGTACGCCAGATGCACCTGACCGTCGTTGAACACGTCGGAGACGGGGGACGACTGGTCGTACCGTCTGCCGATCTCGGCAGGACCTGCTGTCACTGATGCCATGACTTCCCTTCCGATGGCGGGCCGCGCCGCGCGGCGCGGGAGCGGAATCAGTAGGCGACGACGGCTCGGAAGCGGACGTCGCCTTCGCGGACCTTGTCCACCGCGGCCGCGACGTCCTCCTTGGCGAAGACCTCGACGACCGGCGTGACCAGACCGCGAGCGACGAGGTCCAGCGCCTGGACCAGCAGGTGCAGTCCGTCGTGGGTCGCACCGATGATGCGCTGACGCTGCGCCCACACCGGGCTGGTCGGCCCGATGGTGAAAGACCCGACGGGGTCGATGGTCGCCAGCACCAGCCGGCCACCCGGCCGCAGACCGGTCAACGTGTCCGCTGCCGCGGCGGCGGACGTCCCCGTCACCAGGACGACGTCGGCGCCACCCGCCGCGCGCAGCTCCGCTCCGTCCGAGACGACGGCATCCGCGCCCAGAGCGCGCACGGCGTCGTGCTTCGCGGGCGATCGAGTGATCGCGACCGTCTCGAAACCCTGCGAGCGAGCGAACTGGACGGCCAGGTGTCCCAGTCCCCCCACGCCCAGCACCGCGACGCGGTCGTACGGCTTCGGCTCGGCCGCGCACAGCGCACTCCATGCGGTATACCCCGCGCAGAGCACCGGCGCGGCCAGTTCGTAGGAGATGCCGTCCGGCAGCAGGACCGTGCTCGCCGCGGACACCGCGACGTATTCGGCGTGGCCGCCCGGCGCGGTGATCCCGGTCATCACCGGCGCCGAGCAGTTCATCCCGGATTGTCCGGTGAGCGGCAGCCCGAGAGCGCAGTAGTCGCAGCGCCCACACGTTCCCTGCACCCAGGTGGCGCCGACGCGATCCCCGACGCGGCGCGAGACGACGCCCTCGCCGACCGCCACGACCTCACCCGCCGCCTCATGTCCGACGATTACGGGGTCGATCGCGGGGAACTCGAAGGCGCCGTCCGTCAGGTAGACGTCGTTGTGGCACACGCCGCAGGCACGCACCCTGATGAGCACCTGGCCGGGTCCGGCGACCGGGGTGGGAACCTCGCGCAGCTCCCATCGTCGATTCACTCCTGGAACGACCGCTGCCTTCATGCGCAGATCACCTCTCTCGACAAGAACGGCTGCCGAAGGCTCCGTGACACGACGGGGCCGGGACGGGGCCGCGGCGCGGGCTCAGACGGTGACATCCGACGGCGAGCCCACGACGGCGGGTTCGGTGAGCACGGGAAGGGTGAGCCTGCCGTTCATGATGAACGTCGCCTGCGGCTCCAGCTCGCCCTCATCGACCGCCAGCGTCAGCCGGGGGAATCGGTCGAACAACGCCGTCAGCGCGATCTCCGTCTCCAACCAGGCCAGCGGTGCCCCGATGCACCGGTAGATGCCGTGACCGAAGGACAGATGCTCCTTGTCCTTCCTGGCGACGTCGAAACGGTCGGCGTCCGCGCCGTGCAACGCGGGATCACGGCCGATGCCCGCGAAGTTGATGAGGACCGGTTCACCGCGAGGAATGGTCACGCCGCCGAGGACGACCTCCTCGGTGGTGAACCGGAACGGCAGGTGGGCGACAGGGGCCTGGACCCGCAGCGTCTCCTCGACGGCCTCCCGCAGGTCGACTTCGCCGGACCGCACCAACGCGAGCTGCTCCGGATGCGTCAGCAACGCCGCCACGGCATTGGTGATCAGGTTCATCACCGGTTCGGTCCCGGTGGCGAGCAGTAGATGCAGGGTCCCGACGAGCTCGGAGTCCGACAGCTGCGAGCCGTCCTCCTTGGCCGCGATCAGGTCCGTCGTCAGGTCGTCACCCGGTGTACGGCGCCTGCTTTCGACGAACTCGTACATCTCCCGATGCCACTGCTCCACATTGGCGGCGGACTCCTCCGGGGTGAGGGTGGTGTCGACGTTCGTCTCACCGCCGCGCAGCATCCGGGCACGTGCCTCCGGGGGGATGCCGAACAGATCACAGATCACCCTGGACGGCAGTGGGTGGGCGAAGGCCGCCTTGAGGTCCACGGGGCGACCCGGCGGGACGGCGGCCAGCTCGTCGAGCAGCTCCGCCACGAGCCGTTCGATGCCGGGCCGCATCGCAGCCACGCGACGAGGCGTGAACGCCTTCGCCGTCAGCCTGCGCAGCCGGGTGTGGTCCGCGCCGTGGGTGGTCGTCAGGTTGTCCATCAGGACCCAGCCGATCAAGGGGAAGTCGTCGCCGATCCGACCATCGACGTAGGCCGTCCAATGTCTGCGCGGGTCCTTGGAGAATCGGTGATCCGACAGGGCCAGTCTGGCGGCGGCATGGCCGGTGATCGACCAGGCACGGACGCCGCCCGGCAGTTCGACCGGGGCCACCGGTCCGTGTGCTCGGATGCGGCGGGCCTCGTCGTGGATGTCGGCGCCGGTGCGATCGATGACCACGGGTCGGTGCTCGAGCATGACAACCTCCGGGATGCGGGACGCGGCGGCGGAGCACGGCGAGATCGGCGCGGACGACGTCTCAGTCGAGGCGCCGCGCTGCCCCCGTACGACGCGATTCACAGGAACGAGGTGTTGGGCTCCAGACCGCAGAGGATCCGCCCGTAGAGCTCCAGGTTGGTGTTCGGATGCATGATGGCGTGCAGATTCAACGTCTGCACGTCCCGCTCGATACGCTGGATAGGCACGTCGCGGTAGATCGAGGAGCCGCCGCTGGCGGTGTTCAGCACGTCGACGGCCTCCTTGGCGCGCAGGCACACCGCGCCGACGTCGAGCCGGACTCGGGCCCGTTCCTCCACCGTCCATTCTTCGGCGGCGCCCTTCTCGTCCACCATCGCGGCAGCTCGCCGGGCATGGAACTCGGCCTCGTCGATCTTGGTCACCGCCTCGCCGACCTGAAGATGGGTGAGGGGCGCCGTGCTCTGATCGTCGTACGACGTGTAGGTGATCTTCCGTCCCGGGAGCCGCTCGAAGAAGGCCTCCTTCGCCGCCTTCGCCAGCCCCAGCGCCGTCGCTCCGACGGTCGTGGCCGCCGTGGGCATGAAGGGCGCGCGATACATCGGGGAGTCCGCATTGCGGACGGAACGGTGTCGGCCGCCCAGCACCGGTCCCAGCGGCAGCACCCGCTCCTGCGGGACGAACAGGTTCTCGGCGGCGGTGGTGACGCTGCCCGAGCCGCGCAGGCCCGCGGTGTGCCAGTCGTCGATGATCGCGAGGTCCGACAGCGGGATGAGCGTCATGATCGGTTCGAGTTCGCCCTCGGCGTTCGGCATCACGGCGGCGTTGGTGTTCCAGTGACTCTGGGTCGCGCCGCTGTTGAACGCCCACCGCCCGGTCAGCAGCACACCGCCGTCCGTCGGCGTCGCCATCGCGCTGGGACTCAGGATGCCGCTGACCCGCACGTCCGGCGTGGCGAACACCTCGTCCTGCACGTCGTCGGGGAACATCCCGACCATCCAGGTGCTGATCGCCCAGACCGCGACCGTCCACGAGGTCGAGCCGTCGCCTCGGGCCAGTTCGGCGAGCACGTCGACCAAGGTCCGCAGATCGGACTCGCCGCCGCCGTGATGAGCGGGCATCCGCATTCGCAGAAGGCCCGAATCCGTGAGGGCCTGGATCGTCTCCTCGTGCAGGCGTCGGTTCTCCTCCTGCCACAGCGCATGTCGCCGGAGGACCGGCACCAGCGTCGATGCTCGATCGAGCAGTTCGGCGGAGTCGAGCCCTCGGGTCGACGTCATCAGAATCCTCCTCGGTGAACGCGGCCGGACCGGGTACCCGCCGGTGTCACTGGTCGCGACGCCGGGTCGGCCGCTGATCGGTACGTGCGTCGGTGCGGTCTCCACGAGGCGTCGCCGCCCGCCCGCACCAAGAGAAACCCTGGCATCCCGCAGGACGACGTGACATCTCCCGAATTGCGATCTCGCGACCGCACCGCCAATCCCGATCGACGTGATCACGGCCGCGAGTCCGAAGACGACGGACGTCGAGTCGTCGGCGCATCACCGGCCCCGGCATCGGACCAGGATCCGCCCACGGGGAATTCGACACCGCGCGCGGCCGCACCGCTTCGAGGACGCGGCATTTCCCGGGGAACGAGCGGTCGGCTGATGTCGAGGAATCAACGGCGGCTCCGACCTCTACTCGACAAGGGACCCTCGGGCATCCCGCCACCGTTGTGATCGAGGAAGGAACTCCCATGCAGGACGCGAATCCAGCCGCGACAGGTCAGAAAGCGGGGCGTCGGGAATGGATAGGGCTGGCGGTGCTCGCTCTCCCGACTCTGCTGATGGCATTGGACATCGGCGCGCTGTTCCTCGCACTGCCACACCTGACGGCCGACCTCGGCACCACGAGCACACAACAGCTCTGGATCACCGACATCTACGGCTTCCTGCTGGCGGGCCTGCTCATCACGATGGGCTCGCTCGGTGACCGCATCGGACGGCGCAAGCTGCTGCTGATCGGCGGAGCGGCGTTCGGCGTCGCCTCGGTGGTGGCCGCGTACGCGCCGACGGCGGAGA
This sequence comes from Actinoalloteichus hoggarensis, assembly GCF_002234535.1. Classification (NCBI taxonomy): domain Bacteria; kingdom Bacillati; phylum Actinomycetota; class Actinomycetes; order Pseudonocardiales; family Pseudonocardiaceae; genus Actinoalloteichus; species Actinoalloteichus hoggarensis. The sequence goes on from NZ_CP022521.1 coordinate 3,901,455, forward strand.
CCCTGATCGCCGCCAGGGCGCTGCTCGGCATCGCCGGGGCGACCCTCGGCCCGTCGACCCTGGCCCTGATCACCAACATGTTCCGCGACGCCAGGGAACGCGGTGTGGCGATCGCGCTGTGGATGACCTGCATGATGGGCGGTGCATCGCTGGGCCCTGTCCTCGGCGGCGTGATGCTGGAGTACTTCTGGTGGGGATCGGTGTTCCTCCTCGGTGTGCCGGTCATGCTCCTGCTGTTGGTGATGGGACCGCTGCTGCTGCCCGAGTACCGGGCCCCGCAGGCCGGGCGGATCGACCTGTTCAGCGTCGTGCTGTCCCTGGGCGCCATCCTGCCGATCATCTACGGGATCAAGCAGCTGGCGACGAGCTTCGACAGCAGCCCAGTGGAGGGGCTCGTCGCCCTCGTCGCGGGCCTGGCGATCGGCACCGTGTTCGTCCGCCGCCAGCTGCGACTCGAAGACCCGCTGTTGGATCTCCGACTCTTCCGCAACAGTTCCGTCAGCACCGTTCTGGGCGCGGGCCTGTTGACGTCGGCGAGCATGGGCGGCATCGGGATGCTGTCGAGTCAGTACCTCCAGACGGTCCTCGGGCTCTCCCCCGCGCAGTCGGCGCTGTGGTACGCCCCGATGGGCATCGGCACCGCGGTGGGCTCACTGCTGACGCCGGTCCTCACCCGACGGATAAGACAGAGCACCCTGATCGTCGGCGGCCTGGTGTTCTCCCTGAGCGGGTTCGTCCTGCTGGCCTTGGCGCCCTCGGCGGGCGGGCTCGTCCAGGTGGTCATCGGCATCACCGTCATCGCGGTCGGGTCCGGTCCGCTCTTCGTGTTGGGCGCGGGTCTGGTCGTCGGTTCGGTGGAGCCGGAGAAGGCCGGGTCGGCGGCGTCGATCTCGGAGACCTGCTCCACCTTCGGATCCACCTTCGGCATCGCCGTCCTCGGCACCATCGGCGCAGCGGTGTACGGCACGCAGATGCGCGATTCCATGGTCGAGGGCATCCCTGCGGACGCGGCCGAGACAGCGAGCCAGACAGTGGCCGGAGCCGCGCTCGCCGCGGAGGGGCTGCCGGGAGCACAGGCGGCGGAGCTGCTGAGATCGGCGCACGAGGCCTTCACGAACGGACTCAACACGAGCGCCGTGGTCAGCGGACTCATCGCCGTCACTTTGGCGATTCTCACGGCGCGGATCCTGCGGCGTAAGGAGGCCGCGACGGCGAACCGGCCTGCCGGCCAGGAGGCAGCCCCGCAGGAGGCCGGTGCGGCTGACGAGGAGCCGCTCAAGGCCGACGGCTGAGGACGGGCGGCGGGGAGCGAGAGTGTCGAGCTCCCCGCCGACTCCACACAGGCCGGGGCGGCGAGGGCATGTCCGCCGGAGGGGCCGCCCGAACGGGATCGGTCATCCGACACCCTCACATCGGCGGGCAGTCGACCGCACGACGCGCCCGCCCTCCCCGCATGCGTCCTGCCGCCGGTCCAGAGCGGGGCCGACCGTGCCGACACACGGCCGCCTCCCGCCGCGCGTCAGCCGCCGCCCGTGAGCTCCGCCACGATCGCGCCGATGCCGTCCACCGGGCTGGGCGCGAACGGGTCGAACCGGTTCTTGGTCAACGCGACCGTGACCCCGGTAGAGGAGTCCGCGTAAGCGGCGCTGCCGCCCATCCCGACCATGCCGAACACTCCGGGAGTCGCCTCGGAGGTCGTGCCGGGCCTGCCGACGTTGTAGCCGAGCGCCTTCGGGTAGGCGTGCCCCGTGACCTGGTCGACGTCGCGAGTCTGCACGGCGCTGATCTCCCGCAGTCGCGCGGGCGACACCAGCCGCACCCCGTCGACCTCCCCGAGCAGCGCGGCGTACATCCGGGCGACGGCCCGAGCCGTCATCGTGCCGCCTGCCGGGATGTCGGCGGTCAGCACGTCCCGGCGATTGCCGTAGGCGGCGGTGGGCATCACCGCGGTGGGCACCGCTGCGAACAACGGGAAGTCCGGCGGCATCGCGGCGAACATCGCGGCGCTGTCGGCCGCGTCCGTCAGCACCGCCAGCCGTTCGAGGTCGGACTCGGGGACGCCGAAGAAGAGTTCGTCGGCGATGCCCAGCGGTACGGTGATCTCCTCGCGTAGCACCGTGGAGATGGGGGTGCCGGTGGCCCGGCGGACCACTTCTCCGACGAGGTAGCCGTAGGTCTGCGCGTGGTATCCCGTCCTGGTCCCCGGCTCCCACCACGGTTCGGTGTCGGCGATCCGGGCGCAGGTGACGTCCCAGTCGCAGAGGTCCTCCGGAGTGGTCGCTTGTGGCAGCCCCGGCACTCCGGCCGAGTGCGTCAGCACATGCCGCAGGGTGGTTCGTTCCTTGCCATGAGCCGCGAACTCCGGCCACAATCGCGCGATCGGTTCGTCATAGTCGAGCACGCCACGATCGACGAGCACATGCACGACGGTGGACGTCACGCCCTTGCCGGTGGAGAAGCTGTTGAACGGGGTGCTGGACAGCACCGGCCGACCGGTCGCCGGATCGGATACCCCGGCGACCGCGTCGACGATCAGTTCGCCATGTCGATACGCCGCCACCTGGACGCCGATCTCCGTTCCGGAGTCCACCAGCCGATCGATCGCCTCCTGGACCAGCTTCTGCACGTCGTTCATGGTCGATCACCTCGTCCGCATCGTCTTCCGGCGCATCCGGCGCCCTGTGCAGAAGAGGTCGGAACAGGCCTCGCCGACTCGACAGCCGACATCGCGACGTCCGGCAGGGTCGGTGCCGCCGTGCGGCCGTCTCGGCGGGCCCGTCCGGCACCGCGGGAGCGGGCTCATGTGGTGGGGAACAGGCGCTAGCCGTAGCAGCACACCACGTCCTGCCAGGACTTATCCGGCCGTCGACCGTGCCGCGGCCCCGGTGTCGAGCCGGATGGTCCGGCCGTCGCGACCACATCGTGACCGCACGAGACGCCTTCGAGACCGGCCGGGTCCAGCCAGCCGATTTCGCTCGTCCGGGTGACAGGTCGGCCTGAGTTCCGTCCTGCCCGGCGGAGCGTCCACCCGCTGCTCAGTCGTCGATCGCCTGATACACCGACGTCCAGAAGTCGACATAGAGCCCCGTGCTCGACGGCGGTGCGAGGCGTTGAGCCATCAGGATCGCCACCATGTCCTCGGCCGGATCGCAGTACCAGGAGGTCGTGAAGCCGCCGTCCCATCCGAACCGCCCCGGAGTCGCGGCGAGGATGTCCCGATTGGTGACCACGGACAACCCGAAGCCCCATCCTCGGTTGTCCCAGTAGCCGGGGAAGAACCCCGACCGTGCCTTCTGCTCGGGCGTGAGCTGGTCTGTCGTCATCATCTCCACGGAGGCTCTGGAGAGGATGCGCTCACCCTCGCAGGCTCCCTTGTTCAGCAGCATCCGACCGAAGGCCAGGTAGTCGTCCGCCGTGGAGACGAGCCCGGCCGCACCGTCATGGAACACCGGCGGGTTCGCGTGCTGTCCACCGGCCGCCTCGTCATAGACCTCCAGCGTCCCGGTGGCATAGTCGACCCAGTAGCTCGTCGAGAGCCGGTCCATCTTCGCGGGCGGCACGCTGAAACCGGTGTCGTGCATGCCGAGCGGCTCGAAGATCCGCTCACGCAGGAACCGGTCCAACGACTGACCGGACGCTCGCTCGATGAGGACGCCGAGCACCTGAGCCCCGGTGTGGTACATCCATTTCTCGCCGGGCTGATGAAGCAGCGGAAGCGTGGCGAACGTGCTGATCCACTCGTCGGAGGTGTAGGGCGACGGCGGCTTGGGCTTGCCGAGGGCGAGTTGGAGGGCGTCCTGCGCCGCATGGATCGGATAGCCGTCCTTGGGTTCGAGGATGAGCCCGTATCCCAGCCGGAAGGTCAGCACGTCGCGGACGGTGATCGGCCGCTCGGCGGGGACGGTGTCGTCGACGGGGCCGTCGATGCGCCGCAGAACCCGACGGTCGGCCAACTCGGGCAGCAGCCCGGTCACCGGCTCGTCCAACCGCAGCCTGCACTCCTCGACGAGGATCATCGCCGCCGCCGCGGTGATCGGCTTCGTCATCGACGTGACGCGGAAAATGGTGTCGCGTCGCATCGGCTCCGGACTGTCGAACGCCTGCGTGCCGAGCACGTCGACGTGGGTCTCTCCTCGCCGGTTCACCAGGGTGACGATGCCCGGCACTTCGTTCTTCTCGACATAACCGGCCATGACGTCGTGCATTCGGCCGAGCCGCGCCTTGGACAAGCCCGCACTGATCATGATCTCGTCTCACTCCGTTTCGTCCCGGTCGCTCCGATGCCCGCGGGCCGCCTGTCTCGTATGGATTCGGTGGTCTGCCGCCGAGAACTCCTGCCCCATCGGCGACTATGGCACTCCGCGCCAGACCACACTCCTTCGATATTGCGGTACCGATTTCCTCCGCCGCGCCGGAGAAATGGTCGACGTCCGTTCGACGTGCACGATGTCGACCGCGACCACGCACCCGAGATCGCATTCGGAGAGAAGCATCGAGGAACGGCCCCGTGCGACGGTCTGGCCACCAGCTCCGGCCCTCGTGGAGGTATCACCATGTCCGAGAACGGTGCCGTGATCGTCACGCCCCAGGACCCCCGCTACGCCCGTCTGGCGGAGTGTTACAACCATCGTTTCGTCGGCAGACCGGACGAGATACGTCTCGTCGCGACGACAGCCCAGGTCGTCGACGCGCTCGCCGAGGCGGTGGCGACCGGACGGCGGCCCGCCGTGCGCAGCGGCGGGCACTGCTTCGAGGACTTCACCGCCGCGGGCGACGTCCGGATGCTCCTGGACCTCTCCCCCATGGCGGCGGTACGACACGATCCGGAACGTCGGGCCTTCATGATCGAGGCCGGCGCCACGCTGGGGCAGGTGTATCAGGTCCTGCACGACGGCTGGGGCGTCACCATCCCGGCCGGCACCTGCTTCGAGGTCGGGGTCGGCGGGCACATCACCGGTGGCGGGTACGGACACCTCTCCCGCCGGGACGGCCTGGTGGTCGACCACCTGTACGCGATCGAGATCGTCGTCGTCGACGCTGCCGGGCGGCCGGAGGTGATCGTGGCGACGCGCGACCCCGAGGACCCCCACCGCGCCCTGTGGTGGGCGCACACCGGCGGCGGCGGCGGCAACTTCGGTGTCGTGACGCGCTTCTGGCTGCGCTCCCCCGGCGTCGAGTCCGACGATCCCGCCGATCTACTGCCCCGCGCGCCGCGCGCCGTACGCAGGCGCTTCGTCCAGTGGTCCTGGGACACGATGACCGAAGAACGGTTCGCCCGGCTCGTCGACGGCTACTGCTCCTGGCTGGCCGCCCACAGCGCGCCGGACTCGCCGTACCGGCACCTGTGGAGCAATCTCATCATCACCCATCGATCGTCGGAGACGTTCGGCATCACCTCGGTGATCGACGCCGACGTGCCCGAGGCGGCCCGGCTGTTGAGCGACCACCTCGCCTCGATGACCGAGGCGGTCGACGTCGACCCCGTCGTCGACACCGAGGACGTCGCGGCGTGGATGAGCGAGTGGATGCCCTCCTATAGCTGGCCGAGCGATCCGCGGGGCCGATACAAGCACAAGGCCGCCTATCTTCGACGTCCGTACTCGCGCGGACAGCTCACGGCGATCTACGACGCCCTCACCGACCCTGAGTACCACAATCCGGCGGCGTGCCTGGTGCTCACCGCCTTCGGCGGCCGGGTGAACTCGGTGGCACGCGACGCGACCGCGATCCCGCAACGCGACTCGATCCTCAAGGCCTCCTATAGCGCCGGGGCGTGGTTCGACGCGGCGGAGGATGACGTCCACATCGCCTGGGTGCGCAGGTACTACCGGAGCGTCTACGCCGAGAGCGGCGGCGTCCCGGTTCCCGACGATCGATCCGACGGCTCCTACATCAGCTATCCGGACGCCGATCTGGCCGATCCCGAGTGGAACACCTCGGGAGTCCCCTGGCACGTCCTCTATTACAAGGACAACTATCACCGTCTCGCGCGGGTCAAGGCGAGGTACGACCCCCGTGACGTATTCCGTCACGCTCTCTCGGTGCGGCCGGCGTCGGACTGAGCCCCGGCCGGGTCGCCGTGAACCGGCGTGCGCACCTCGCCGTCCGGGACCGGCGCCCTGGCCGGTCACCCCTCCGCACGACTCGGCGGGGCCGGGTCGGCTCGTCGTCGACCACGCAGCCGCAGTGCGGGACGTTCGACGGCGTGCAGGCTGATCAACGACACCACGATGCTGCCGGCGAGCACGAAGGCGAGCAGTTCCCAGAAGCCGACCTGGCCGCGGAACATCTGTGACGGCACCGGAACGTTGCCGAAGGCGCTTCCGTTGGCGAACCACAGGTGGATGAACAGCACGTGCCACAGATACATGCCGTACGAGATGCGGCCGAGGAACAGCACCACCCGGTTGCCGAGGACGGCCGTCATCAGTCGTGATCGCGCGGCGGGCACCGTCAACGGCAGGATGATCAGCACGGCGAACGCCAGCAGCAGGACGTTCTCCACCAACTCCTGAGTCATGCCGCCCCACGTCCCGTCCCCGGGCTGGCCGAAGGGCTTGGGAACGTTGGCCGCGAAGACGAACAGCGCGATCAGCCAGGTCAGGTTCGGCATCCTGATGATCAGACGGTGCAGCGCGGGCGGCCTGGACGTCGCCTCGGACTGCACCGACAAGATCGCCAGGGCCATTCCGGCGGCGAAGAACCCGGTGAAGCCGAACGGCCAGAAGGAGAAGTACCACACCGAGTCCGCCATCACCGGAAGATGACAGAACGCGATCCAGGCGAAGCCGATCACCACGAGTGCCGCCAAGGGCGTCAGCATCCGTCGTGCCCGCCGTGCCGGGTCCGCGACGCCACGTGCGTGACGATGGATCGCCCAGGCGAACACCGGCAGCAGCAGATAGAAGAACATCTCCGTCGGGACGGTCCAGGTGGGTTCCATCCCGGTGAGCCACTGCGTGGAGTCCGGTGTCAGCAGGAAGTGCAACAGGAGGAACGGCTTGAGCACGTCCCAGGCGTCGTCGATGCCGCTGAGGTTCAACGTCGACAGGGCCACGATCGTCAGGACCCAGTACGCGGGCAGGATACGGAGCACTCGGCCGACGAAGAAGGATCTGAGGTCCGGGCGGGGTGTCTCAAGGATGGTCGTTCGGGCGAAGCCTCGGTACAGCAGGAACCCGGACAACACGAAGAACGGCGGCAGGCAGACCGTCAGGCCCTCCGTGATGAATCCCCAGATGCCGTAACCCGCGTCGCCGATGTGGTTGGCCACGCCGGCCTGGAAGGCGACGTGGAAGACGATCACGCCGAGGGCGCACACGCCGCGCAGGCCGTCGAGAAGCGGTTCCCGTCTTCGGTGCGTGGTGCCACTCGTCGTGTCGATAGCGCCGTCCGTCGCGGTCATGGCTGCCCCCTCGGTGCGTGTCAGACGAGGACAGCTTCGACCTCACCTGGTCGCCGGCACATCTCCGGGAATGCGGCATCCGAGGTGTCCCGCACGACGGGGGAAGCACGATCTGCGGTGGTCGTCGTCGACATGTCGACCTTGACCCGTCCCGTGAGTCGCCGTACTGCCGAGGCCGCCCGCGCCGGGTCCCGACGACAAGACGATCACCGCTTCGACGTCGGCGCGGCGACGCACCGGCTGGAGAACGGCCGGCCCGCGCCGGCACACCGGCTGCCGCCCGCCGGGCGCCGCTTCGACGTCACCCGGCTTTCGCGCCCGACGCGGTGCCCGCGGTGGTCGGCGAGGGCGAAGTCCGACGGAGCACCGCGGACCTCCGAGCCGCCGGTGTGGACTCGCGAGGTCATCCGTCCGCGTCGCCGAGCCGTTCGGCACGGCCCTTGAGATAGCGCTGCTCCGGTGCGCTGGTGGTCAGCTTCGCCGCACGCAGGTAGGCATCTCGGGCTGCGACTCGATCGCCCGCGGTCTCCAACAGGTGGGCACGCACGGCGGCCAGGCGATGGTGCCCTGCGATCCGGTCGTCGGCGTCCAGCGTCGCCAGGAGGGCCAACCCGCTGCGCGGTCCCTCGACCATCGCCAGCGCCACCGCGTGGTTCAACGTCACCATGGGGTTGGGCGACACGCCTTCCAGCAGCTGGTACAGCGCGACGATCTGCGGCCAGTCGGTGTCCTCCGCCTGCTCGGCCTCGGCATGCACGGCGGCGATGGCGGCCTGGAGTTTGTAGGGCCCGAGCGGTGGACGTGCCAGCGTCTCCGTGATCAACTCGACACCCTCTTTGATCGCGATCGCGTCCCAGAGCCGCCTGTCCTGTTCGGCAAGGGGGACCAGGGCGCCGTCCGCTCTGGTACGGGCGGGCCGCCGTGAGTCCGTGAGCAGCATGAGCGCCAGCAGCCCCGCCACCTCGCCCTCCTCGGGCAGCAGTTCACGAACCGCCCTGGTCAGTCGGATCGCCTCCCGCGTCAGCTCGATCCGGTGCAGGTCGGGGCCGGACGTCGCCGTGTATCCCTCGTTGAAGATCAGGTACAGCACGTGCAGCACCACTCGCAGCCTGCTCGCCCGCTCCGCTTCGGGCGGCATCCGGAACGGCGTCGCCGACTTCTTGATCCGCTGTTTCGCCCGGCTGATGCGCTGTGCCATCGTCGCCTCGGGGACCAGGAACGCACTGGCGATCTGCGCCGTGGTCAGGCCGCCGACGGCGCGGAGAGTGAGCGCGACCTGCGACGTCGGCGTCAACTCGGGATGGCAGCACAGGAAGAGCAACGCCAGCGTGTCGTCGTGGTCCGCGGCCTGATCATGATCCGGACCCGGCGCGACGGTCGCATCGGCGGGGACCATCGCGGCGGCGGCGGCCTCGCGTCGACGGCGGGCCTGTTCGCTGCGCCACTGATCGGTGAGCCTGCGGGACGCCACCGTGATCAGCCAGGCCAACGGCTTCGTCGGCGTTCCCTGCTGGGGCCATGTCAGAGCGGCGTCCAATAACGCCTCCTGCACGGCGTCCTCGCAGGCGTCGAACTGACCATGCCGGCGAATCAGTGTGCTGAGCACCTGCGGCGTCAGCCTCCGCAGCAGGTCTTCCACGCGGTCGTCGCTCACCCCTCCAGCCCGGCGGCGAACACGACCGGCCGTACCTCCATGGCGTTGACCTCGGCGTCGGGAACCAGCCCGGCCAGTTCGCGGGCCCGGTTCATGTCGGCGCACTCGACGAGGTAATAACCCGCCAGGTACTCCTTCGCCTCCACGTACGGGCCGTCCGTCGCGGTCATCTCACCCGCACGGACCCGCACGACCGCACTCGCACTCGGCCCGTCGAGCGCGACCGTGCTGATCATCTCTCCCGACTCGGTGATCGTCTTCTGAAAGGTCTGATGGCCCGCCCGAACCTCGGCCTGCCGTTCCGCCGTGAGCGAGCCCCAGATCTCGGGATTGAGATAGATCAACAGCAGGTACTTCACGTCTGTCCTCACGGGTCGCGGCACCGAGCGGGACGGACGGGCCCGGCCGTCCCGGCCACCGACGCCGTCCCGCGGAACGGCTCCGGCGGCGCGCACCCGACCGTTCCTGCGGTGGAGATGCTACCCGAGGAGGCCGACGCAACGAGGACACACGGTGACCCGCGGAACACTCGTCGCAGCGTGCGGCCGGCGGTCGGCGGGCGGTGCGCGTCGCGGCCGTCGCGACGGGATCGCATCACCGAGTCGCGATCCTGCGCGCGAAGTCCCGCAGGTCACGGACGAACAGCTCCGGCTGTTCCAGGGCCGCGAAGTGTCCGCCCCGGTCGAATTCGGTCCAGTGCACCAGATTCGGAATGATCCGTTCGGCGAAGGCACGGATCGGCAGTACCACGTCCGAGGGGAACACCGCCACCCCCACCGGTGCGGCGACCGCCCACGGTCCGCCCCAGGTCCGGACGAAATCGACGTCGAGCCTGCTGGACTCGTAGTAGAGCTGCGCGCTCGACCCGGCGGTGGCGGTGAACCAGTAGATCGAGGCGATGGTGAGCATCGCATCGCGGTCGACGGCGTCCGACGGCGTCGTGGTGGCCGCAGACCACTCCTGGAACTTCTCGACGATCCAGGCGAGCTGCCCGACCGGCGAGTCGGTGAGTCCATAGGCGAGGGTCTGCGGTCGCGTCGACTGGAGCTTGCGCCAGCCCGAGCCGTCCTGCTCGAAGTACGCGGCGGCGGCCAGTCGAGCGCGATCGACCTCGCCGAGGCCGTCCACGGCGTCGGGATCGGCAGGCGGGAAGGTCACCAGCATGTTCAGGTGTACCCCCAGGACCTGCTCGGGCGCCGCGGCGGCCAGTTCCAGCGAGATGGGCATCCCCCAGTCCCCGCCCTGCGCCAGATACCGGTCGTATCCGAGACGACGCATCAGCTCCGCCCAGGTGCGGCCCACCCGACGGGTGTCCCAGCCACGCTCGGTGGTCGGGCCGCTCAATCCATAGCCGGGGATCGACGGGATCACCAGATGAAAGGCGTCGGCGGGGTCGCCGCCGTGCGCGGCCGGATCGCTCAGCGGCCCGGCGACGTCCAGGAACTCGGCGACCGAGCCCGGCCACCCGTGCGTCAGGATCAACGGTGTCGCATCCGCCTCCGGTGATCGCACGTGCAGGAAGTGCACGGTCGTGCCGTCGATCTCCGTTCGGAACTGCGGGTGCCGATTCAGCCGTCGCTCGGCCGCCCGCCAGTCGAACTCCGTGCGCCAGTACTCCGCGAGTTCGCGGAGCTGGTCGAGCGGCACGCCGCGGTCCCAGCCGACGCCGGGCAGTTCGACGGGCCAGCGCGTCATGGCGAGTCTGCGTCGCAGATCGTCCAGCTCCGACTGTGGGACGTCGATGTGGAAGGGAAGCATTCGTAGTCCTCTCGAAGACGGCCGGCGGTGCGGCGAGCCGGCGGGGCGGACGAGGCCGTTGTCGCGGACCGTCCGGACGGATCGACCGCGGCCGCCTGTGTGGACGGCGTCATGGTTCTCGACGGGCCGCGTCGAGGGGTCTGGGCGTCGATTTCTCCGCGGTGCCGCGCCGTGGTCCGCGCAGCACTCGGATGAGGTTGCGAGGTCGCATCAGCGCGGCGGGCTCGTCGATCAGGCCCGCGACGCGGAAGAAGGCGGTGGAGAGGGCGGAGTCTCCTACTGCGGCGGCCCGCAACCGTGTGACGTAGGAGTTGACGAACCGCGTCTTCGCCGTGCGTCGGCCCTCGACCCCGGCGTAGCCGAGATCCGCGACGGCGGCGAAGTCCCAAGGCGAGTCGATCACTTGGGAGGCATCGCGGAAGAAGTCCAGGGGTCGCGGCTCTCGGCCCTCCGCGAGGTGACGCCGCAGGACGAGCGCCTGGAGTGCGGCCACCGTCATGCCCTGTGCGTAGACCGGATTGAAGCTGCACACGGCGTCGCCGAGGACGACGAATCCGTCGGGAGCGCTCGGCAGCAGATCGAAGCGGCGACGAACACTTGCCGGAAAGCGGAACCGCACCGGATCATCGATCGGCTCGGCCCTGCGCACCGCCTCGTAGATCTCCGGCACGGGCAGCGACTTGACGTAGGCCAGGAAGCCGTCGGGGTCGGTCGGCGCGTGGTCGCCGAGGATTCCGGTGAGCGAGAGCTCCAGACGGCCGTCATCGCCGGGCAACCGGTAGAAGAACGCGCCTCTCGGATGCGCGGGAGTAGCGGCCGGGATGATCGCCTGGTCTGTGCCGAACGGGTCGACGTCGATCCGATAATGACGTGTCGTGTAGGAGAGGTCGATCTTGATCCGCTCCTGGCTGGGACGCGGGTAGCCCAGCTCGGCGAGCCATCCTTCCGCCCGACCACCGCGGCCGGTGCAGGCGACCACCAGATCGGCGGACAGGACCTCCGCGGTGCCCGCGTCGATGCGCTGGACGCGCGCGCCGGTGACCCGCCGCCGGTCGGCGTCGTAGGCGAGTCCCAGAACCTCGGTGCGGTCCACGAAGGTCACCTCCGGGATGGCGCGGACCCGCTCGCGCACGTGGTGTTCCAGGACCGGACGTGTCGCGGGGACGGCGACGAGTCCCGAGTGGGCGGGTGCCAGGCGCAGTCCCTCGAAATACCAGCGGATGTCGCCGCTGAAGTCGCCGGGGCGCACACCGGCCTCGCCCAGTTCCTGAGTGAGGCCCGGAAACTGCGCCTCCAGGATCTGCTGTCCTCGGGCGACGAGGCCGTGGGCGTGCCTGCCATGCGGCACGCCACGCCGGTATCCGCTGCCGCCCAGTTCGTCGCGGTCCACCACGAGCACCTCGGCGTAGCTCTCGGCGAGCACTCGGGCGACGAGCAGCCCCGCCATGCTGCCGCCCAGCACCACCGCCCGCTGTCCGACGTGACTGCCCATCGTGATCATCTCCCCATCCGGTGTGTCGATCCGACGTCGGCGGTGGTCGCGGGAGCCCGTGTCTCGCGCCGAGTGCACTCGGACCTGCCTCGCGTCTCCTCGCCTCAGCGCGGCGCTGTCGCCCCACCGCGATCGCGTCCCGCTCGGGGAGGCCGTTCGGCGGCTCGTCAAGTCCGTCGATTCGCATCGTGCGGGCCCAGGAGTCCGCCCGGCACCTTCCCGATTGCGGTGCCGTGCCTCGGCGACGGACCGCGACGGAGGAGGGCACGTCGGGAGGGGACACCCCGCGCGGTCGCCGGGCAGGCTCGGCACGACGGCGGCGGCGGGCGTGACGTGGTGCCGCCGTCGCCGCCGATCGGCTCGGCGCGTGAGGCGTCGGGCGATCCGGACCGTCGCGCATCGGCGATGCGTCGCATTCGAGATGAGAGGACACGAGCATGGCCCAGCTTCAGGACGTCATCTCCGCGTTGAAGGCGGAGGGCGACGCCGTCGATCGCCTGGTGGCCGGTCTCGCCGAGGCCGACTGGGATCGGCCCACCCCCGCGCCGGGCTGGACGATCGCGCATCAGATCGCCCACCTGACCGCGACGTTTCGGATGGCGGCGGCGGCCGCCGCCGAACCCGCCCTCTTCACCCGGATGACGTCGACCGTGCAGGGCGACTTCGACGCCGCGGTCGACTCGGCGCTCGCGCCGTTCCTCGCCCTGCCCCGACCAGAGCTGCTCGCGAGCTGGCGCGAGCAGCGCACCGCCGCCGAAGACGCCCTCGCGGCCGTGCCACCGGATCAGACGGTGCCGTGGCTGGTGAACCCGTTGCCTCCTGCCGTACTGGCCTCGGCGGGGATGATGGAGCTGTTCGGGCACGGCCAGGACATCGCCGACACTCTCGGCATTCGCCGCGAGCACACCGATCGGATCCGACCGCTCGTCGTCTTCGGTGCCCGCACCAGGGACTTCGGGTATCTCGCCAGGGGGCTCCAGCCGCCATCGGAGGAGTTCCGCTTCGAGCTGACCGCACCCTCCGGCGAACGGTGGTCGCTCGGGGACGCCGCCGCGTCGCAACAGGTCAGCGGACCCGCCGTGGACTTCTGTCTGCTCGTCACCCGCCGCAGGCACCGTGACGACCTGGCGCTGGTGGCACAGGGAGACGAAGCCCGGCGCTGGCTGGACATCGCGCAGGCCTACCGCGGACCCGCGGGAGCGGGCCGTGTCCCCGGGCAGTTCGCCGCCATGCCGCGCTGAGGCCCCCGCCGCGCTGCCGATCGAACGCCCCGCGGGCCGGTCCGATCCTCGACCGGCCTGCGGGGCGCCGCGCTGCTCGGGGAGTCGACACGCGCCACCCGCACGACGTCGCCGTCGGGCTGCTGCCCTGCGCGGCGGTGGCCGTGGCGATCCTGCTCGCCGGGACAGGCCGGGAGCGTGACGACCGGGACGGGTGACGCGGAAGCGAGCTCCCAGGCCCCCCGCACCGGCGGCGGGCGTCCCTCAGGCTCCGGCATGGCGATCGGGCTCGGTGGGGCGGTCCGGCACACACGCGAAGTCGGCATCGCTCCCGTGCCGTCCGCACCGCGGCCCGCGACGGCCTCGGTGAACGGTGAGCGGGCCCGACACGGGCGTTCGGCGTCGCCGACACGGAACCCGGCCCCTCGGCAGCGGCGGCTCCATACCGGAGAGGGGCATGCCATGCCCGACGCTCGGCCGGCCCGGCGAGGCCCGGCGCCTCGTCGGCGGACGGCCGCGCCGGGCGCAGTCGGACGCGTCGAGCGTCGGGCCGCCGACACGGCCGTCGCCGATGGAGCCGCACGCGCGGAACGGCCGCTCAGGCCGCCCGACCGAGCGTCGCCGACTCGGCCCCGTCGTCCCCCTCGGTCGACGCGGCCGGGTGCGGCGTCGCCACCACGCTCACGGCGCGACGGCGGGGGTGTTCTGGTACGCCGTGAGGAGCCATCGGCCGTCGTCCTGCTTCACGAGCAGCCAGGAGGCGTGGACGGCGCGTTCCGGCGCGACCTCGGCCTCGCCGGGGGCCCGGACCCCGCCTCGGGTGAGCAGCTGGCAGACCGCGGCGCCGAGGAACTTCACGGCGACGGGCTCCCCGAAGACCCGGGTCCCCTGATAGGGCCCGGCGAAGGCGGCGTTCATGTACGCGCCGATCTCCTCCCGGCCTCGGAGCAGCACGTCGCCCGGCAGGATCAGGGTGCCGTCCTCGGTGAAGACGTCGGCGAAGGCCTGGCCGTCGTGCGCGGCCCAGGCGTCCATGATGCGCTGCGGGAGCAGGCGCACCGCCGCCGTGTCGTCGTCCACAGTGGTGGAATCAGTCGTGGTCATACCGGAGTCCTTTCGAACACGGGGTCCAGTCGGAGTCGACCGGCTCGCGCACCACACCGGCACGCGCTTTCATCGTGATCGGGCGCCAGGGGCATCGCACCTTCCTGATTGCCCCACCGCCGGACGCGACCGCGCACGTCGGCGGGGCCGTCCGGCGGGGCGAGCCCAGACCTGGCCGCGGGCGCTGCCGTTGAGGGGGCGACGGGGCGACGGTGGAGCGCACCGGATCCAGCCGGGCAGCAGGCACGCCGGTCGGGGCGAGGAGGCGATCTGTCGGCGGGCGGGCGCAGGCAGGCATGTGCCGCGTCCGTGCCGCCGGCAGGCCGTCCGCACCCGATGTGTCACCGTCCGACGGACGGGTTCCCGTCGACCGGTCTCCGCTGCCTGAGCAGGAACCCGTGGCGGCGAGAACGTCGGAACGGCGCAGCCCGTCCCGGCAGGCACGAGAGCACCCGCCGCTCGTTCGCCACGACACCGCCTCAGCGGTAGCCGCCGCCGAAGAACAGCAGTCCGCCGTCCCCCGAACCCCGGGTGGCGGCCAGCACGGCACCCACGAAGATCGAGTGGTCACCGCCGGGAAACGACTCCGTCAGCTCGCACTCCAACCAGGCGAGCGCGCCGGCCAGCAGCGGCGCGCCGGTGCGGGGGCCCGGCAGCCAGTCGACGGCGTCGAACTGGGCGAGCCCGCGCGGTCTGCGTTTGTCGGCGAAGTACCGCGCGGTGTCCTCCTGTGTCGAGGCCAGGATCGAGACGCCGAAACTCCCCGCGGCGGTGATGGCGCCGTGCATCGTCGCGTCGCGTGCCACACAGCACAAGGCCAGCGGCGGGCGCAGGGACACCGAGCTGACGGCGTTGGCCGTCATCCCGTGGACGTGGTCCCCGCCCACCGTGAGGACCACGACCCCGGTGGCGAACCAGGACATCGCCTCCCGCAGCTCCGCGGCCGAGACGACGCGACGGGCGTCCCGGCCCGGCGTCGGCGACGCGGTGGCGGGCCACGCCAGCCCGGCCGTGCGGCTGTCGTCGACCACGTCAGCCTCCCGCCCGAGACACGGCGGCGGGAAGGGGACGCGGCCCCGGCGGCGTGTACTCCACCAGCGCCGCACGGAGTTCGCTCGGCACCCTGGCGGGCGCCGTGGCCGCGTTCGGCCCCCGCATGCAGGCGATGCGCTGACGACCCCGCGCCACCAGATGCTCCTGCCCGTCCGCCAGGTGCACGTAGTCGAACACGAACTGGATCTGGGTCTGGGTCAGCTCCTCCAGCCGCATGCGCACCGCCAGCTCGTCGAAGGCGGTGATCTCGGCGAAGAACTCGCACTCCGCCTTGAGCGTGAACAGCTTGAGGTCGCCTTGGAGCTCGGCCAGCACCCCCGGCGCCTTCTCCATGAGGAACAACTCGCGGCAACGGCCCTGCCAGCGCAGATAGTTCACGTAGTAGACGTTGCCGACCAGGTTGGTCTCCTCGAAGCCCACGACGTGACGGATCTCGTAGTACCCGGCCATGTCATCTCCCCTCTCCTACGAGTACGGCGAAGACCGTCGGAACGGGACGCCCCTCGACGGTGGTCACCCAGGTTCCGACGCGGGCTCGTCCCGCCGAGAACACCGTCCAGCCGTCGGGGTGGACCCGGTCCACCGTGAGGGTGATCGCCGCGGTCCCCGCCTTCCTGGCGCACTCCACCGCGGCCCACACCCGGGTGCTCGCGACCGCCCGGTCCTCCCCCGCCTCGGCGGCCGCGAGATCACGGACCGGCAGCAGCTCCGCGCCGAGCAGTCCCGCCCAGTCCGCCTCGGGCCGGTCGACGGCGGGCTCCACGTCACAGCCCAGCGGGCCCGCGCCCGCGACGACCATGGTCAGGCCCGCGCCGTGGGAGGCCGACATCTCCAACGGTGCGCTCGACTCCGACCGAGCCTGCCGACGTCCCGCGGCGGGAGCGGTCTCGGCGGGCGCGGACTCGATCTCCGGGCGGCCGTCGGGTCGGTGGTGGACCCGCGCTCGTCGGCCCAGTGCCCGGCTCACGGCCAGCTCGGTCTGCTCGCGTCGCCCGACGTCCCGGCCGGGTCCCCCGCTCGGCGGGTCCGGCTCGACGACCGTCGAGGGCGCCGATCCCAGGACCCGTTCGAGGCTGCGTTCCAGGTGCGGGCCGAGCAGGGCGGGCGCCCAGGGACCGGTGCCGTCGCGTCGGGCGACCGCGCGCAGGACCAGGCCCTCCCAGCGTTCGACGAGCACGCCGTGCGGGTCGCGCAGGTCGAGGTCGTAGGTGTGGCTGTCGCCGTCCTGTGACCGTTCGCGGGCGTCGAGCACCACGTACTCCGGCGTCGCCGCGGCGGGATCGGCGAGATGCAGTCGCTCGATGCGCTCCGGCAGCAGGGTGGCGTCGGGCACGCAGCACTGGAGAGCGTGCATCGCGGCGTCCCTGGTGCCGGGGTCGGCGAGCAGGAGTCGCTGCGGCAGGAACTCGGCGAACCAGGGTGCCGTCGGCCGGGTGGACAGCTCGGCGACCGCGTGCCGGGCGGCGGCCCGCCGATAACGCAGGAGCCGCTGGAATCGTCTGCCCTGGAACAGGACGTCGCCGTACAGCTCGGTGTCCGGGTCGAGCGGCACCGCGGGCAGCTCGTCCGCCCTCGGCGCGCGGTCGACCGGCCGATCGCCTCGCGGGAGCCGCAGGCGCGCCCGGAAGTGGTCCGCGCCGAATCCGGTCTCCTCGCTGCGGATCACCACGTCGACCGTCTCGGCGTCGACGACCAGGCCGGCCAGCCGCACGGTCGTCGTCCCGTCCGGCCGGACGACCACCGGGCGGAGGAACTCGGCGTCGTGGAGCACCGGCGTCGGCGTGTCGCCGAGGAGGACGGCGGCGACCTGTGCCATGGCCTCCATCCCGACCACGGCGGGCAGCAGCAGATCCCCGGCCAGGAGGTGGTCGGCGAGGTAGGGGTCGCTGCCCGCGGACAGGGTCGTCTCGGTGACCAGCTCGACTCCCGGGTAGTGCACGAGGACCCGATCGACGAAGCGCAGCAGCGGCGGCTCGACCCGTTCCACGGCCAGCGTCGGCAGACCCGACATCCGGCCGCCGATCACCACGACCGGCCCGGCGTCGGGATCGGCGAGGACCTGGCGCAGCATCGCGATGCCGTCCTCGGCGGGCACGGCGGTGACGCCCTCCCGCCGCAGGGCCTCCACGACGCCGAGTCGTTCGCCCATTCCCGCGCCGGACCACACCGACCACTCCAGGGCGAGGGCGCGGGCGCGGGGATGCTCCCGCTGGAAACGCACGGTCAGCTCGGTCATCCAGTCGTTGGCCGTCGCGTAGTGTGCCTCGCCGCGCAGCCCCGCCCGACCGATGACACTGCCGAAGGTGAGCAGCAGTCGGAGTCGGTCGGGGTCCACGGCGGCGAGGACGGCACGCAGTCCCGCCACCTTCGGGGCGAGCGTCGCGCGGAACTCCTCCTCGGTGAGCCCGGCCAGCGACGACGGCTCGTTCCGGCCCGCGCCGTGCAGGACGGCGGTGACCGGACCGAGGTCCTGCACGGCCCGGCCGACGGCGGCGGCGACCTCCTCGGCGGAGGTCACGTCGGCACGTTCGTACCGGTGGCGAACGCCCTTGGCCGTCAGGCGCGCGAGGTTGGCCGCGAGTTCGGCGTCGGTGTCCGGGTCGGAGCGGCCGAGCAGGACCAGCGCGGCCGAGGAGTCCTCCGCCAGGGCCAGCGCGCACTCGGCGGTGATGCCCTTGCCACCGCCGGTGACCAGCAGGACGTCGGCGGGCCCGAGTGCCCCGGCGGCCGCGGTGTCGGCGGCGCGGGCGGCGGACGGGCGGACGGGGCGGGCGCGCAGCACCGGCACCCGACGCGTGCCGTCGGCGTCGAAGCGCACCTCGGCGAAGCCGGTGGTGGCCGCGACCTCGGTGCGGACTCGACTCACGGCTCGTTCGAGGTCGGCGGGCGCGACGGGTGCGACGTCGGGCAGTTCCACGATCGTCGTGGGCACCGACGGCGCCTCCAGGTGCAGCGTCTTGGCCAGTCCCGAGGCGCCGAACCGATGCTGGACCACGACCAGCCGCGTGCCGGCCGGGCGGCCGAGCACGTCACGGCTCGCCGCCAGCAGCAGGGCGAGGTCCTGATCGTCGCAGCGCTCGGGCAGGCACAGCAGCACGCCGTCGCCCAGACCGGCGTGGGCGAGGGCGTCGCCCAGCGGCGCCGCCAGCGGATGATCCGAGGGCGCGTGCACCGCCCAGTCGCCCGGACTCGTCGCGCCCGCCGCGGGCGGACGCCCGATCGGAGCGGGTTCCGCGACGTGGTCGACGGTGAAGGCACGCACCCAGGGACCTGCACCCGCGGCCTCGTCGACGACGGTCTCCTCGGCGTGTGCCGTCTCGGCGAGATCGTCGATGAGGGCGGCCAGCTCGCCGAGCCGCACGGTCGCGAAGCTCGGCGCCGAGGTCAGCGGCGGCCTGCCCAGGTCGCGTACGGCCTGGTTCACGATCTGGCCGACGGTGATGGAGCTGAGGTGCAGGTCGTCCAGCGGATGGGTGTCGGCGGTGATCGTGGCGGACGGCAGCTCGGCGCGCGCGGCGGCCAGCTCGCGAAGCAGCTCCAGAGTGGAGCGTGCCGAGTCGGCGTGAGCGGGAGGTGCCGACCCGTTCACCGCGATGAGCGGGTCGGCGGCCGTCGCCTCGGCCGCCACGACGGGCGCGACCGTGCCGACGTCGATCGCCGGGGCCTGCTCGCACGGACTGGCCAGGAACGTCATGGGTCCGTCGATCGAGAGCGGGCGGATCACCCGATGTGTGAACAGCGTCTCGGTGCGCACCGGGGCACCGAGCACGAACGCGGCGGCGACCACCGACAGCAGCGGCCGGAGCGAATCCGACTCGGTGTCCACGGCGAACGCGGGCGTCCCCGGCGTGATCTCGGCGACCAGCCCGGTCAGGACGCGACCGGGACCGACCTCGATCAGCAGGTCCGCGTCGGCGGCGACCCGCACGGCGGCCTGGTGGAAGCGCACCGGTCGGACGACCTGGTCGCGCAGCAGCGTGGCGAGGTCCTCGGCGGCGTCCAGGGGCCCGCCGGTGACGGTGGAGACGACGCGGCGCCGCACCGGCTGGAGGGCGAGGGTCTCCAGGTGCGCGGCCAGCGCCCTCGAGGCGGGGGCCACCAACGGCGAGTGGAAGGCGTGGGAGACGGACAGCCGGGTGGCGCCGTGTCCGGCGGCCCGTGCCTTGGCGCAGACGCGGTCCACGGCCGTCGCCGGGCCGGAGACGACCGTCTGCCGGGGCCCGTTGTAGCCTGCGACGACCACGTCGTCCTCGTCGGCGACGAGCAGTGCCGTCTCCTCACCGGTCGCCGTCAGGCTCGCCATCCCGCCGCCCGTGCGGCTCGCGCTCGCCATGGCCTTTCCCCGCGCGGCGGCGAGCGCGCCGAGATCGGGTGCGGTCAGGGCGCCTGCCCAGTGCAGCGCGGTCAGTTCACCGAGACTGTGCCCGACGGCGGCGGTGGCCTCGATGCCCAGATCACGCAGCACGCGCAGTCCCGCGAGGGACCCCGCCACGATGCGCGGCTGGGCCACCTGCGTGGCGATCGGATCTCCGTCCTCGGCCGGCCCGGCGGCGGCGAAGGCCTCGGCGGCCGAGCCGAATCGACGACGCAGCACGCCCGCACCACCGCGCCCGGAGCCCTGACCGGGGAACAGGAAGGAGATCCTCGGCTCGTCCGAGGGCTCGCCGAGGAAGATGCCGTCGGTGACGGAGTGGATCCGAGTGCGTCCATCGTCGACGGCGGCCAGCAGGAGGCCCAGCCTGCGCTCGGCGTCGGCGGGCGAGTCGGCCACCACCGCCGCGCGAACGGGGCCGTCGGCCGCCTCCGTGGCGAGGGCGTAGGCCAGGTCGGCCAGCTCGGCGTACGCCAGCCTCCCGGTCAGCTCGCGCAGCCGGGCGAGCCGTTCGCGCACGTCGGCGAGGTCGGCTCCGGCCACCAGCAGCAGCTCCACGTCCTGTCGCGCCGCGACCGTCGCCAGGGTGGCCGCGTCGACGGCGGTGCGGCGTGGGGTGCCCGGCGGCTGCTCGACGGTGAGGTGCGTGTTGATCCCCCCGAATCCCATGGCCGAGACGCCCGCGCGGACCGGCTGGTCCTCCGGCCACGCGCGGGCGTCTCGGGGGACGTAGACGGCGGCGTCGGGAGTGAGCAGGCTCGGATGCGGGTCGCGGTGTCCCGTCGCGGGCGGGATCACCTGGTGGTGCACGGCGAGAGTCGCCTTGATCAATCCGACGACTCCCGCCGCGGCCTTGGTGTGGCCGAGGTTGCCCTTGATGCTGCTGACCGCCGCGGGGGGCGCGTCGGGCGCCGCCGCGTGCCGGGCGGTGGACAGCGCCGTCAGCTCCGTGGCGTCGCCGAGCGCGGTGCCGGTGCCGTGTCCTTCGAAGTAGGACACCGTCTCCACGCCGTAGCCCGCCCGGCCGTAGGCACGGGCCAGCGCACGGCGGTGGCCGCTCGCCTCGGGGCGGGTGATGCCGCCCTTGCCGTCGGAGGAGATCCCCCATCCCGCGATGGACGCGTAGATCCGTCTGTCCTGCGCGACCGCGTCGGCCTCCCGCATCAGCACCAGGACGCCCGCGCCCTCCCCCGGCCAGAAGCCGTTGGAGTCCCGGTCGTAGACCACCATCTCCCCGGTGGCCAGCGCACCGGTCTTGGCGAATCCGATGACCTCGAACGGGTCGATCGACAGATCGACCCCGCCCGCCAGAGCCACGTCCAGATCCTCGTCGACGAGCGCCTTGGCGGCGGTGGCGATCGAGAGCAGCGACGACGAGCAGGCCCCGTCCACGATGTAGCCGCCACCACCGAGGTCGAAGTGGTTGCAGATCCGTCCGGCGATGGTGTTGGCCAGGCCGCCTGCGAGGGAGTCCTCGTCCACGGCGGGGAACGGCGCCTTGTACCGGGTCTCGAGGTCGCCCAGGAACGCGGCGGTCTCCGCGTCGGACCAGCCCTTGTCCGCGAGCGCCGCGGCGAGGGTGCGCCGAACGTAGGGCCATCGCAGCCGCAGGGTGTTGGCGCGGGAGAACTCCCCGGTCAGGCTGTTGCCGAGCACCACCCCGGTCGTCGCCGTCGGAAGACCCTCGCCCCGGGGGAAACCGGCGTCGGCCAGGGCACGAGCCGCCACGTCGAGGGCGAGCCAATGGGTGAGGTCGGTGGAACGGTAGGTACTGCCCGCCACCTGATACGCCACGCGGTCGAATTCGAAATCGCGCAGCACCGCCGCCATGGTGGAGTAGAAGCGATCGGGCGCCTCGGGATCAGGCGACCAGTAGTCGGCGCGGTTCATCCGCTCGTTCGGCAGCCGTCGGAAGGCGCGACGGCCCGCGAGTACGTTCTCCCACAGTTCATCGGGCGTCGCGGCATCGGGATAGCGGAGCCCGATTCCCACGATTGCGATTCGCTCGCTGCTCATACTTCCCACCGTCTCTGGAGCTGAGCCTCCGATTACGGAACGGGCAGGACATCGCGGCTCTGCGCGATCCGGCAGCCGTAACCGGGTCGGCGTCAAGGATGTCGCTGATTTACCGGACGCCGGCTCGGTGTGGCACACTTCCGCCGCCGTGATCCGATCGTGCAGGAGTCGCGCCGCCGTTGTCTTCTCCGATTGTGCGGCGGCCGGGAATGACATTCCATAACACTGTGACGACCGTTCCGCCCGGGGGGAATCCACGGCTGGGCGGTCGGGGCGGCCACTCGACGACCGACGCCCCGACAGCGCAGGCCGGGCCGCCGGAGCCGCCTGTCGCGCCGGTCACTCCCCGCTCACTTTCCCAGGATCCCACTCGACCATTCGAATGAAAGAACAGCGGTCCGGTCAGTGCGCATGCTGGAAGAAGATGCCGCGCCGGAACCGCAACATGCTGGAAAGAGCCGCGGATCCGACGCTGCGAGCTGCCCGCCTTGGAGGAGGCCCGCCGATGGCGATCACCGACCCTGTCCACCGATCGTACGGCATGATCACCCGGCTGACTCAGTCGTCGATGCCGTCGGCGGCGGTGGTCCCAGGACCGCTCCGGAGGGCACGAGCGCGGTGTCGTCTCGGCAGGCTCGACCGCGATCCGGACGGTCGATCGGCCGCCTGCGCGTCGGGAGGCGCGGAACATTCCTGTGTTCGAGGGGCGGCGGCGACGTGTCCGCCCTGGTCGGAACGCTCAGCGGGCATCCGCGCCCGCAGGGGGCCCGGCGTGGCCGCGGGACGTCGTGATCACGATGCCGTCGGGCACACCCGGCCTCGGCGGGCCGACCGCCGGATCGCCGTGTACGTGCGCAGGCGCAGGCAGGAAGGCGACCACGGCGCCCGGTCGTCGCCGGCGGAGGACGTCCCGCGAGACTCAGGCGCGCGCAATTCGCTCTCGGGCGCCGACGGCACGGCACGGCGAGGAACGACGGTGCTTGATCGGTACCGCAATCGGCCGCAAAGCCGAATCCCGTCCGACCAATCGGATCACTGCTATCGGTACACATCATCGGCGATATCCGACCAATGAGCCGATCGAAGGCCCGGCCGATACCGCCATTCGACGGCATCCCCGAAGAAGGAGAATGTTGACAATTCAATGAGAAAGTCTGAAAATCGAAATCGGCACCCGGCTCTTGCGACGATCAGGTCCGTCACCAACACAGCCGAGTGACCTCACCATGGCATTGGGAGGGGCTATGCCTGCGATTCTCGGCACCTTGCGCCGACTCATACTGGCACCGTCGTTGGACGAGGTGACGTTCGCCCGTCGCGGTTTTCCCGGCCCGCGAACGAAGGACACCGGCCGACTGGAGGCGATCCCGGCGGCCGTGGTCTGTGGATTCGAGTGGGCGGTAGAGACACCGAGAATCAGGGAGATCGAGCGCAGACTGGAGCTGGTGGACACGGACATGCGGGGCTTCGCCTACGAAGGCGCCGCGATGGCGCTCACCATCCTGGACGCCACCTCGGGCGGACACCGCACCCGAGACCTGTTGAGCGGCCCGGGAGCGCCGCACCTCCTGCTCTCCTACATCGGGGTCGGATTCGCCATGGCGCGCCTGCCTCGGCCGCTGTGGCGACGCGTACTCCCCGATCTGACCGACTCCTCGCCGTATCACCCGACGATGAGCTGGCTGGTGGTGGACGGCTACGGGTTCGATCTCGCCTACTTCCACCAGAAGCGATGGGTCGAGCGGCAGC